>JBFHFJ010000138.1:0-8262 GCA_041583655.1 Haliea sp. | reverse complement strand
GCCCGGCGCGCGGCATCGATCATTGCGAACTCCACGCTGCCGCTCTCCTCGATCAGTTCCGCTGCGGCGGTTATCAAGGCGTTGCGCAGGTCACCATGATGGTAGCCACGGGGCTGAGGCTTGCGCTTCCTGGTCATCGCTGGGCTCCAACAGTGCCGGCCGCTGGCGGTTCCGGCGCCCGCCGCAGGTGTGGCCATCGCCGCAGCAGCAGGAACAGTTGCGGGACCAGAAAAAAGGACACGACCGTGGACAGCAGCACGCCGCCGGCAATCGCCATGGCGAAGGGCGGCCAGAACTGGCTGCCCTCCAGAATCAGGGGCAGGAAACCGCCGAAGGTGGTGATGGTGGTGGAGACGATGTGGCGGCTGGAATCCATCACCACGCTGCGGATGGCGTAGATCCCGCCGTCCATGGCTCCCGGTTCCAGCTGCAGCGCGGTCATGATAATGATCGCCGCGTTGATGGAGACGCCAATGGAGCCGATAACCCCGATCATGGCCTGGATGCCGAAGGGGTAATGGAAGATCGCCAGCGACAGCAGACTGAGGCCGGTGGAGCAGACGCACACCAGCATGGCAACCAGCGACAGGCGCCAGGAATTGAAAGTGAGGACGATACAGGCGATGAGCAGGGCGATAATCATGCCCATCGGTGCCATGATATCTGCAACGACCCCGGCGCGCTCGTCGCTGTCCCCGCCAAAGCCGTAGCGGTAACCCTCCGGCAGCGGGATGGGGTTCGCCTGAAGGTCCGCGCGCAAGTGGTTCAGGGCTTCCTCTGGCAGGACTCCTCGGGTCAGATATGCCTGCACCGTGTTGGTCCGTTCTCCGCGGGTCCGGCTGATGGGGCTGCGCGAGGGCGCGAGGGTGAACTGGCCCAGGCTCTGCAGGGCCACGCCGGGAATGCCATCATACCCCGCGCTGCCCCCGGCGCCATTGCGCAGCGGCAGGTGCAGGGCGGCGATCTGGCCGGCGCTGCCCCAGTCCACTTCCTCCAGTCGCGCTCGCACCGGCAGGCGTTCAGTGCCTTCCAGGACTTCGCCTCCGGTTATGCCGGTCAGTGCCGCGTCCAGTGCTGCGGCAACGTCGCGACGCTGCAGTCCGGCCAGCCGAAGCCGCGTTTCATCGGCCTCGAATACCAGTTTGGGTGCGCCGGCAACCAGGCTGGTGTTGGTGTGGGTGACGTCGGGCAGTTGCTCCAGGCGCAGCCGGAACTGTTCGCCCAGGTCGCGCAGCACGTCCAGGTTGTCACCATAGATTTCGACCTCAAGGGGCGCCATTACCGGCGGCCCCTGGTCAATGCCGCGGACGATGATCCGCGCTTCCGGGTACCCCCGGTCCGCCTCCCTTTGCAGGCGCCGGATCAGGTCGTCGGTCTGCTTCGGGTCGGTGGTCAGCACCAGCGCCTCGGCCCAGCTCGGGATGCGCTCCCGGGTGCGGAACATGTTGTAATAGAAGGCAGGTGCGCTTTCGCCAATAGTCCAGTCCACCCGCCGGACCAGCGGATCCGCCCGCAAATGCTCATCCAGCCGTTTGACCAGTGCTGTGGTGTCGTCAATGGAGCGCCCGTCCGGCAGTTTCACCTGCAGATACATCTGGTCGCGGTCGGTACCCGGGAAAAACTGCGCGGTCAGCGTCGAAAAACTCAGGAACCCGGTCAGCGGCAGCACCAGTGCCAGGGCCACCGAGCTGCCCGGGTTGCACAGGGACCAGTCCAGTGCGCGCACCAGGAGGCGGCCGGGAAGCCCGCTTTGCAATCCCATGTCCCACCAGTGACCACTTCGACGCAGGCCCCGGGGCAGCAGCCACGCCGCCAGCACCGGGGTGACGATCAGCGCAAGCAGCAGCGAGCCGGTCAGCATCACCACCACGGCGATGGCAATGGAACCCATGAAGTCGCCGGAGGGCCCGGGCAGGATCACCATGGGCATGAAGGCCAGCACGGTGGTGGCGGTGGAGGAGAGCAGTGGGACCCGCAGTCGCGATACGGCCCCGGTGATTGATGACAGCGGGCTGTCCCCGTGGTCCACCAGCCGTTTGCGGATCTCGTCGGTCATGACAATCGAGCCGTCCACCAGCAACCCCAGCGCCACCACCAGCCCCGTCACGGACATCTGGTGAATGGCGATACCCAGTTCATACAGCACCGCGACCGAGAACAGGGAGCACAGGGGCAGGATGCAGGCCACGACCACGGCCGCGCGCCAGCCCATGGTGAAGAGCAATACCAGCAGCACCAGCACCACGCCCAGGGCCAGGTTGTTTGCCACACTCTGCAGCCGTTCGATGGTGTAGACGCTCTGGTCATAGCTGATTTCCAGGCTGATTCCCCGGGGTGACAGGGCACGGTATTCCTCGACGAAGCGGCCGAAATCCCCGGTCCAGCGGTCCACCTGCATGCCGTCAAGCATGGCCACGCCCACCAGGATACCCTCGCCACCCTGAACCAGAACCCGCGACGTGGGCGGGGTGGCCTCAGCCCGGTAGACCCTGGCGATATCCCCCAGGCGCACTGCGCCCCCGGCGGTATCCGCGCGCAGGACCACTTCCCGCACCCGTGCCGTACTGGAAAATTCCCCGTCGATTTCGATCAGGAAGTCGTTGCCGGCCCCGCTGCTGCGCCCGGCTGCAGCGCGTGGGTCCGCGCCCTGTAGCGCGGCAGCAACCTCGTCCAGGCCCAGCCCGCGACTGATCAACGCCTGCTCGTCGATGGCCACGCGGATCTCCTCTTCCGGCTCGCCGAAGAGATCAACCCGCTCCGTGCCCTTGAAATTCCGCGCCGCGTCTGCGAAATCCAGGGCGACCCGATTGAGCAGGGAAAGGGGCACATCGCTGCCGTCCCGGGCACGCAGGGCGACAATGACGGTGTAGGCGCTGAGGCGGTCATCGTCGAAGACCGGAACACCTGCGCCCTGGGGAAAGCCCGCGGCGGCGTCGCCCAGCGCATCGCGGATTTCGGACCAGCTGCGCTCGATGTCCTCTGGTGACAGGGTCTGCACCAGGCTGATGGTCAGGCTGGAAATCCCGCTGGCCGAGGTGGAGTTGAGCTCGTCGATTTCGGCGATCTGGCGCAGCTCATCCTCCAGCGGCCGGGTGACCAGGGCTTCCACCCGCGCCGGGTCGGCGCCCGGGTAAACGGTGGTAACCGTGGCAACAAAGTTGGTGATGGTCGGGTCTTCCTGGCGCGCAATCGAGCGCAGGCTGAAGATTCCCACCACCAGAATCACCAGCACCAGGAGGGTGAAGTAGCGGCCGTTGTTATAGAGGATGCGGGCGAGCATGTCAGGACTCCAGCGGCTGCACCGGTGTGTTGGCCGCAATGCGGTGGATGCCGTCGGCGATGACGCGTTGCCCCCCCTGCAGGCTGCCGCGGACATAGGCGCGGTTGCCATCGATATGCAGCACCTCCACGGCCTCGCGTGTGGCGATCGTGGTGCCGTCGCCCCGCAGTGTCAGGCGCAGGACCGTCCAGGCTCCGCGCTCGCCTTCCAGCAGGGCGCTGATGGGCAGCCAGCCACCGGCTTCTCGAACCGTTTGCGAGAGTACGAGGGTGGCGATCTCCCCGTCCAGCACCCCGGCGTCGACCGGCAGGTCGAAGACGGCCAGGGCGGTGCGTGTGCGCGGGTCGAGATCGGCCCGAACGGCCACCAGCTGTGCCCGCACGGTGCCCGTGCGCAGCTGCAGCGAATAATCTTTCCCCTGAACCATTCCGGCCAGGTGCTCCGCGGGAACCCCGATCCGGGCTTCCAGGGAACCGGCGGAGACCAGCTGCAGCACGGCTGTGCCTGCGGCGAGTACCGTTCCCGGATCGACATGGCGGGCGGCAACAACACCGGCGTAGGGCGCGCGCAGGGTGGATTTTTCCAGGTCCAGATCCAGGCTGGCGAGACGCGCCAGCAGCGCCTCACGGCGGCTGGCCAGCGCCTCTGCGGCCAGGCGGGCTTCATCGCTGTCCTGGGCGGAAATGGCACCCGTTGCGCGCAGCCTGGCGCTGCGGGCGCTGCGCAGGCGTGCCAGTTCCAGGTCGGCCTCGGCACTGGCGAGGTCGGCGGCAGCTACCGCCCGCTGCGCTTCCAGCTGGCGTGTGTCCAGCTGGCCGAGCAGCGCTCCGGCGGCTACCTGTTCACCTTCCCGCACCGAGAGCTGCAGCAGCAGACCCGGGACTTCAAACGCAAGCTGGGCCCTGGATCGTGCCTGGACCAGTCCAGTCAGGCGCAGCGCCTCGGCGTATCCCTCTTCCAGCGTAAAGACAGTGGTGGTGACGGGCAGTGGAGCGGGGCTGGGCTGATCCTCGAAGCTGGCACGCAGCGCGATGGCGGTGGTCAGCAGTGCTGTCAGTCCGGCTGCAACGGCAAGGCTGAGCAGCAGTGTGCGGTAACCGCCGTAGCGTGGGTCTTTGGAGCGAGGCATGGAGGGGGCCAATGTGATAGCAATTAACATACGAATGTTATATTGAATAACATTGCTTGGCAAGCTCGGTTATTCACTGTGCTTTGAGCTATGATTGCGCGTCGAACGAGAATGTGGGCAAGTCGAAGGTGGAAAGGACAGGAACAGGCGTGCGCGTTGACAGGATCGTTCTCCATATCGGTACTGAGAAAACCGGCACCAGCTCGATCCAGCACTTCCTTTCCGGCAATCGGGCCGCGCTCGGGGCGGATGGTATTGTCTATCCGCTGTTCACTGGCCCGAACGGCGGCAGCCAATGGGGCTTTGTTGCTGCCGTGGCGAGGCGGCCGTGGAAATCCGATATCGGTGCGCGCCTGGAGATCCGGGATCAGGCCTCTGCCAGCGTTTACCGTAAGCGTTTGATCGACGCAATTGACCAGGAGCTGGCGGCTTGCCCGGATCGCCATACGTTGCTCGTCTCCTGCGAGCATTTCCACAGTCGCCTCAGGAAACCCGGTCGGGTTCGAGCCTTGCAGAAACTGCTCAGTCGCTGGAGTGACAAGGTGGAGGTGATACTCTATCTGCGGCGCCAGGATCGGGTAGCGGTCAGTCTCTATTCCACGCGGTTGAAGTCAGGAAACCCCACGCCGGAGGTGTTTCCAGCCATAGAGGGTGAGCAGCTGCCGTACTACTACGATTATGAGTGTGTCTATGACACCTGGTGCCAGGTGTTTGGGGAGGAGGCTGTCCAGGCGTGTCTCTACGAGCAGCAAGCCGACGCGGAAGCGGGACTGATCGAGGATTTCTGCGCCCGGGTTGGTATTGACATAACCGGCAAGGAGTTCCCGAGGCGTGTGAATCAATCGCTCAGCGAGGCCGGGGTGCTGATGCTGCAGGAGCTGAACCAACAGTGGCCGAGGAAGCCGCTCAGCGGCCCTGATCCCTCTCGCGAGCACCTGGTGGCACGCATCAGTCGTGAGAATCCTGGGCGAAGTTATCCTGCCACCAGGGCCGAAGCCCAGGCCTTTTATGCGCATTTTACCGCCGGTAACGCCCGTCTGGCTCAACGGATTTTCCCGGGACTGGGCGGTGAGATGTTTACAGGGGATTTCGCTGATTATCCAGCAACTGCGCCAAAGGAGTCTTCAGGGATGCGCAAGCAAGTACGCAGAAGAATCAAGGCCTGGAAGGCTCTGTCGGCGACGGAGCAAGCCGGGGGGGTGCATCGTCGACTGCGGTCAGTGCGGCAGCAGCTGGAGCGCGCCAGCGCACAGCTGAGCAGTTTTGTGTACCGCAGTGCCAGCGGGCCAAACGGCGTCCGAACAGGTGAGATGGTCAAGCTGCCGCCGGTCTTTCTGCATGTGGGGCTGCCGAAGACCGCTACCACGACGCTGCAAAACTCGCTGTTCAGCCATCATTCGGGTATCTGCTACCTTGGCAAGCGCTCAGCCTGGCCTGCCGAGCGGCATTGCTACTCTGATGAAATCTACGCTGTGCTGCGCCCGCTCTTCTGGCAGCGCAGCGAACCGATTCGTCCCCATTCGCTTCGGTCCGTTTTGCATGCGCATTCCC
The DNA here is from genome assembly GCA_041583655.1 of Haliea sp. Lineage (GTDB taxonomy): Bacteria > Pseudomonadota > Gammaproteobacteria > Pseudomonadales > Halieaceae > Haliea. The sequence goes on along the minus strand of JBFHFJ010000138.1, from coordinate 2,302 downwards.
GGCAGATGGGGTCAGAAAAACCTATTCTAGGTTCCTGGGAGGGGTTGGGGATCACCCCGCCGATGAAATTCCAGCAAATACTGCGAGACGCCCAGGATGCCATGGGTGATGTCAGGGTCATCTTCACGCTTCGCAATCCACTAAAGCGCCTGCCATCGGCATACCTTCACGCGCTCAAGGCCTGTGCGAAACTGGGCACGCATCATTCCCTCCCCGCAGGAAGGGTTTTCCTGCCGTTTGACGACTGGCTTGACGGTGCTCATCGGGGTATCGGCAAGCATGACTTCAGGTTTGATTTCGACAAGAACCTGCGCTTTGCCACCGAGTTCCTGGGCCGTGACAAGGTCGGTGTTTTCCTCTTTGAAGACATGGTCGAGGACAGAAAGGCTTTTTTCGCCAGCGTTTTGCGCTTTATGGGGATAGACCATACGGAAGAAGAGGCAATCGAAGACAAGCACCTGAACCAGGCCTTGAATGCAGTACAGGTCGATTTTCTCAAGACAATTGACGCATCGGATGAAGAACGTACGCAGTGGTTGGCGCTGCCCCCCCGGGAGCGCACTCGGCACATGGACAAGCTCCGGGACTCTGGCGGGGACAACAAATACGGAGTTGTCATGACTGAAGCCCAGCGCCAGTTAATTGCAGACCGAAGTCGTTCAATCAACCGCTGGCTGGTAGAGGCCTACGATCTTGACCTTGAACGCCACCAGTATCCGCTGTGACTGCACCGGCACCCGTCCCACGCAGGATATTTGTGGAATGCACCCACACCTACTTTGCAGGTGGCAGCAGTGGAATCCGCCGCGTGGCGCGCAACCTGGCCAACGCGCACCATCAGGTCAGCGACGAACGAGGGCAGCTGCTTCCGCTGGTCTGGGCCGGACAGATGTTTCTGCGCCCGCGGAGACCTCTGACTGAGGCTCCGCACCCGTTAGTGCGGCTGCGGGCCGTGTTATTGGCGTTTCGAACCCGGAGTGAGCAGCTCTGCCACCATTGCCTCAGCTTCATCGCGCGGGTGTTCGGAAGGGTGGGCCAGCCCCTGCCGCTGGCAATGCCTGCGAGGCTGATACTATGGCTATTACAGGCAGCCCGGCGGGGCCTGCGCACACTGTTGTGCCCGGTGATCTGTCTTGGTCGAGCGCTGCGCGACTGGCTGCGCCGGGGTCGCGGCAACCATGAAACACTCTATCGCCTGTTCGGGTTGCTCGCCTGGCCGGGAGGACTGTTTTTCGCGGAGCCTGTACGTTTTCACCGCGGGGATATCGTGGTGCTCGTGGATTCCACCTGGGATTCACCGGCGATGCTAGAGGCCTTGTTCACTGCACGCGACCGCGACGGTATTCGGGTCGGTGCCATGCTGCACGACCTGTTCCCCTTGACCATTCCGCAGATGTGCCAGACCAGAACAGTGGAAAACTATGTTGACTGGTTCCAGCGCGTGGCGGCCGAAGTGGATTTTTTCATTGCCAATTCCGCTGCTACCAATCGCGCCCTGGAGAATTACCTGGGCGAGCATCCGGACCTGCGTGGGCGACCACTGGTCACCGGGCATTTTCGCCTGGGCGCGGAACTGACGTCACCCGTGCCCATCACTCCTGACCCGCTGCTGGCGCTGTCTGGATTTGTGGTGTTGGCAGTGGGAACGCTTGAGCCACGCAAGAATTACACGGTGATCCTCGATGCACTGGATTCACTGTGGGAACAGCCAGACGTGATCCTGGTAATTGTCGGAAGGCCAGGCTGGGCGCATGACGAGATTTTGCAGCGTATTCGGGGGCATCGCCTGCTCGGTTCACGCCTGTTGCACCTCGATGATGCGGATGACGCTACCTTGGCAGCCGCATACCGGCGCGCTGATATCCTGGTGTGCGCTTCCTGGGCAGAGGGATTCGGGCTACCCATTGTCGAGGGTATTCGTCACGGGCTACCGGTGCTTGCCTCTGATATTGACGTTTTCCGTGAGGTGGGCGGTGCTGCCTGCCGGTACTTCGCGCCGGGCTGTCCGGCGGAGTTGGCGACGGAGCTGCAGCAGCATTTGGAACTTTGGCAGGCAGGGGCGCCTGTGCGCCTGGAACAGCGTGAGCTCGCCATTAGCTGGGCCGAAAGCGCCGTTCAATTTCGCGATGAAGTGCTGCGCATTGCGGCGGCGGAAGCGGCATCACGCAGCACAGACAGCGTGTCCGCTGCCGCCTCGTCCCAACTGTAGCGCGACGCCTGGTCGCCGGCGGCGGCAGCCAGTCGGGCGTGCAACGCGGTGTCCTTTACGATCCGCAGCATGCCCCTGGCGATTGACTCAACG
>JBFHFJ010000137.1:0-8321 GCA_041583655.1 Haliea sp. | reverse complement strand
CCGGGGCTCGGCCAGGAGCTGTCCACCCTGGCCGCCCGCGAAGGCGCCGCCGGCGTCGTTCTGGCGGCCCGTACGCCGGCCAAGTTGGATGTCGCGGAAGCCGAGATCCAGGCCTTGGGTCTCGGGACCCGGACGCTCAAGGTGGTGACTGACATCGCTGACCGCGCCCAGTGCGAGGCTCTCGCCAAGGCGACAGCGGAGGCCTTTGGCCGCATTGATGTGCTTTTCAACAGCGCCTATGACCCCGGTAATTTCGAGCCTATCGCAGAGGCGGACCTGGACGGCTGGCGGCGGAGCATGGAGGTCAATTTCTTCGGCACCATGCAGCTGACCCAGGCCTGCATTCCCCACCTGCGCGCGGCTGGCGGTGGCGCCATTGTCATGATCGCCACCATGGTTGAGCACAAGCCGCTGGCGACCCAGGGCGGCTACGGCGCCTCCAAGTCAGCCCTGCGCAATGCCACCAAGCACCTGGCCCTGGAGCTTGGCAAGGACAATATCCGCGTCAACAGCTGCCATATGGGCTGGATGTGGGGCCCGGCTGTCGAGGGCTATTTCGACTGGCAGGCCCAGGCCAGCGGCCGTCCGAGGGAAGAACTGATTGCCGAGGTGGCGCGGAATATTCCCCTCGGGCACATTCCCGACGATGGCGACTGCGCCAAGGCGGCGGTATTTTTGGCCTCGGATTATGCCCGCGTGGTCACGGGCGCGGGGCTTGATGTAAACGGCGGCGAGTACATGCCAGTCTAGCGGGGTTTGCTGATGTTTTACGGCTGGTTACTGGTCGGTGTGGCGTTCCTGGTGCTGATGGTCAGCAGCGGCTCCATCATGTATTCCTACAGTGTGGTCGCAGTGCCCCTGGGCGCAGCCTTCGAGGCCAGCCGCATGACCATGATGCTCGGTATCACCGGCATGACCCTGGCGGGCGGCCTGTTGTCGCCGTTCATGGGAGGGCTGATTGATCGCGGTTCGCTGCGCCTGATGATGTTTCTGGGTGCAGTGGGACTTGCCTCGGGATATCTCCTGTTGTCTTTCACCACCGCCAGCTGGCAGGTGCCGATTGTCTACGCGGCCCTGATGATGCTGGGCATCAACCTGCTCGGCCCGCTGACCACATCGACCCTGCTCGCGCGCTGGTTCAGTCGCCGTCGGGGCATGGCCCTGGGCATCGCCGCCGTGGGCACATCGGTCGGCGGTTTCGTGTTTCCGCCGCTGGTGCAGTGGCTGATAGACAGTTTCGAGTGGCGCAGCGCCCTGCGGATTCTCGGCCTCGGCTCGCTCTTGCTGACCCTGCCCGCGGTCTGGCTGGTAGCGAACCGGCCCGCCGACCGGGGCCTGCACCCGGACGGCGATGCGCCACCGGCCAGCAGCGGTCCGCTGCCGCCGCCCCTGTCCACTGCAGCGCTTCTGCGGGAGCGCAACTTCTGGTTGGTGGCAATCTCCATCAGCCTGCTGTTCGGCGTCTATTCCGCGCTGCTGGCGAACCTGGTGCCCTTTGCCCTGGACGCAGGTTCGAGCGCAGACCGGGCTGCCTTCCTGATTTCGGCGATGGCGCTGGCCGGTATTGCCGGCAAGCTGGGTTTTGGCGCCATCGCCGACCGTGTCGACCTTCGCGCCGGCCTCGCCGCGTCCATGGCCCTGGTGATCACCGGGGTACTGTTCTACATCGTTGGTGGCAGCTACAGCATGCTGCTGCTGGGCAGCATCAGCCTGGGCCTCGCGGCCGGTGGGATGCTGCCCGTGTGGGGGGCCTTGCTGGCGGTGTTGTTCGGGGCCGTCAACTACGGCCGGGTGATGGGCATGATGAACCCCGTGATCATGCCGATGACCCTGCTCGGGCCGCCGCTGGCGGGGCTGGTCCACGATGCGACGGGCAGCTACACCGGCGCGTTTCTCGGTTTCGTGTTCGCGCTGCTGGCGGGCCTGGTCCTGCTGCCGATGATCCGCATGTCCACATCCGGGAAACCCGTCTGATCAGGAGCTGAACCATGCACACCCCCGAGATCGTTATCATCACCGGCGCCGGTGGCGGCATCGGCGAAGGCGTTGCACGCAGTTTTGCCCGTGCCGGCTGGACTGTGGTCGTGGCCGAGATTGATCGCCAGCGTGGCCAGGCCGTCGCCGACTCGCTGGCTGCTCTCGGAGGCCGGGGGCTGTTCATAGAGACCGACATTCGCGACCTGGGCAGCGTACGGGCGATGGTCGAGCGCACACTGGGTGAGTTTGGCCGCGTGGATGTGCTGGTCAATAACGCCTATCCCACCGGCAGCGACGCCACCAGCGTCAGTGGGATCAGCGATGAGCGCCTGGCCGGTTCAATGACTGCGGGCTTTCACGCGGTGCTCGCCGCCATGCAGGCCGTGTACCCGGTCATGGCCGCCCAGCGCTGGGGCCGGATTATCAATATGTGTTCGCTGAACGGCGTCAACGCGCACGCCGGAACCGTGGACTACAACTGCGCGAAGGAAGCCGTCCGCACCCTCACCCGCACGGCCGCGGTGGAGTGGGGCAAGGATGGCATCACCTGCAACGCGATCTGCCCGGGAGCGGCAACGCCTGCCTTCCGCGCGCGGATGGCGGAAATGCCGGAGATGATGGCGGGTATCCAGAAAATGATTCCCATGGGCTACAGCGGTGACCCGGAGGAGGATATTGCGCCGGTGGTGCTGTTTCTGGCCAGCGAGGGCTCCCGCTACATGACTGGCAACACGCTCTATGTCGACGGTGGTGGACATATCAACGGCGTGCCCTGGAAGCCCTGACAACTCCGCGGGCAGCTGCGCACAGCTACCGCCGGCGCGGCTGATTTCTGCGGTTGGCAGGGTGGCGTTTGACCACCGCTGGCAGAGGCAGGACAATCACGGCTTTAATGCCGGGTCCAGCATGCGCGACTACCAGATCTCAGAGCCGATGAACGAGCTGTTGCTGGCGCTGTCCCGCGGTCCGGTCGCGGAGCCGCCCTGGGAGGAGTTCCTGCGCCTGCTGGGCCAGGCACTGTCCGCAGATTTCGTCACCCTCATCCTGCGCGCCCCCAGGGAGGGCGATGCGGGCCTGGTGATCAATTCCGTGGTGCTGTCACCGGCGGTGTATTCCGCCTATAACGAGAACTACTTCGCCCTCGATCCGTTCATCAACCTGCCCCCGGGCCGGGTATTCACCGTGGACGAATTCATGGCATCAGAGGACTACTACAACTCTGATTACTACCGGCAGTATGTGGAGCCCACGGGCATCCGGCACCTGATGGGGGCGGACCTGGGGGACGCGCTGGGTAACAGCGCGCGCTTGCGCTTTGCGCGCAGGGTCGGGCGCGAGAATTTTTCCGCCGCGGAGCGGGCGCTGTGCCTGCGCCTGCTCCCGCATATCCAGCAGACCATCCGCCTGCAGGCGCGCATCGCCCGGGTGGAGAGCGAGCGGTCCCTGTTTGCGGCCGCGGTCGATCGCATGGCGCTGGCAGCGTTTATCCTCGATCAACGTGCGCGTATTCGCCACAGCAACCGGGCCGCGGACAGGCTGCTGGCCGAAGGGCTCTGGCTGACCTCGGAGGACGGCCAGCTGCGGTTACTGAACAGGAGCGACCAGCGGGCGTTCCGCGCCTGCCTGGACGACGTGATGCAGGCCCATCTGCGCGGCGAGCCCGGGCTGGTCAAGGCCCTGCGTCTTGCCTCCGGCGATGCCCACGGCCCCGGTATGCTGCTGCGCCCCCTGCCGCTGGTGGCCGCTCCGGACGGCAGCCGCAATCCCTCGGTGGCGATTTTCGTCTCCGACCCCCGGCATCCCCGGGAGGCACCGGCGGATATCCTGATGACGCTGTTCAGTCTAACCCGCGCCGAGGCCAACCTGAGCCTGCTGCTGGCGGGAGGAGCCACCCTCGACGAGGCCTGTGAGCAATTGCACGTTTCGCGCAATACCGGCAAGTCCCACCTGAGCGCCGTGTTTGCCAAGACCGGCGTTACCCGGCAGACCCGTCTGGTACAGTTGATTCTTGGCAGTGTCGCCCCGATGGGCGAATGAATTCCTGATACGGAGTGTGATCAATGACCAATACGGATGCGATTGAAGCCGCCGTCTTCCGCCGCCTGCTTGCCCATCTCGACAGTCGCAAGGATGTGCAGAATATCGAGCTCATGAACCTGGCGGGATTCTGCCGCAACTGTCTCGCAAAATGGTATGTCGAGGCCGCGGCGGAGGAGGGAGAAACCGTGGCGGATGAGCAGGCCCGCGAGCGGATCTACGGCATGCCCTACAGCGACTGGAAAGCGAGGTACCAGCAACCCGCCAGCGCTGAGCAGCTGGCGGCGTTCAAGGCGCGCCAGCCAGACTGACTACAGGTCCTGCAGCTGGCGGAGGTAGCTCAGCCGGGTGCTGTAGGGTTCGAGTGCGCGGTCGGCGGTGGTTTGCAGCAGGGCGGCGATGGAGCCGACCGGCTGCTCGGGGTCGGAGGGAGGCGCGACCAGATGGCGGCCCAGCTGCCGTACGCCCTTGCTGATCACGGACATGCTTTCCACGGTTGCATGCAGCAGCAACATTTCCGCGACCACCAGGTCAGCTACCGCGCGTTGCAGGGGCGCCGGTTCAAGTGGAGACTGGGGCATTTTCGGGCTCTCTTTCGCGTTGGTCTGGCACCGCCGCGGTGCAGCTCTGCACCGCGGCGGTGCGCTTTAGGGGGCGCGGTACCGGTAAACCCGGTGTTGCGTCCCCTGTACCACTGTTCCAGCAAGGTCTGTGCCAGCCAGCGGGGAGCATCATAGCGACTGTATATGACAATACAATAACGGCTACCGTGATTTTTACCGGGCCGCGCAGGCCGGGCCGCGCAGGCCGGGCCGCGGAGCCAGCTCAACTCTCCCTTGCAGGCAGCCTGGGCGGCCGCTGCCCGCGGCGGGTCCACAGGCGCCCTGCCAGGGTCTTGCAATCCTCCCCCACCAGATACAGCGCAGGCACCATCAGCAGGGTGACGAGCAGGGCAAACAGGACTCCAAAGGCCAGCGACAGCACCGCCGGCTTCAGGAACTGGGCATCGGTGGAGCGCTCCGCCATGATCGGGACCAGGCCGACGAAGGTGGTGATGGTGGTCAGCAGGATGGGTCGGAAGCGTGCCACACCTGCTTCCACTACCGCTTCCAGGGTCGCAGCGCCACGCTCGCGCAGGCGACCAATATAGTCCACCAGAACAAGGTTGTCGTTGACCACCACCCCGGCGGCGGCGCCGATACCAAAGTAGGAGAACAGGGCCATGGGGGTCCCGAACAGCAAGTGGCCGAATACCGCTCCCATGAAGCCGAAGGGAATCGCGGTCATGATCAGCAGGGGCAGGGCGTAGGAGCGAAACGCCACCGCGATCAGCGCGTACATCACGAACAGGGCGATAGCGTAGAGTGCAATGATCTCGTTGAAGAACGCCTCCTCGGTTTCCTGCTGGCCGCCGCGCAACACCACCAGATCCGGGTGGCGCTTTTGCAGCTCCGGCAGGAACTGCTCGCGCAGGTCGCTGTTGATATCGCTGACCAGTTCGGGTGCCGCTTCGGCGGAAATCTTCACCATGCGCTCGCCGTCCCGGCGCTGGATGCGCTCGACCGCGCTGGAGACTTCGACGTCTACGACCGATAACAGGGGTATCTCCCGGCCGTCGCTGGTGCGCACCCGGAAATTGTCCAGGCTGGCCAGGTTATCCCGCAGTTCTGCGGGGTAGCGCACCATCACTCGCACGTCACCATACTCTCGCGGCAGGCGCTGTACCTCCTCACCGTAGTAGGCCTGGCGAACCTGGCGCGAGACCTCCGCCAGGTTGATTCCCATTTTCTCGGCGCCCGGGCGCAGCTGCAGGTGGATTTCTTCGGCGCCGGCGCGCAGGCTGTCACGGACGTAGTAGACGCCGCTGTAGTTGCGCAGCCTGGCCTGTAGCTCGTTGCTGGCGACCTGTAGCTGATTCAGATCGCGATGTCGCAGCACCCAGGTGATGGCGGCCCCGGGGTCATTCAGGGTGTAGCTCACCTGAATTTCTTCCGCGTCGGGGACATCTCCGACCAGCTCGCGGAATCGCTCGGCCGCCTCCCTTGCCGACATGGCCCGCTGCTCCGGCGGCGACAGTTTGACGATGGCGATGACGCTGTCCCGGCGCGAGCGCGTGTACCAGCCCTCCACCAAAGATCTTTTGCCGCCTTTGGCCGCAGCCTCCGCCTCGACCTCTGCTATCAGCGCCTTCTCCGCCGCCTGCAGCTGCGCAAGCACCGCAAGCGCCCTGGAGTAGGGCGCGCCACTGGGCATCACCACGTTGATATGAATCTGCTCGTTCTGCACTTCCGGGAAGAACGTGAACTTGACCCAGCCGGCGGTGAACACGCCGAGGCTGAGCAGAAATGCCGCGGCGAACAGGCTGCTGGTGAGGTAGCGGTGGCGCGTCGCCTGTCGCAGCAGGCTGCGATAACGGGTATGGGCAAAGGTGACGATGCTCTCTTCCAGTTTTTTTTGCCGCTGGCGCCAACGGCCCAGGTGCTCCCGGTGTTCCAGGTGCCTGAGGTGGGAGGGCAGGATGCAGAAAGCCTCTATCAGGGATATCGTCAGGGCCACGGTGATGACGATGGAGAACTGGCGGGTCATCTGTCCGCCCTCGATGTCGAGGAAAAGCCAGGGCGCAAAGGCGATCATGGTGGTCAGCACGGCGAATATCACCGGTCGGGCTACCGCGTGCGCGCCGGCTACCGCAGATTCCACACCACCACCGCTCTGGTGGGCTTCGTGATGGATGCTCTCGCCGACCACGATGGCGTCATCCACCACGATACCCAGCACCAGCAGAAAGGCGAAGGTGGACATGACATTCAGCGAAACGTCGTTGGCCGGCAGCAGCGAAAAGGTGCCGATAAAGGCGACCGCGATGCCAGCGGTGACCCACAGCGCCACTTTCGGCCGCAGGGACAGGATCAGGACGAGAAACACCAGTGCCAGGCCCAGCCAGGCCGAGTCGCGGATCGTCGACATGCGGCTTTTATAGATGTCCGCGGTGTCGAACCAGAGCGTGAGCTCGATACCGTCGGGCAGTCCCGGCCGGGCCTGCTCCATCCAGGCCCTGACCGCATCGCTGGCCTTGACCACCTGCATGTTGTCGGTGGAAAGCATCTGGATAAGGACCGCGGGCTCGCCATTCATGGTGGCGAGGATCTCGTTTTCCTCGTAGCCGTCGACCACGTGCGCGACGTCCCCGATACGCACGGTGGCGCCGCTGGCGTCCTGGCGCAGGATGATGTTGCTGAACTCCTCACTGCTGTCAGCCAGATTGCGAGCGCGCAGGCGCACATCGCCGGTAGCAGTGCGCACCTGACCCGAGGAAAGGTTGATGGAACTGCCGCGGACGGCGTCTGCCACCTGGTCGAAGCTCAGCCCATAGCGACGGATGGATTCCTCCGCCAGCTCGATTGTGACCTCTTCGCGGCGGGTGCCGAACAACTCGACGATGGAAATCCAGGGCAGGGCTGCAACTTCGTTGCGCAACTCTTCCGCGAGGCGGGTCAGTTCACGTTCGCTGACCTTGCCGTGCACCGCGACCCTGATCATCTCCTGGCGGTTTTCGCTGCGCCTTACCCGGGGTGGCTCAATGTCACGGGGCAGGGCGGTTACCGCATCGACCCGGTTCTTGACTTCGTTGAGGAAACTGTCGAGATCAACACCGGGCCACGTGGCCACATCCAGCCTGGCGAGGCCCTCCGACGCCGTGGCGATGATCCGGCGCACGTTGTCCAGGTCGTTTAGTGACTCCTCAATGCGGAGGATAATCTGCTCCTCGACTTCCTGGGGTGCGGCTCCGGGCCAGGTGACCTCCACCTGCACCTGGTTGGTCGCGATCACGGGGAATGCCTCCCGCTCCATGGCGACAAAACCGATGCCTCCCGCCAGCAGGATGCCCAGCATCAACAGATTGGCGGCAACCGGGTTGAGCACCCACCAGCGAATGAAACGTTCCATCTAGGGCGCTTCCCCGGTGGGCATGGCGACCAGGGCCATGCCCTGCACCGGATTGCGGATGGTGGATACGACAACCTGCTCCGCAGCTGCCAGTCCCGCGGCGATCACCGCCACTTCGCTGTTGCGAGAGACGACTTCGACCGAGCGGGTCTGCAGGCGTCCCTCGGTATCCACCACGTGCACCTTGTCGCCGGCGCGCAGGGCCTCGGCCGGAATCAGCAGCGCCCGCGCCAAATGGCGCCCGGGGATTTCGGCCTCCACGAACAGTCCCGCGGCCATGGGCATGCCGTGATCGGAGGCGCCGCTGTCGTAGGGATCGTCCACTTCAGCCATGGCAAACAGCATGCGGGTGCCAGGGT
>JBFHFJ010000136.1:0-8331 GCA_041583655.1 Haliea sp. | reverse complement strand
GCCCGCCATGAACAAGATCAAGCACATCATCGCCGTCGCTTCAGGTAAGGGCGGTGTCGGCAAATCCACCACTGCCGTCAACCTCGCCCTCGCCCTGCAGGCGCTCGGTGCCCACGTCGGCTTGCTGGATGCCGATATCTATGGTCCCAGCCAGCAGCGCATGCTCGGCATTGCCGAGGGTACCAAGCCCGAGCAGCAGGGTGGCCAGTGGTTGCTGCCGATAGTGGCGCACGGACTGAAGACCATGTCCATGGGGTATCTGGCCAGCGAGCGGACGCCCATGGTCTGGCGCGGCCCAATGGCTGGCGGCGCCCTGGTGCAGATGCTGGAGCAGACCCTGTGGGGCGATCTGGACTTTCTGGTAATCGACATGCCCCCGGGCACCGGCGACATCCAGTTGACACTGTCGCAGAAGGCAACGGTGGCGGGTGCGGTGATTGTCACCACGCCACAGGACATAGCCCTGCTGGATGCCCAGAAAGGGATCGAAATGTTCCGCAAGGTCGACGTGCCTATCCTCGGCATTATCGAGAACATGGCGGTCCACATTTGCAGCCAGTGCGGGCACGCGGAGCATATTTTTGGCAGTGCCGGCGGTGAGCGGGTGGCGCGTGAGTACGGCGTCCCCCTGTTGGCGAGCCTGCCTCTCACCCTGTCCATTCGCGAGCAGACCGACGCCGGCACACCGACGGTCGTGGCCGCGCCGGACTCCGCGGAGACCGCTCTCTATCTGGACGCGGCCCGCGCCATACAGGCCGCGCTGGATGGCGACAGTTCCGGAGGCGTGCAACCCTTTCCCACAATCAGTGTGTCCGACGACTGAACGGAGCGACCCCGCAGGTGAGTATCAAGGCAGACAAGTGGATTCGCCGCATGGCGCAAGAGCAGGGCATGATCGAGCCCTTCGAGCCGGGCCAGGTGCGCTCCGACGGAGAGCGCAAGCTGATCTCCTATGGCACCTCCAGCTACGGTTATGACGTCCGCTGCTCGGAGCACTTCAAGGTGTTCACCAACATCAATTCCGCCACGGTCGATCCCAAGGCATTCGACGAGAACAGCTTTGTCGACGTGCATGGCGCGGTGTGCGTCATTCCGCCCAACTCCTTTGCCCTGGCCAGTACGGTCGAGTATTTCCGCATTCCGCGCAACGTCCTCACCATTTGCCTGGGCAAGTCCACCTACGCACGCTGCGGCATCATCGTCAACGTGACGCCCCTGGAGCCGGAGTGGGAGGGGCATGTCACCCTGGAATTTTCCAACACCACGACGCTGCCGGCGAAGATCTATGCCAATGAAGGCGTGGCGCAGATGCTGTTTTTCGAGTCCGACGAGGTTTGCGAAACCAGCTACCGGGACCGCGGCGGCAAGTACCAGGGCCAGCGCGGCGTCACCCTGCCGCGCGCCTGAGTCGCGTCAACTACTCTTCCCGGCGGCCGAAGCGACGACTTCGGTGCCGCCAATGCGGGCCTTCGACAGCAGGACCTCGACCGGCTTGTCGTCCTCGATGTGGACTGTCTTGACCATCAGGTAATCCCAGTCCGGAGCGAACCAGATATCGGATTCGCGGTCGGGGTCCTCATGCAGGCGCTCGAAATGCAGGGCGTTGACCGGCCCCAGCGGCGTCTCCAGGACTTCGTCGCCGACGTAGACCAGTTCATAGTCCTTGACCCGCTTGCCATCGGCGATGCGCACGAGGATGTTCTCGCGGGGGTTTTCCTTGCTCAGCAGGTGTAGCCGCAGCTGTTCCTGCTGGCTCATCCTGTCGAGGGTACCCTCGGTATAGGGCAGCTCGTACCACTCTTCCTTGTACAGGCTGCGAACCGTATCCGAGCCGGGGGTGAAGTGGACTTCGCGGCGGCGATTGATCAGCCCGGTGCCCTGGTAGATGTAGGAGCGCGGCTTGACCTGGGCCTTGTCCACCTCGAATACGGCGACCTCGTGGAAACCTACCACCAGCAGCTTGCCGCCGTTGGTCAGCGTGTACCCGCCCTCGCCATCGGTCTTCAGTTCCCGCTCCAGGGTCACAGTCATGCCGCGGGCCGTCGTGGTGTACTCGGCCTGGTAGGGCTGTAACAGGGGTGCGGGTGCCGGCCCTGTGTCCTCAGCCAATGCGCTGCTGGCCGCTGTCAGCAGCATCGTGGCGTACAGCATCCTGCGGCCGATACGGGATGCCGCTCGCGGGAATCTTCTGGCCATCAAGAAATGCTCCTTGTTCGTTCAACGTCAACCGCCCCTGCAGGAACCAGAGCGCCGCCAGCGGGTAGACTTCATGTTCCAGGGTGATGACCCGCGCGGCCAGGCTGTCAGCCGTGTCGCCGGGCAGGATGGGCGTCATGGCCTGCACCACCGGCGGACCACCGTCCAGCTCCGGGGTTACAAAGTGCACCGTGCACCCGGCCTCGCTGTCGCCGGCATCCAGGGCCCGCTGGTGTGTGCTCAACCCGGGGTACTTTGGCAACAATGAAGGATGAATGTTCAATAATCTACCGGCAAATGGTGTGATAAATACCGGGGTGAGTATGCGCATGAACCCTGCGAGAATCACCAGATCGGGCTGCGCCTGCTGCAGGCGCAGCACCAGGGCGGCGTCGAAGGCCTCCCGGTCGGGATAGTCGCCATGGGCGATACAGGCCGTCTCCACGCCGGCCCGGCGGGCGGTTGCCAGGCCCTCCGCATCGGCGCGGTTGCTCAGTACCAGGCAGACCCGGGCCGGCAGCTCACCCCGTTCACAGGCCTCCAGGAAGGCCTGCATGTTGGAGCCGCGCCCGGATATCAGGATCGCGATGCGGCCCTGGCCGGCGTGTGCCATCAGGCGAAGTCCACCCCGGATTCGCCGGCGCTGATGTGGCCCAGGCGCCAGGCGAGCAGGCCGCTGTCGGCCAGTGCCGTCAGCGCCGGAGCAACCGATTCCTCGGCCACACACAGGACCATGCCGACGCCGCAGTTGAACGTGCGATACATCTCGGCCGTGGCCACATTGCCCTCTGCCTGCAGCCACTGGAAGATCTCAGGCCACTGCCAGCTGCCAGTGTCAACCACGGCGCGACAGCCCTCCGGCAGCACACGCGGCAGGTTCTCGGGCAGGCCGCCGCCGGTGATGTGGCTCAGTGCCTTGACTTCCAGTTGCCGGAACAGCGCCAGCAACGGTTTTACGTAGATGATGGTGGGGGTGAGCAGGGTCTGGCCCAGCGTGCTGTCGGCAAAGGATTGCTGCAGGTCGGCACCGCTGACTTCTATGATCTTGCGGATCAGGGAGTAGCCGTTGGAGTGGGGGCCGCTGCTGCCGATGGCAATCAGGCAGTCTCCCGGGGCCACCTTGCTGCCGTCGATGATGTCGGCTTTCTCCACCACGCCGACGCAGAAGCCCGCCAGATCATAGTCCTCGCCATCGTACATGCCCGGCATCTCGGCGGTTTCACCGCCGACCAGGGCACAGCCCGCCAGTTCGCAGCCCCGGCCGATGCCGGTGACCACGGCGGCCGCCGTGTCCACATCCAGTGTTCCGGTGGCGTAGTAGTCGAGGAAGAACAGGGGCTCGGCGCCGGCTACGACGAGGTCATTGACACACATGGCGACCAGATCGATGCCGATGCTGTCGTGGATTCCCATGTCCATGGCCAGGCGCAGCTTGGTCCCCACGCCGTCGGTACCGGATACCAGGACAGGCTGCCGGTAGCCCGCGGGCAGCTCACAGAGGGCGCCGAACCCGCCCAGGCCGCCCAGGACCTCTGGTCTGGCAGTGCGCCGGGAAACCTGCTTGATACGTTCCACCAGGGCATTGCCGGCATCGATGTTGACGCCTGCGTCCTTGTAGCTGAGGGGGGTGCCCCTGTCTTTTGTGCTCATCGTCATCCGGGTCCGGGTCAGGTGCAGGTGGCTGCAGTTTCAGGGCTGCGTATTCTAGCCTTAAACGTTGACCGATTCACGCGGACGGCATTTTTCACGATGTAGTTGATCATCGGGTTCCGCCGCCCCCTGCGGGTGCTGCTACAATGCCCCCCTGGATCTGTACTTTGGAGGCTGGCTTTGACAAGGACCCTGTGGGCTCTGGTGTGCCTGGTGCTGCTGGCGGCGCGTGGCGCTGTGGCCGCGGAGCTGGTGCGCGACCTCTACGTCGCCGACGTTCCGGTCAGCGATCGCAGCAGCGGTGAACTCGCCCGGGCCTCGGCAGAAGGGCTGGCGCAGGTGCTGGTCAAAGTCTCGGGCAGTGCCGAGGTGCTGGCGTTGCCGCCGGTGGCGGACGCGGTGCGCGGGGCGCGCGCACGGGTGCGGCAGTACTCCTATGCCCGGGTTGATTCCCCGGCCCCGGAAGCAGGCTCTGACCTGGTTGCGCGGGTGGAATTCGACCCGGTGCAGGTGCGGGATCTGCTGGCATCTGCCGGGGCTCCCATCTGGACAGCGACGCGACCGGTGGTGCTGGTCTGGCTGGTTGTAGAGGACGAGGCCGGCCGGCGCTTCGTCAGCAGCGGGACTCATCCCGAGCTGGTGGCGGGCCTTGCCGAGGGCTTTCGGCGCCGGGGCGTACCCTTGCGGTTTCCCCTGTTCGACCTTGCCGATACCACGGCGCTGGATCCGGAGGAGGCCTGGAGCCTGCCCGGGCCCCTGCTCCTGGCCGCTTCCGAACGGTATGGCTCAGCGGAGATACTCGCCGGACGTATTGCGGTGCTGTCCTCCGGGGAAATCGCCGGGGACTGGGCCTATTTCTCTGGATCTGGCCGGCAGGGTCGCAGCGTGGTCCGTTCCGACGCCGGTGAGTTCCTGCGCCAGGGCGTGGCCATGGTCGTTGAGGACATGGCCTCCCGCTACGCCCTGGCGGTTGCGGGTGGGGCCGGTGACGGTCTGCAGATGACGGTGGCAGGGGTGACCAGCTACGCGGACTACGCAGCTGTCCTGTCGTGGCTGGAGGGGCTGGAGCCGATTTCCCGGGCCCAGGTCACGGCCATTGTCGGTGACACGCTCAGCCTGGTGCTCACCGCGGACGCCGACGCGGCGCAACTCGCCGGCATTATCGAGCTGAACCCCCGTTTGCGGCCGGGCAGCAACCCTCCAGCGCGCGGCCTGAGCTACCAATGGCGGAACTAGATCCCGACCAGCCGGCTCCTGTGCAGCGCTGGCCCCTGGCTCTGGCAGGTGCGGCCCTGCTCGCGGGCGCATTCTACCTGCTCCAGCCCATCCTGCTGCCCTTCGTACTGGGGGCCCTGATCGGCTATCTGGGAGACCCGCTGGTAGACAGGTTGGAGCGCCGGGGCCTGGGGCGTACCCTGGGGGTGGTTCTGGTATTCGTCTTTTTCACCGCCTTGATGGTGCTGGCGATCCTTGTGGCGATACCCCTGGTGGTGCAGCAGCTGGATGCCCTGCTGCAGAAAATACCGCAGTTTTATCAATGGCTTACGGATGTCCTGGTGCCGTGGCTGCGGAGCCGCCTGAGCGTTCCTGCGGCGCATTTGCCGGAAATTGACTGGTCAGGCCAGCTGGCGGAACACTGGCAGTCCCTGGGCAAGGTCACGGCCACCACGGTCAAGAATATTACCGGCTCGGGCGCCGGGCTGTTGCTCGGATTGTTCAACCTGGCGCTGGTGCCGGTGGTCGCCTTCTACCTCATGCGCGACTGGGATGTCCTGATCGGCAAGTCCCTGGATATCGTGCCGGTCGTATGGCACGAAAGGGTGACCACAATGGTCCGCGAGGCCGACGAGGTGCTCAGTGCCTTTCTGCGCGGCCAGTTTCTGGTGATGTGCTCCCTCGGCCTGATCTACAGCGCCGGCCTGTGGTTGGTGGGTATCCAGTTTGCCCTTGTTCTGGGGGTGATTGCGGGGCTCGCCAGTATCGTTCCCTACCTGGGTTTCGTGGTGGGTATAGTCGTCTCCTGTGCAGTTGCCTATGCCCAGTACCAGGAGTGGACCACGCTATTGTGGGTGGCCCTGGTATTTGGAGTGGGTCAGGTCCTGGAGAGCGTGCTCCTCACCCCGGTGCTGGTGGGAGACCGGATTGGCCTGCATCCCGTGGCGGTGATTTTTGCGCTGATGGCCGGAGGCCAGTTGGCCGGCTTCGTGGGAGTGCTGCTTGCGCTGCCCGTCTCGGCGGTGATCATGGTATTCGTACGCCACGCCATTGCCCACTATCGGGCCAGTCACCTGTACGGCGGGGAGTAGGAGGTGACAGCAGCAGGCCCCGCCCGGCAGCTCGCCCTGAACATGCAGCTGCGCGATGACGCGACGCTGGCCAGTTTCCTTTCGGCCCCCCATCTTGAGCCTCTGCTGGCCGCCCTGCGGGAACAGGCAACCGCGACCGGCGAGCCGCTGGTATTCCTGCATGGCCCCCCCGGCGCGGGCAAGTCCCACCTGCTGCAGGCCACCTGCCATCTCCTGCCTGCTTCCAGCTGTTACCTGCCCCTCGCTGAGTTGCGCAACCTGCCGGGGGACGACTTGCTGCAGGGCCTGGAGAGCCGGCAGCTGGTGTGCCTCGACGACGTTGACGCGGTGGTCGGGGATGAGGGTTGGGAGGTTGCCCTGTTCCACTTCTGCAACCGGGCCCGGGCAGCCGGTTGCCGCCTGCTGTGCGCCGCCGCCGCCGCCCCGCGGCAGTTGTCGGTGGCGCTGCCAGACCTGCAGTCCCGCCTGGGCTGGGGGCCGGTGTTCCAGCTGCCAGGCCCGGATGATGAGCGCAAGCAGGCTATCCTGCGCTACCGCGCCGGATGCCGCGGGCTGGATATGCCGGCAGAAGTAAGCCGGTACCTGGTCAGCAGGGCGCCCCGTGGTCTGGCTGACTTGATGCGCCTGCTCGATGTCCTTGACTCCCGGTCCCTGGCCGAGCAGCGGGCACTCACGGTACCGTTCGTGAAGCAGGCGCTGGGCCTCTGACGTTCTTCAGCCGCCTTTGCCCGTCAGTAAAAATCACCGCAAAAAACACCGTAATTATTCCGCCACCGCAGCACTGGATGTGGAGAGCAATCACTGTATCCTTGCGCACATTAGGTGAGTGTTCACGAGCCTAGCCAGTAACAACACAGGAGTGTAGGTAATGAAACAAAAGATTCTCGCAGGCGTTGCTGCCGTCGCAGCGACGGCGGTGTTCATGTCCGCGCCCGCCTCTGCCGAGGTGCCGCTGACTATCAACGCTGGCGTCGGCTCCTGGCACTTTGACGGTGACCGCCGGTTCGACGACACCGAGACCCCGTGGCTGGGCTTTGAGTACGCGTTCACCGACAACTGGGCGGCGGAAATCCTCTACGCCGAAGACAGCTCGCGCTTCCACGATGGCATCAAGGCCGATGTCTCAACCTGGCAAGTGGGCATGCTGTACTATACCGGCAGTTACCTCGGTGCAGGCAACCGTGTGCGCCCCTACCTGGCTTTCGGCATGGGCGAGATCGACATTGACGCCGGCGCTTTTGATACGGTGGAAACCACTGCCAACGCCGGTGCCGGTATGCGCTGGATGTTGACGCCGCGCTTTGGCGCCCGCCTGGAAGCCCGCATGCTGCACAGCCTGGACGAAAACGAGAACGATTTTCTGTTCAGCGCCGGTGTGAACTACTACTTCGGCAAGGTCTCCGAGCCAGCTCCGGCTGCCGCGCCGGCGCCGCTGGACTCCGACGGTGATGGCGTCACCGACGACCGCGACCAGTGCCCCGGCACCCCCCGTGGAACTCGCGTCGACTCCGTGGGCTGCCCGCTGCCCGTGGCCCAGGTGGCCTCCATCAAGCTGAAGGTCAACTTCGACTTTGACTCATCAGTGGTCAAGGAGCACTACTTCGCAGACATCAGCGAGCTGGCGGCGTTCCTCAAGCGTTTCGACGATCTCCAGGTCGACGTGGAAGGGCACACTGACAGCGTTGGTCCGGAAAACTACAACCAGCAGCTGTCCCAGCGTCGCGCCCAGGCTGTGGTCGACCTGCTGGTCAACCAGCACGGTATCGCCGCGAGCCGCCTGGAAGCGGTTGGCTACGGCGAGGCCCGTCCGGTCGCCAGTAACGACACTGCTGCGGGGCGCGCTGAGAACCGTCGTGTGATGGCCACCCTGGAAGTGGAATACAAGGAGTAAGCTCCATCCCCGGCGGGCGACTGGCTACCCCAGGGTAAAGTCGTCCGCATCCAGATGGCAGGGAAACCGCTCGCGGTATTCCACAAGATCGGCACCGTTCAGCACCACGCTGGCGGTGCCGTTTTTGTTTTGCAGGTCTGCCAGCACCTTGCCCTCCGCGTCGAGGGCCAGGCTGTCCCCTGAATAGTCCAGTCCCCTGGCGTCCCGCCCGATTCGATTCACCCCCACGACACAGGCCAGGTTCTCGATTGCCCTTGCCGGCAGCAGCGCCCGCCAGTGCAGCCGTCG
>JBFHFJ010000135.1:0-8413 GCA_041583655.1 Haliea sp. | reverse complement strand
GATGTGGTATTCCTCCCGCGCCACCCACTGCTGGGGGCCGCGGCGGGGTCGCAGCATCAGCATGAAAGGGGTGGGTTCGATAATCTCAAAGGAGAGATCACAGCTGGTGTGGAACCACATGCCAGAAGTCCGCCGCGTCGGGAGTCAAATCGGCACTGTAACAAAAGCGCAGGGCGTTTACGCGTTGTTTCCAACCTGTTCGCCCGGGATGCTGCGGTGTTTGCCTGGGTTGCTGCCGATCAGGGCGCGGCGACTACCGCGTCGATATAGTCCCCGTAGCCGGCGGCCTGCATGTCCTCCACAGGGATGAAGCGCATGGCGGCGGAGTTCATGCAGTAGCGCAGCCCGGTCGGTGCGGGACCGTCATCGAAGACATGGCCCAGGTGGGAGTCTGCATGGCGGCTGCGAATTTCCGTACGGGTCATGAAGAACTTGCGGTCGGTTTTTTCCACTACCATGGCCGGATCAATGGGGCGGGTGAAGCTGGGCCAGCCTGTGCCGGAGTCGTATTTGTCGCGGGAGGAAAAGAGCGGCTCCCCGGAGACGATGTCCACGTAGATGCCGTCGCGTTTTTCATCCCAGTAGGGATTGTCGAACGCGCGCTCGGTGCCGTCGCGGCGGGTGACATTGAACTGTTCCCCGGTTAAACGCTGTTTCAGTGTGGCGTCGTCGGGACGCTGGAACATGGCGGGGTCAAAACCCTTGCCGGCAGTAGCCGGCGGGCCGGTATCAGGCGTGTTCACGGTGCTGCCCTCCGGTTTGAAACGGGCGAAATCCAGTTCCCGGTCATCGCCCCAGACCTTGTCGATAAACTGGTAGCGCCCTGAATTGAAGGTGTAGACCTTGTAGCGCAGCGGATTCTTTTGATAGTAGTCCTGGTGGTATTCCTCTGCATCGTGGAACGAAGTCAGCGCGGTAATTTCTATCACCACAGGTTTTGCATAGCGGCCGGAGGCGGCCAGGGCCGCCCGGGAAGCCTCGGCAGCCTGCCTCTGGTGCTCAGTGTGATAGAAAATTGCGGGGCGGTACTGGCGGCCGCGGTCGACGAACTGGCCGTCGGCGTCGGTCGGGTCCATGAACCGCCAGAACCCTTCCAGCAGGCCCTCGTAGGTGATCTGCCGGGGGTCGTAGTACACCTGCACGGCCTCGGTATGCCCGGTGCGCCCGGCGGAAACCTGCTTGTAGGTCGGGTTGCCCTCGGTGCCGCCGCTGTAGCCGGAAACCGCTTCCACCACGCCGGGTATCTTCTCGAAGCCCTGCTCCACACACCAGAAACAGCCGCCGGCAAAGGTCGCCACGGCCAGCCCCGGTGTGTCCGGCGCATAGCGCGAGCCGGCCTGCGCCGGAGCGGTCGCGGCAGCGAGCCAGAGTGTGAGTGTCGCGGTGGAAAGCATCGATGTCAGCGTGCGCCCTGTCATCACAGTTGTCTCCTTGGATTGCGGGGTTGTTACGGGAAAGGGGGACATCCGGATTTTTTGACAGTAGCAGACGCCGGGAGTTCGGTCGTACCATGAGTACTCCTGGCGAGGGACGCTGCCAGGGGCCAGCTGGCTGAGCAAGAGGAGTGGCGCGTGAAGACAGTCGCGAACAATCTACCCGGCACCATGCGCGCCATGGTGCTGGAGCAACCCGGTTCGGCCCTGGTCCTGCGCCACAGGCCATTGCCGCTGCTGGAGGATGAGGGGCAGGTCCTGTTGCGGGTGCGGGCCTGCGGCGTCTGCCGCACCGACCTGCACCTGGTGGATGGTGAACTGCCCGATCCCCTGTTGCCAGTGATCCCCGGCCACCAGATCGTGGGGGAGGTGGTCGCCGCGGGCGCGGGTGTGCGCGGTTTCCAGCCGGGTGACCGCGTGGGGGTGCCTTGGCTGGGGTTCACGGATGGCAGCTGTCGCTACTGCCAGCGCGGCCAGGAAAACCTCTGTCCCGAGGCGCGTTTCACCGGCTACACCCTGGACGGAGGCTACGCGGAGTATGCCAGGGCGGATGCCCGCTACTGCTTTCCCCTGCCGCGTTCGGCGCCGGACCTGGCCCTGGCCCCCTTGCTCTGCGCCGGCCTGATAGGCTACCGGACCTGGCGCCTGGCGGGCGGTGCCGGTCCACAGCGTATCGGCATTTACGGCTTTGGCGCGGCGGCGCACATCATCACCCAGGTCGCTGTGCATCACGGCCAGGAGGTCTACGCCTTTACCCGGGAAGGAGACAGCGAGGCCCAGGCACTGGCTCGCCGTCTCGGCGCGGTATGGGCAGGCGACAGCCGCACCGCGCCGCCCCAGGTGCTCGACGTTGCGCTGGTCTTTGCGCCCGCGGGTGAACTGATGGTGACCGCTCTGGAGCATGTCGATCGCGGCGGCACCGTAGTGAGCGGCGGGATCCACATGAGTGACATCCCGTCCTTCCCCTACAGCCTGCTCTGGCAGGAGCGGAGCCTGACCTCCGTCGCCAACCTGACCCGGGAAGATGGGGAGGAGTTTCTGGCGCTGGCGGCCGCCATTCCGGTACAAACGGAGGTGACGACCTACAACCTGGAGGATGCCAATCAGGCGCTGGAGGATCTGCGTCAGGGCAAGTTCACCGGCGCCGCGGTGCTGCTGGTTTAGGCGCTATTTCAGCAGGGAGCCCAGCAGGCCGCGAAACAGCTTCCTGCCCAGGTTGCTGCCGGCAGCGGAACCCAGGCTGCGCACCATGCTCTTGACGAAAGCTTCGCTTGTGCTCTGGCGGTTACTGGTACGCTTTTTCCCGGTTTCGGCCCGTTTGGCCAGCGCTTCCTCTTCCTTCGCGGACTGGCGTGCGGCCGTCCGCTCCAACAGGATCTCGTGAGCTGACCGGGGGTCCACCGCATCCTTGTACAGGCGCTGGTTGGGGTCGTGGGCGAGAATCGCGGCGCGCTCCTCCGCGGAGGCCGGCCCCATGCGGGAGCTGGGCGGTCGCACCAGCACCCGTTGTACCGGGGATGGAATGCCCTTGGCCTGCAGGGTGGACACCAGCGCCTCTCCCACGCCGAGTTCGGTAATGGCGGTTACGGTATCCAGCTCGGGGTTTTCGCGGAAGGACTGCGCCGCGACGCGCACCGCCTTCTGTTCCCTGGGGGTGTAGGCGCGCAGGGCGTGCTGGATCCGGTTGCCGAGCTGGGCGAGAACCGCGTCGGGTATGTCACTCGGGCTCTGGCTGATGAAGTAGACGCCGACGCCCTTGGAGCGAATCAGTCGCACCACCTGCTCGATTTTCTCCAGCAGCGCCTTGGGCACATCGCGGAACAGCAGGTGGGCTTCGTCGAAGAAGAACACCAGCACCGGTTGTTCGGGGTCACCCAGCTCCGGCAGTTCCTCAAACAGCTCCGACAGCAGCCAGAGCAGGAACGTCGAATACACCCGCGGGTTCTGGATCAGGGTGTCTGCCGCCAGCAGGTTGATCACCCCGCGGCCGTCGCGGGTGGTCTGCATGAAGTCCTTCAGTTCCAGCGAGGGCTCGCCGAAAAACACCCGGCCTCCCTCGCGTTCCAGCATCAGCAGGCGCCTGAGGATGGCATTTACCGACGCCCTGGCGACGCCAAAGCCCGGGCCGAGCTCCCGGCTGTGCTCGCCGAGGTATTCAAGCGTGGTGCGCAGGTCCGCCAGATCCACCAGCAGCAGTCCCTCGCTGTCGGCAAATTCAAACACCACAGTCATGACGCCTTCCTGGGTGTCGTTCAGGTCCAGCAGGCGAGACAGCAGCTGGGGACCCATTTCGGTGACGGTGGTGCGCACCGGCGTGCCGAGCTTGCCGAACAGGTCCCAGAAGGCGACCGGGTAACCGCGCTGCTGGTAGTTCTCCATCCCGATGAACTGTACCCGTTCGTCAACCTTGGGATGCGGCTTGCCAGCCTGGCTGATCCCGGAAATGTCGCCTTTCACGTCGGCCATGAATACCGGCACCCCGAGATCGGAGAAACCTTCCGCCAGGCACTGCAGGGTGACTGTCTTGCCAGTACCCGTCGCGCCGGCGATCAGGCCGTGGCGGTTGGCGTAACGGGGTATCAGCCCGACCTGGCCTGCGGCGTTGCCGCCGATAAGGATGTTGTCTGTCATGTCCCTGTGCTAATCCTTTTTCGGGCCCCGGGCCGCCAGCTTGGGCTTGACCGCAGGGGTGGGTTTTCGCCTCGCACTGCCGGTTTTCGCCGCGGCCTTGCTCGCGGTTCGCGCCCGGGTCTTGGCCCTGGCCTGCGTGGCGGTTTTTGCCTTGCGGGCCGTCTTCGCCTTGCTGGCGCGCACCGCCTTCCCGGAGGCCGCAGCCTTGCGGCGCCTGCCAGGGCTGGTCGCGGCGACAGTGCGCAGCCCCGCCAGCTCCTCCAGCTCCTGCAGGGCTTCCTCCAGGTAGTCGATGATACGCTGCACCTGGGGTACCGAGCGGCGACAGGCGACGATGCCAAAGTCCAGCTGCTTGCGGTAACTCACCAGGGTGATGTTCATGGCGAAGCCGTCGAAGACGATGGAGGCCGGGTACATGCCCTCCAGGCTGGCGCCGTTCCAGTACAGCTGCTCCCGCGGCCCGGGAACATTGGAGATCACCGTGCTGAAAGCGGGAAATTGCCCCGCCAGCCCCAGGATCGAGCTGAGCAGCGCGGGGACCTGGGTCACCTGCATGAACAGGCTGGCCTCGCGGCCGGTCATGCCCCGGAGAAGCTCCTTGCCCGCGGCCATGGAGGCCCGGATCTTGCGCAGCCGCTGTTCCGGATCAGCGACATCGGTCGCCAGGTCGGCGGTGATGAAGCCCACGGCGTTGGCCGAGTCCAGGTCGGATTCCTCACGCAGGGACACGGGCGCCATGGCCTTGAGGGAGTGGGCCGGGCGCTCATTCTGGCTCGCCAGATAGCGTCGCAGGGCCCCGGAGCACATCGCCAGCACAATGTCATTGACCGTGGCGCTGGTCGCCTTGCACACCCCGCGCACCCGCTCGAACTCGAACGACTGGGCGACAAAACGGCGGGAGCCCGTCACGCTGGTGTTGATGGAAGTTCGCGGCACCTGATGCCAGGGCACGGACAGGTTGCCGCTGCGACCAAAAAAGGCCCCGCCGAACTGACGGAAGGCGCTGACCAGGTTGGCTGTGGTGTCGTACTGCTGGCGCAGTGCTTCCATTACGTTCTTGAGTTCCTTGCCCCTGGGCTGCACCCGCGGTTGCCGGCCGGCCAGCATTTTCTCCTTGTAGGCCTCGTAGGTGACCCGGGACAGGGGGGAATGCTGCGTGGTGGCCCGCGGATCCCGCGAGTACATGGCGTTGACCATGTGCATTGCCGAGGCACCGTCAACCGCGGCGTGGTGCATCTTGCTGTACAGCGCGAACTGGTTGTTCTGCAGGCCCTCGATCAGGTGGATTTCCCACAGCGGGCGGTTGCGGTCCAGCAGGGTACTGTGCAGGCGTGAAACCAGCATGAACAATTCCCGGTAGCGGCCGGGCTGGGGGAGGGCCGAGTGGCGCACGTGGTAGTCGATGTCGAGGTCCGTGTCTTCCTCCCAGTACAGGCGCAGCGGCCCGGCGCGGCCCGTGGTTACATACTCGCCAAAGGGCCGTCGGTATTCCTCCTGGATTCGCAGCACCTCCAGTGCCTCCTGCAGGAACTGCCGTTGATCCACTCCCTTCGGGAAGTTGAACAGGTGCAGGCCGCCCACATGCATGGGGGTCTGGCGCTTTTCCATCATCAGGAAGCCGGCATCGGCGAGGCTGATTGCACGCATTATCTGGTAGCCCTGTTATTGTTTAGTCCGAACAACAATAGACCCTAAGGACCCGCGGGGGAAGCCCCGGCCGCGCGCCACTACAGCCAGCGGATTTTCCGGAACAGGACCAGCATGCCAACGGCCAGCGTGAGCATCACCCCCAGCACCGCGAAGTAGCCATAGTGCCACCCGAGCTCCGGCATGTGCTGGAAATTCATGCCATAAAGCCCGGCGATAAAGCTCAGCGGGATGAACACCGCGGTAATGATGGTCAGGATCTTGATCGTGTTGTTGAGGTGGTGGGAGGTGATGGAGATGTGGCTTTCCACCAGGTCGCCGCAGATCTCGTAGTACATATGGCACAGGGTGTGCAGCCGCTCGCAGCGGTCGAACAGATCCCGGCGGACGTGGTAGGTCTTGTCCTTGCCCGAGCCTAGGTGAACGGTGCCACCGTGCAGGATCTGCTCGGCGAGTGCCCGGTGATAGCTGAAGATCCGGTGCAGCTTGCGCAGGCGTGAGCGGTAGACTACCAGTTCCCGCATCACTGTATCGGTTTCGTCCGCGAGCAGCGCGTCCTCGAGGCCGGCCAGGGTATCCTCGAACTCCATCAGCTTGTCGAGGTAGCGGCCGCCGACGTAGTGCAGGATGCGCATGGCCAGAACGTTGGGTGTCTTCAGCAGCTTCTGCTGTTCCTCGAGATCCCAGAAGTGCTGCACGCTGACCGCGTGCCCGGGGTGCGCGGTGATCAGCAGCCGTTCGCTGACCCACATGCCGACCGGCATGGGCTGCAGGTTCAGGTCCTCGTCCATTCCGCTCATGCCGCGAAACAGGATGAAGGTATCGTGATCAAATTCCTCGACCTTGGGCGGGTGGCGCACCCGGGAGCAGTCACTGATGGCCAGGCGGTCGCAATTCAGGGTCAGTAGCAGATCCTGGATCTCCGCGGTGAGTTCCCCCTCGATATCCAGCCATAGTATGCTATCGCTTTGTTCGCGCCACTGCGGTATGAGGTTTTCATCGCCATACTGGTACTGGCCCTGTGCCGAGAGCAATCTGGTCTTCATCATTCGCTGCTATCTCCCCCGGGGATTACGTTCATGGAACAGCTTAACCGAATCCTGCAGGTGCCTCTAATCGTTTTCGGTGAGGTCAGCATCAGCCTGGCGCAGATTCTCACCGTGCTCGCCTTCGTGGTGATCGGCATCATGCTGGTCATGTGGTCGGGCAGCTTTCTGCGCCGGCGGCTGACCCGGCGCGGCGTGGATGTCAACATCATTCAACTGGTATCGCGGGCGTGGTTGATCCTGGGCATGGTGATTGTCGCCATTTCGACCCTGGACCTGCTGAGCGTGCCCCTGGCGGCCTTTGCCTTCGTTTCCGGGGCGGTCGCCATCGGCTTCGGTTTTGGGGCCCAGAACATCATCAACAACTTCATCAGCGGCTGGATCCTGATGTGGGAGCGGCCGATCAAGATCGGCGACTTCCTGGAGCTGGGAGACGCGCGCGGCACTGTCGAATCGATCAATACCCGCTCCACCCGCATTCGCCGGGTTGATGGTGTGCACCTGCTGATACCCAACAGCCAGCTGTTGGAGACCACGGTCACCAACTGGACCCTGCAGGACGACCTGGTGCGCACATCCATCCGGGTTGGTGTCGCCTACGGTTCGGATGTCCGCCTGGTCGAGAAACTGCTGTACCAGGCCGCCAACGACCATCCGGATGTGCTGGAAACCCCGGCCAAGCTGGTGCTTTTCGACAACTTTGGCGATAGCTCGCTGGAATTCGAGCTCAATCTGTGGATTCACTCGACAGCGGAGCGGGGCCTCAGGATGATCCGCAGCGACCTGCGCTTTCGCATAGACGAGTTGTTCCGGGAGCACGGGGTCGTGATCTCGTTCCCGCAGCGGGACGTGCATCTCGACGGACAGCTGCGGATCGTGCGGGAGCAGCGGGCTAGCGCAGGTCAATCAGGCTGATTGCGCCGCGCACCTCGCCCAGGCTGTAGCCCGTGGCGCTATCGTCGGGGTAGTACTTCGCGAGCGCGCTTTTTACCGGTGCCGCCAGTTCCGTGCCGTGACACATGAGGCAGAGGGGCTCCACGCCCTGGGCCTGCATGTAGCGATACCGGCCGTTCACCTTTTTTCCGTAGTTCAGCTCCGCGGCCGGGGTGCCCGCGGCCTGGCCTGCGCTGAAGCGTTCCAGCACGTCCCGCTCCCAGGCATCCGGTGTGGCGCGCTCCCTGTTGCGCGGTTGCAGGCTTACCCGGCGCACCTCCCAGCCGGAACTGGCGCTCAACTCATCCATCAGGGCCGGGGCAAAGTTGGCGCATACACCCGTGGCCTGCGCCGGGCCGCCCTCGGCGATGGCCTGCTGCAGCCGGGGTTTGAGTTGCCCTGCTAACTGTTGCACCAGCGCTTTTGCCTCAGCCTCAACGGCGCTGGCAGGGTTCGCCGGTTGCCGGGGTTCGGCGCAGGCAACGGTTGTCGTCATTGCGAGCACGAGTGCTGCCTTCAGCTGCATGGGCGTCTCCTGTTTTTCCGCGTTACGCCATTATAGTGCGATAGCCGCCGGCGGCCGTGATCTGGCGCAAGCCTTCGCCCCGCAATCGGCGAACAACTGCACTATACTGCACGAATGGGGTGCAGGAGCCACAGTGTGATGACAAGACTCCGGTACAGCGTGCTGCTGTTACTGCTGGTGCTGGCGTGGCCGGCGCG
>JBFHFJ010000134.1:0-8429 GCA_041583655.1 Haliea sp. | reverse complement strand
CGGCACGCGAACTGGACGCGGCACCGGCGGCAGGTGAGTTGGCCCGCCTGGAAAGCGGGCTCAGCTTTCTCGGCCTGGTCGCCCTCATTGATCCGCCGCGTGCCGAGGTGCCCCAGGCGGTGGAGGACTGCCTGGCTGCCGGCGTCACCCCGGTAATGATCACCGGCGATCACCCGGCGACTGCACTGGCCATCGCCGGACGCCTGGGTATCGCAGACAGTGATTCCCAGCTGCTCACCGGCGCGGAGCTGGCAGAGTTGTCCGACGAGGCTCTGCAGTCGCGCATTCGAGCGCTGCGCGTCTACGCGCGGGTCAGTCCGCAACAGAAGATCCGCATCGTAGAGGCTCTGCAGGCCGCGGGCGAGTTCTGCGCCATGACCGGCGACGGGGTCAATGACGCGCCGGCCCTGAAGCAGGCGGACATCGGCATTGCCATGGGGGAACAGGGGACGGACGTCGCTCGCGACGCCGCGGACATGATCCTGCTGGACGACAACTTCGCTACCATTGTCGGGGCGGTGCGGGAAGGCAGGCGGATTTTCGACAACATCCGCAAATTCATCAAGTACACCATGACCAGCAATTCAGGAGAGATCTGGGTCCTGTTGCTGGCGCCGTTTCTGGGCCTGCCCATCCCCCTGCTGCCCATCCATATTCTCTGGATCAACTTGGTCACGGATGGCCTGCCGGGCCTCGCACTGGGTGTTGAGCCTGCGGAGCGGGGTATCATGCAGCGTCCACCACGGCCTCCCGGCGAAAGTATTTTTGCCGGGGGAATGTGGCAGCACATGATCTGGGTGGGGCTGTTGATAGGTGGCATCACGCTCAGCGCCCAGGCCTGGGCTCTGGGTGGCGCCGATGCTCACTGGCAGACCGTGGTGTTCACAGTGCTGGTGTTCTGTCAGCTGGCCAATGTGCTGGCTATCCGTTCGGAGTCGGAATCGCTGTGGCGGCAGGGATTGTTCAGCAACCGGCCTCTGCTGTTGGCGGTCGGGTTTACTGTGCTTTTGCAGCTGGCGGTTATCTATCTTCCCGTGCTCAACGGGATTTTCAAGACCCAGCCTCTGGCCCTCACCGAGCTGCTGGTCTGTTTCAGCCTGCCGTTGCTGGTAGCGTTGGCAGTGGAGTTCGAGAAGCTGCTGCGGCGCCGCGGACTTCTCTATGCTTAGCCCAACCAGATGTCTTGCCGAGGCTGTCAGCTGGCGCTGTCCGGAAAGCCCGCTCGATACCCAGCGGGCCTAGCTGGCCATCCAGCTGGGGAAAGGCAGTTTGTGTTGCATCAGGAAGTCAGGGTTGAACAGTTTGCTGTGGTAGCGGCTGCCGGCATCGCACAGGATCGTGACGATGGTGTGCCCCGGGCCGAGCTCCCGCGCCATGGCTATGGCCCCGGCGATATTGATACCGGAGGAGCCGCCCACCGAGATTCCCTCGTGCTTGAGCAGGTTGAAGATGTGAGGCAGGGCGGTATCGTCGTCCACCTGGCAACTGAAATCCGGGGTCAGGCCTTCCAGGTTGCCGGGCATGAAGGAGACGCCAATGCCTTCGACAATGGAATTGCCCTCAACGCGCAGCGCTCCGGCGCTGAAGTGGTTGTATAGCGCAGACCCCATCGGGTCCGCCAGGCCGATTTTCACCCCGGGCCTGTTTTCGCGCAGCGCCGCGGCAACCCCGGCCAACGTACCCCCCGTGCCCACCGCACAGATAAAGCCGTCTATTTTGCCGCCAGTCTGGTCCCAGATCTCCCGGCCTGTGGTTTCGTAGTGCACCGCGCGGTTGGCGGGATTATCAAACTGACGTGCCCAGATGGCCCCGTTCGGCTCGGTACTGGCCCGCCCACGGGCGACGCTTTCGGCGGTATGAATATAATGTTGAGGCGAGTTGTAGGGAGCCGAAGGGACCAGGATCAGGTCCGCGCCGAGCATTTCCAGCTGGTCGATTTTCTCCTGGCTGGCAGTCTGCGGCATCACGATTACCGACTGGTAGCCCAGCGCGTTGGCCACCAGCGTCAGGCCGATGCCCGTGTTGCCCACCGTGCCCTCCACGATCACTCCGCCAGGATGGAGTTCGTCTGCGGCTTCGGCCGCGCGGATAATACCCAGCGCGGTGCGATCCTTTACCGAACCGCCGGGGTTCATGAACTCGGCCTTGCCGTAGATCCGGCAACCGGTAAGCTCGGAGGCCTCTCGCAGGTAGAGCAGGGGAGTGTTGCCGATCAGATCGAGAATTGGTGGGTTGCCAGGCATTGCTTGCTCCTCGGCAGGGACTCAACAGGATTTGGGCTTCCTGCTTAGTCTAGCAGTCTCCCGGCCTTTGGGTTTGTCCACGGTAGCGCCCGCAGGGGAGCGCCGCCATGCAGAAATCACACCTGTAATTCCTGCCGGGCTTTGCCGGAATCGGTTGAGCAGCGGAGGTAGAGAGGGAGCAGGCTGAGTTGCCAAAAAAAAGGGCACCTGTAGAGGTGCCCTTTTTTGTTTGCTTGGCGGTGGGCCAGGGATTCGAACCCCGGGAAGGTTGCCCTTCAACGGTTTTCAAGACCGCCGCTTTCGACCACTCAGCCAGCCCACCGGATTATTTTCCCGCCTTGCGCGGGAGTGCGCGATTATACAGGGCCTATGCACGCGCACAAGAGTCTCAACTCTTGTGCGCGGATTTTTTGGCGCTGATCAGGCCTCGGCCGCCTCCTGCAAGGGAGCCGCAGGGCGCGAGCCGCGCGGGTCATTGCTGGCCCGTGGTGCGATGCGTCCGCTGCACTTGACCGGTGGGTGCTGTTCCTCTCGGAACAGGGTCAGGTGGGCGGTGGTGATCTCGACCTCACCGACCGGTCGCGGGGCTACCCGGGGGTCATTGGCGGCACGGCCATCTGCCGTGATGCCAGCGGGCTTGCTCAGCTCGGCGGGGGCAGCAGCGACCACAGGCTCAGTAGTCGGCTCTGCCGCCGCCTCTGCCGTGGCCGGCGCGGCTACCGCTTCCGCGGTCGCCTGGACGTCGGCGGTTTCCACTTCTGCCGTTCCAGCAACATGCGCAACGGCGGCCTTGGGCTCTTCCGTCACAGCTTCGGCGCTGGCTTGCTGCACAGGGGCCTCCGTCGCAGCAGCCTCCTGGGCAACGGTATCCGCGGTGGAGTCCATGCTGGACTCAGCCGCGGTAACCGGCGCATTGGCTTCGACGCGGACCTCGGGAGGATTGACGCTGGTGTCAGCATCGACCTTGCCGTCAGATGCCTGCGCAGAGCTTTGGCCGTCACCGGCAGCGTTGTCGCTTGTAGTGGCGTCTTCAGTTTTCGCGCGAGGACGGCGGCGACGACGCGGCTCGCCACGCTTCATGTCGCTGGGGCGCTTGCGCGGCTTGTCACCGTTCTCTTCCTGCAGCTGGGCGAAGATTTCCAGGCTGTCATCGTCACTGGCATCGGTATCCATATCCAGTGGTTGCTCGACGGCCTCCTGGCGCTTTTCGCCGTCGGGGCGGCGCCGACCCTTGCCGCCGCGCTTGCGTGGCTTGGGCGATTGCGCTTGTTCCTCGGAGGAGTCGTCCTGCTGCCGTGAGCGTTCTGGCCTTTCGGCCTTTTCCGCTTTTTCCCCGCGAGGCTGATCAGCAACGCGTTCGCCGCTGCGTTCGCCACCGGAGCGCCTGCGTCCACCGCGGCTGCGCTTGCGGCCGTTGCCGCTGCGGCTTTCGGACTTCTTCTCCTCTTCGGCGCTCTTCTCAGGCGCGGTCGGCTTGCGCGGCTTCGCAGCCGGCTCTTCGACTTTGGGCGCCTCGCCGAACAACATTCCCATCAGGCGAGTTACCAGGCCGGTCTTGACTGGCGCTGACGCCACAGCACTCTCCGCGGCCCTCTCCTTGTTCCCGCCCTTGCGGCCGCCGCTGCGTTTGCTGCGCTCTGCGGGAGCGGCAGTCTCCTCCTCCGTAGGTGCGGCTGCGGCCTCCGGGGCCGGCATCTGCGGTGCGAGGCGCTGGACTGCGGCCTGCTGTACGGGAATAGTGGCCGAGTGGGCATCGCTGATCAGGTCGGCGTCGGGGACGGCGATGTCGATCTTGTAACTGACGGCCCGATCCTCACTGACTTCATCATCGCGGAGACGGGTGACTTCAAAGTGCGGCGTTTCCAGGTTGGGATTCGGGATGACCAGCAGCCGGGTCCGGGTGACCTGCTCGATCTCGGACAGGGCCGAGCGCTTCTCGTTGAGCAGGTATGCGGCCACATCCACTGGGACTATGCCGCGCACCTCGGCACTGCGATCCTTGATGGCTTCCTCTTCCATCAGTCGGAGAATGGACAGGGCGAGTGACTTGGTGTCCCGAATGGAGCCCTGGCCAGTACAGCGGGGGCAGACGATGGCACTGGTCTCGCCGAGGGAGGGACGCAGGCGCTGGCGCGACATTTCCAGCAGGCCGAAGCGGGAAATCCGCCCGACCTGGACGCGGGCGCGGTCCAGTTCCAGCGCATCGCGCATACGGTTTTCCACCATACGCTGGTTCTTCGCCGCCAGCATGTCGATGAAGTCGATAACCACCAGGCCGCCCATGTCACGCAGGCGCAGCTGTCGCGCGATCTCGTCGGCGGCCTCCAGATTGGTCTGCAGCGCGGTGTCCTCGATGTCGGAACCCTTGGTGGCGCGGGCCGAGTTGATATCGATGGAGACCAGGGCCTCGGTGGGATCGATAACGATAGAGCCGCCGGAAGGCAGGCGCACTTCACGCTGGAAGGCGGTCTCGATCTGGCTTTCTATCTGGAAACGGTTGAAGAGGGGGATGGAGTCCTCGTAGCGCTTGATACGATTCCTGTACTTGGGCATTACCATGCTGACGAATTCCGAGGCCTCGGCGAAGGCGTCGTCGGAGTCAATCAGGACCTGGTCGATGTCGTCGCGCAGGTAATCACGCACGGCGCGGATGATGACATTGCTTTCCTGGAACAGCAGGGCAGGCGCCTTGACTTCCTTGTTGGCTTCGGTGATCGATTCCCACAGCTGCAGCAGGTAGTTCAGGTCCCATTGCAACTCTTCGGAGGTGCGGCCGACGCCTGCGGTGCGGATGATAACGCCCATGCCGTTGGGGATTTCCAGGCCGCTGAGGGCCTCGCGCAGCTCGCTGCGTTCGTCACCTTCAATGCGCCGGGAGATGCCGCCGGCCTTGGGGTTATTAGGCATCAGCACCATGTAGCGGCCGGCCATGCTGATGAAGGTGGTCAGGGCAGCGCCTTTGTTCCCTCGCTCTTCCTTGTCCACCTGGACAATGATCTCGGTGCCTTCCTTAACCACTTCCTTGATCTTCAGCCGGCCTTCGACATTGCCTGGGTCCTTGTAGAAGTACTCCCGGGCAATCTCCTTAAGCGGGAGAAAGCCGTGGCGTTCGGCGCCGAAGTCGACAAATGCGGCTTCGAGGCTGGGCTCGACACGGGTGATTTTGCCTTTGTAGATGTTGGATTTCTTTTGCAGACGGGTGCGGTTTTCGATGTCCAGATCGTACAGACGCTGGCCGTCAACGAGGGCGACGCGCAGCTCTTCGGGCTGGGTCGCATTGATGAGCATTTTTTTCATGTGTGCCATTTACCTGGTGCGCGCAGGTCTGGCGGGGCGGGAATCAGCCATACAGCCGGCGTTGTTGCCGGACAACACCGGGTAAATATGCCCTGTCGAATGCCGCCGACTGTTTCTAGTCTGGCGGCATCGCGCCACGGATATTACCCAGCACGCTCAGGTGACCTGTATTCCGGCGACGTCCCCGTGAGGGAGCGCCGCCAGGCAACGCTGGAAAAGGGGCCCCGCGCTGGCGCGGGCCGGGCCTTTTTGTTAGGGTCGCATCACCTGACGAATACGACCGCGTTGCCTGAAGCTCGAACTGATTCTGTGTCCCGGCAGTTTAGCTGCGCGGTTCATAATGTATCGGTGCGGAAATGCCTGTCAGAGCCCTGGGCAATGTCCAGGGGAGGGCGCGCACCGACATCCTTTGTGTGCCTGCACGCGCAAGTGCGGGTATCATTGTGCCGATGGAGCCTTGCGATTACTTCGGCAGGCCCTGCTGTCACCGGCATGGTTGCGTCGTGCGTCGGAAGCAAAAAACGAGCCCCGAGCCCGGCTACACGGGCCGGAGTATACCCTCAATCGGTAAGTGCTTCAATTATCAAGTGATTTCCTGAAACCATGAGTGAATCCTCTTCCCGGCAGGTGCAAAGCGGCGTCCGCCAAGTGCAGATAGACGCAGACAGTGCCGGCCAGCGTCTGGACAATTACCTGTTGAAGGTCCTCAAGGGTGTGCCCAAGACCCGCATTTACCGCGGCCTGCGCAAGGGTGAATTCCGGGTCAATAAAGGCAGGGTCAAGGCGGACTATCGCCTGGTGGAGGGAGACGTGCTGCGGATTCCGCCCCTGCACCAGCCCGAGCCGGGAGCAGTGCCGGTCATTCCTGGATTCTGGGCCGGAGAGGTCCAGTCGCGGATCGTTTACGAGGATCCGGGATTGCTGGTGGTCAACAAACCCTCCGGTCTCGCGGTGCACGGTGGTAGCGGGCTCAACTTTGGCCTGATCGAATGCCTGCGCCAGCTGCGCCCCCAGGACCGGTACCTGGAGCTGGTTCACCGTCTGGACCGGGATACATCCGGCTTGATCCTGGTGGCCCGCAAGCCGGCCGTCCTGCGTGAGCTGCACCGGCAATTGCGCGGTGACGGTGTCGACAAGCGGTACCTGGCGCTGGTGGCCGGGCGCTGGCCCCGGGAGAGGCGGATTGTCGAGGCGCCGTTGCAGAAGAATATCGTTCAGTCGGGCGAGCGCATGGTCAAGGTGGCGAAGGAGGGCAAGGCCTCGGTCACCGGGTTCACCGTGCTGGAACAGTTCCGGGACGCGACTCTGGTCGAGGCGCGCCCCCACACCGGGAGGACCCACCAGATCCGGGTCCACGCCCAGTTTGCGGGTCATCCGATCCTCGGCGACGACAAGTACATGGATGATGTCACCGCCGCTCTGGCACGAAGTCTCGGTATCCGGCGGCTGTTCCTGCACGCACGCTCGCTGTCCTTCACATTGCCGGATCAGCCTCGTCTCCAGCTTGAGGCTGCCCTCGAACCTGATCTCGAAAAAATATTAGAAATACTTCGTAACTAGATGAATATGATAGTTATATTTGACTGGGATGGGACGCTGTGTGACTCGGTGGAGCAAATTGTCACCGCCATGCAGATGGCAGCTGACGAATGCGGACTCCCCGTTCCCGCAGCCGCTTCGGTGCGCCATATCATCGGCCTGAGCCTGCCCGGCGCCATGCCGATTCTCTTTCCCGGCGAATCGCCGGCTGCCTGTGAGCGCATGCGGGAAGCCTATTCCCGCTGTTATGTGGCGCTCGATGAGGGGCCCGCGCGCCTGCACAATGGAGCACTGGCGACACTGGAGTCGCTGCGCGCATGCGGGTTTGAGCTGGCCGTGGCCACGGGCAAGAGTCGTCGCGGCCTGGACCGGGTGTTGCGCGGCCTGGGCATGGAGCACTACTTCGACAGCACACGCTGCGCTGACGAGACCCGCTCGAAGCCTGATCCACTGATGTTGCGGCAGATTCTCGCGGAGCGTGGCAAGACCCCTGAGCGCGCCCTGATGGTGGGTGATTCAGAGTATGACCTCGACATGGCGCAGCAGATCAATATGCCCTCAGTCGGGGTGAGCTTCGGGGTGCATTCGCCAGAGCAGCTGGCGCGGTACCAGCCCCGGGCGGTCATTGACAGCCTGGCGGCTCTCTGCGACCTGCCCGAGCTGATCGCTCAGGCCAGAACCGGGTAGCCGGCCTGTTGCAGCAGGCTGGTCAGGGCGATCAGCGGCAGACCTTCGAGGCTGGTGGGGTCGTCCCCGCACATGCGCTCGAAAAGCGCGATGCCCAGTCCCTCGCACTTGAAGCTCCCCGCGCAGTCAAAAGGCTGCTCGCGGGTGAGGTAGTTGTCGATGGTCACGCTGTCCAGATGCCGAAACTGTACGGTGAACGGTTCCACCACGGTTGCCTCGAAGCCGGAGTCCCGGCAGCAAAGGGTGAGCCCGGTAAAGAACTGGACCGCGTTGCCGGAGCTGGCCAGCAGCTGCGCCCTGGCGTTGGCATGGTTGCCGGGCTTGCCGAGCAATACCCCCTGCAGGGATGCCACCTGGTCGCTGCCAATGACCAGGCTGGAGGGCAGCACGCTGGCGACAGAGCGCGCCTTGGCCAGTGCCAGCCGCGCCGCAAGGGCATCGGGAGCCTCTCCTGGTAACGGAGTTTCCTCCACATCCGGCGCAAGGCAGCGGAAGGGCAGTTGCAGCCGCTGGAGGAGGGCCCGGCGATAGGGCGAGGTCGAGGCGAGAACGAGATCCATCAATGAATTTCCGTGGCGGCGGGTTGGTGTCCTGAACTGGTTGTATTCTAAAGAATTTTTTTGACAAAGGGGGAAACCGCCCCTATGATGCGCGCCTATGTTG
>JBFHFJ010000133.1:0-8476 GCA_041583655.1 Haliea sp. | reverse complement strand
GTGTCCGTCATCGAGGTGTCGTCTCGGATCAGCTGCCGCGCCAGGGATTCCGGCAGCGGCTCCGTCGCCAGCATGTAGTTGTTGATCGGCATGATGCGGCCGGCCGTGCGCGGTTCCAGCTTCTCGAGGTAGCCGTTGCAGGCTAGCACCAGATACTCGCAGGTGACAGTGCCGCTACGGGTGTTCACGGTGACCTTGTCGCCCTCGCGGTAGCCGGTTACCCGGCTGCCCTCGTGCAGCTGTGCGCCCAGGTCGCGGGCGGCGCGCGCGAGCCCAAGGGCATAGTTGAGCGGGTGTAGATGCCGCGCGCCGGTGTCCAGCGCGGCGCCGTGGAAGCCCTGCCCCGAAGTCATGGTCGCCAGCTCCGCGCGGTCAACATAGCGGATCTGCTCGTAGCCATAGATGCTGTTCAGGTGCTCGACTTCCTCCCGGAGTTCCCGGGCATCGCCGGCTTTTGACGCTACATGAAGATTGCCCTGCTTCAGCTCACAGTCGATCCGGTAGCTGGCAATCAGTTCACTGACAGTGTCCACGGCCTCCAGGCCGAGTTGCCAGAGCGCCTTTGCATGCTCGAGCCCTACCCACTTTTCCAGTTGCTGCTGGCCCGCGCGCTGGCCGGTGCCGACATGGCCACCGTTACGCCCGGATGCGCCCCAGCCGATCTTGTTCGCCTCCAGCAGGACGACACTGTAGCCCCGCTGGCGCAGGTGGATGGCGGTGGAGAGGCCGGTGTAGCCGCCGCCGACAATGCAGACGTCAGCTGCGCTGGTGCCCGTCAGGGCCGGGAATTCCAGCTGCTGGTTGGCGGTGGCTGCATACCAGGATTCGACGTGCGCTTGATTTTCCATCCGGGCATTATACGGACAGGCGTCCCGTCTGCTGGATAACACGTTAGGGGTAGCCCCCTTGCGGCCTGAATCGCACTACTGCGATACTGACAGCCTTGCGCGTTGTGGATCCCGTATGAAAACCGATACCCAGGCCATTCAAGAGTGGCTGAAGCAGCACAAGATTTCGGAAGTGGAGTGCCTTGTGCCTGACATGACAGGCAATGCCCGGGGCAAGTTCATCCCGGCGCACCAGTTCCTCAGCATGGGGGATCCGAAGCTGCCGGAGAGCATCATGATCCAGACGGT
The DNA here is from genome assembly GCA_041583655.1 of Haliea sp. GTDB lineage: Bacteria > Pseudomonadota > Gammaproteobacteria > Pseudomonadales > Halieaceae > Haliea. The sequence continues at coordinate 7,340 of JBFHFJ010000133.1, read as the reverse complement.
CACAGGGGAGTACTCGGACGAGCACTGGGACTTTGTCGAGCCAACCGATGCGGACATGATCCTGAAGCCCGACCTGGCGACCCTGCGCGTTGTGCCCTGGGCCCGCGAACCCACCGCCCAGATCATCCACGACTGCTACAAGATGAATGGAGAGCGCCATCCGCTCTCCACTCGCAATGTCCTTCGGCATATTCTTGATCTCTATGCGGCCGAGGGTTTGCAGCCGGTGGTGGCGCCGGAGGTGGAGTTCTACCTGGTGGCCAAGAACACCGACCCGGACTATGAACTGATGCCGCCCAAGGGCCGCTCGGGCCGCCGGGAGTCGGCGCGTCTGTCCTACAGTATTGATGCGGTAGCGGAGTTCGAGGACTTCGTGGAGGACATGTACGACTACGCAGATGAACAGAAGCTGCAGGTCGACACCCTGATCCACGAAAACGGCGCCGCCCAGATGGAAATCAATTTCCTGCACGGCGACGCCATGAGCCTGGCTGACCAGGTCTTCGTGTTCAAGCGCACGGTGCGGGAGACCGCCCACAAGCACGGTATGTACGCCACCTTTATGGCCAAGCCCATGCAGCGTGAGCCCGGCAGCGCCATGCATATCCACCAGAGCGTGGTTCGCGCGGATACGGGGGAGAACATTTTCGCCGACAAGGACGGCAAGCACACGCCGGCCTTCCTGTCCTATATTGCGGGTCTGCAGCGCTACACGCCGGAGCTGATCAGCCTGTATGCGCCGAATGTGAATTCCTATCGCCGCCTGGCCCCGGAAATTTCCGCGCCCATCAATCTCAACTGGGGCATGGACAACCGCACTACCGCGTTCCGGGTGCCCTGGGGGCCGCCGGAGGCAACCAGGGTGGAGAACCGTTTCCCCGGCGCTGACGCCAATCCCTACCTGGCCATTGCGGCGACGCTGGCCAGCGGCTACCTGGGTATGAAGCAGGGCCTGACCCCCACCCAGCCCCATCAGGGCACGGCCAACGAGGATGATGTCGAGGTCGCCCGTACGCTGGAAGAGGGATTGCGCAATCTGCACAACACCCCGGAGCTGCAGGACATGATCGGCGACCTGTTCCTGCGCGCCTATGCCGCGGTCAAGCTGGATGAGTTCGAGGAGTTCAACCGCGTCATCAGTTCCTGGGAGCGCGAGCACCTGCTACTGCAGGTCTAGGGGGCCGGGGATGGTGGCGAACGGCAATATCTTTGGCAGTGACCGACGCTACCAGCTCTTCACAGCGGTCAAGTACCTCACCTTCATCCTTCTCGGCATTAACGTCTACCTGTTCCTGCAGGAAGAGCTGCTGACGCTTTCCCACATGGGAAACGGCGCCATTCCCTTGAGCCATCTGGTCCAGGTGTTCTCCGCCACCATTGATACCGGCGCCTGGGTCATCCTGTTGTTGCTGTTCGAACTGGAGACCTCGGTTCTCGACGACCGCCGGATCCACGGGCCCGTGCGCTGGGCGCTGCATGGCATCAGGGGCCTGTGCGGTATCGCCATCGTGTACGCCTTTACCGGGTACTACGCTGAACTGGGGCCTCTCTACGATGTCATCCCCTTTGCCGGAAATGCCTGTGCACTGGCCGACCAGTCGTGGTCGCTGCTGGTGAATCTCGATGATTTTGTACCCCTGGATGTGGCCAGTTGTGCAAGCCTGGGAGGGGAGGTCTTCCAGCTGCAGGGAGCCAATGTCCTGGCCAGTGCCGCAAGCCTCGAAGCCGCCCAGCGCCTCGCCTGGGTCGATGTTATCAACGCCGGTGTCTGGATCCTGGTGGTCTTGGTACTGGAAATCGAGGTGCGCCTGCAGTTGCGGGGCAAGCTCTCGGCATCCATCCTCGAGCTGAACAAGTACCTCAAGGTAGTGCTCTACGGACTGCTGTTCATTGCCGCGGCCTACTGGGGCGTGGCCGGTGACTTCCTGGATTTCTGGGACGCGTCCCTGTGGCTGTTTGCTTTCATCTTTATCGAATTGAATGTTTTCGAGTGGCAGTACGAGTCACGCCGGGGAACCGCGACGGCCTGAGGCCGCCCACATACGGCCCCGCCGGCCTGGCAGCCTAAAAGCTCTCGTCCAGCCCGATGTGCTCGATGCGGGGGTAGGGTTGCCAGGTAAATACCTGCTGGTGATCGCAGATCATGCAGCGGTGGTCAATCGCGCCGGTCTTGGGGTCCATGTCACCGCAGGCGCTCATCATGCCCTTGCCGCAGGCATCGCAGACATAGTTGACTTCGATGGGCCTGACTTCTCGTTTCAGCTCCGGCATATCCACAACTCCTGATTTCTGGGCCGCCTATGCTAGCGCGACTGCCTGCACAGAAGAAGAGGTTGCCGGCACAAGTTCGGCAATGACCCCCCGCAGCCAGCTGCCACCGTCCGCATCCTTGAGTATGTCGCCCACTCCCCCGGGGTGCTGGATACGGAGTGTGCAGTCGGCGGCGGCAAAATCCCCGGGCTCCGGCAGGTTCATTGAGGACAGCGCGGTACAGACCCGGTCGGCGCGGTAATCGAAGCTCTTCACCAGCGCCTGCTCGCCGCCGGTGCGGGGGCACAGCGCGCTGTCCAGCGCCAGCACCTGCAGTGCCGGCGCCGGGTTGCTGTGGTTCTGCCGGCAATGCGCTTCCAGCAGTTCCGCCAGAGTACGGTACAGTCGCTCCCGGTCCGCCAGGGCGGCCAGGTAAATGGCGTTGCGGTTTTCGTAGACGGACATGCGGTCGTTCCCATCCAGGGCCGTCAGGGTCGTCTGCAGCGACGCCACCACCGCCCGCAGGCACTCCCGCAGCAGTGGCGACACCGGCACCTCGCCCTGCAGTGCCAGCAGGCGTGTGGTCAGGGGCATGATGTGGCCGTGCACCAGGAGGATATGGGCGCTGATCAGGAAGTAGCCCTCCTCGCCTTCGTCCCGGGAAAAACTGTGGCAGCCGACCACGTATTCGCCTTTGGCCTTGCCGTAGCCCGCCACTGGAATCGCCTCAATACTGTATTCCTCCCTGCGGGCATAGAACTCGGTGCCGGGTAACAGCGTGTAGCCGAAGATGTTGATGTTGGGAAAGGTGGCGAGCAGCGTGTCCAGGTTGCGCTCGAAGTCCGCCAGGTTGTCCCCGGGCAGGCCCCAGATCAGCTCCGCGGCGATGGGCACGCCCTGCTCTGACATCTGCCTGGCGATGGGCTGGTACTCATTGGCGCTCATATTCTGCCGGTTGCTCAGGCGCAGTGCTTCCGGGGTCAGGGTCTGCAGCGCCAGCTGGTAGTGCGGCAGCAGCTGGTTGCGATGCAGCAGCAGGGCGATTTCCTGCACCTGGCGGCTGTGTTTCTTGGACCAGGAAGTGGCGAAGCTGCGCGGCAGGCCGCTGCGCTGTTTCAGCTCCACAATCATCTGCGCCTTGGCCAGGTCCTGCTTCAGCGCACCGAAATTGGAATCTGCCAGCCAGATATTGGCGATGCCGGCAGCGGTGATTTTCTCCCAGTCGTCGCGGATCCGTTCCAGGGACCACTGGTACATCTTGCTGCCAATGGCACCGGTGCCCCATTCGCAGAATGCGCATTTGAACGGGCAGCCGCGGCTGGTTTCATAGGCGATGGCGTCATAGCGGGGGGAGCCGTCCGGATTGGTCAGTTCCAGGACGTCCAGTGGCGAGGGAAAGCGGTCCAGTTCCTGGCAGCGCTGCCGTGGGCGGGTACGCACCACCCGTCCGGCGTCGAGAAAAGCCAGCCCGTCGATGGCGTGCCAGGCCGCCCTGCTCTGGCTGTCGAGGAACTCCTGGAAGGTCGCCTCGGCCTCGCCCATGAAGATCACATCCAGCGCTTCGGCGCCAAGGTAGTCTTCGGCCTGCTGCACATGCGGCCCACCGGCGACCAGGGTCAATCCCGGCGCCACCGCGCGCAGCTGGCGCGCCAGCTCCAGGAACTCGGCGGCATTCCAGGTGTAAACGCTGAATCCCAGCACCGGCTCAAGACCGGCGGCAAGGGCCTGTGCCACCCTCGCCGGGCCGGTTACGCTCCACGCCGCCAGCCAGGCGGCGATGTCGTCCGCCCGCTGGAAGTGCACCAGGTCAATGTCGGTGGCGGTCGCCAGTGCGCCGTAGCGGCGGTAGAACGAAGCCAGTCCCGCCGTGGTGGTGGGCGGTGCGTTGAACTGCTCCGAGTCCATGCTCAGTAGCCAGACGGGTCGCTGCAAGGGGTTGCTCCATGCACTTGGGGTTCAGGGCAATGTAGCGAATCGGCGCATGTTTGCCTACCGGGCATTAGCAGATAAGCTGTGCGGACCTGGCCGTGGAGAACTGATCTTGGATACGGAATTGCTGCGCACTTTCCTCGAGGTGCGCAATACCCGTCATTTTGGCCGTGCCGCCGAGAACCTGTTCATCACCCAGGCGGCGGTCAGTGCGCGTATCAAGCAGCTGGAAGAAGCACTGGGTGTAGCTCTGTTCATACGTCACCGCAACAACATCCAGCTCAGCAGCGAAGGTGAGCGGCTGGTGCCCCATGCGGAGACTGTGTTGCTGGCGCTGGCCCGCGCCCGCGAGGAAGTGCGCCTGGAAGATGCCCGCAGCAGCCAGGTCTACCTCGGGGTGCGGATTGGTATCTGGAGCAACTCATTGCAGCAGCGCCTGCACGCCCTGCACCGGGAGGCCCCGGACCTCGCCCTGCGGATCGAAAGCCGCGAATCCGGGGAACTGATTCGCAAGCTGCTGGATCGCACTCTGGATCTGGCCATCGCCTACGAGCCCCCGGGCGTGCCGGAACTGGAGAGTGTACCGATTGGCCGCCTGACCCTGCGCCTGTACAGCTCCCAGGTGGAGGATACGCTGGAAGAAGCCCTGGCCGGCAATTACGTGTTCCTGGACTGGGGTGGCGGTTTTGCCCGTTTCCACGCCAAGCGGTTTGGCGACCAGCGGCCAGCGCGCCTGCACACCAACCTCAACGATCTGGCCAGCGATTTCCTCACGGAATTCGGTGGCGCCTGCTTCCTGCCGGCGAGCCTGCTGGATTCTCTTGCCGGCATGGGCCTGACACCGGTCGCCACAGCGCCCAGCTTCAGCCGCCCGCTGAATCTTGTCTATCACAGCAGTTCACCCAAGCGGGCCCAGATTGACCGTGTGGCGAGGTTTTTCCAGGGGGTGGAGGTTTAGCGGGGGAAGTGGGAGAGGGTTGCTGTCGGGAGCGACCTGCCCTGGTGTGGTGGGAAAAGGCGGGTGCACGCGGGCACCCGCCACCGGGGACTAGAAGTCCTCGAGTTCCAGGTCGTAGTAGCCCAGCTCTTCGCGCAGGCGACGCTGTTCGAGACGCTGCTCGGCACGGCGACGCTTTTCCGCGAGGCGCTGCTTCTCTGTGGAAACGCTGACTATCTCTTCGAAGTCATCGTCCGCCAGGTCCAGCAGGGCCGGTTCGAATATGTCATCAAGCCCGTCGCTGCCGGCCGGCTCTTGTGTGCGCTCAGTCATAAACCACCTCCTGACGATGTACACCTTGAATTTCGGCGCAATATCACTCAGTGATTTCAGCGAGTAAATCAAAATTTTATTGGATTTATGATAAAAATAATTTGTTGACTGGGCTGCTGGGCAATAGTTCTTTATGGAAAGGCGGCCCGTGCCCGGCCCTGGGTTCCCTGCACTCGCGGCTACGTCCCTGTAGTCTGTCGTCCCTGACGGTGGTGCCAGCGGGCCGCCTCTACAGGAGTCAGCAAGAGCCGTGCCAGCGTTCCTGGAGTGAAAACCCGCGCTGGCTGCGGATTCGGAGCCCGCATGCTGTCCGGCGCCGGGCCTGTGTACATGTCCGGCCATGTCCGATGGTCATCAGCTGGCGCTGCGTACCCGCTCCAGGATATCGAGCGCGATTTCCTGCGGGCCGCGATCCTCCGCTGCGATGGTGATATCAGCGTAGCGTTCATACAGCGGTGTACGCTCGCGAAACACATCGCCGAAGCTGGAGCCGGCGTCACTGGCAATCCCGCGCGGTGGCGCCGCGGCGACCCGGGCCTCCAGGGCGGCCAGCGGCACATCAAGGTAGACGACCGGGCCCGCCTGGCGCAGGCGCTGCATGATCCTGTCGCTATAGACCACGCTGCCACCGGTCGCGATGATACTGTTTTCCAGGGGCACGGAGAGCAGGACCTCCTCTTCCAGTCCGCGCAGGGCGATATGCCCGCGGCTGTCCACGATCTCCTGCAGAGTGGCGCCGGCCCGCAGCTGGATTTCCAGGTCGGTATCATTGAAGGCGAGACCTGCGAGTTTGGCCAGCAACACCCCCACAGTGCTTTTGCCGGCACCGGGCATGCCGATCAGGCTGATAGTGCGCGCCTGCGCCGGATCATTCGTCACGGTGTTTGTTCCTGTCATCTGTGGAGGCCGCATTATCAACACATACGCATGTTTAGCAAAGCCTCTTGCCTTGCGCGGCAGGTGCCCTCTGGGTAGAGTGCCGGCTTGCCTCTTCTTCAGCCACCGCCGAGACCCAGACCATGAGCCTGCTGCACACTCCCCTCGACGCCCTTCATCGCGAACTGGGTGCCCGTATGGTGCCCTTTGCCGGTTACGACATGCCGGTGCAGTACGCCGCGGGCATCATCAAGGAGCATCTGCATACCCGGCAGGCCGCGGGGCTTTTCGATGTGTCCCACATGGGCCAGCTGGTGCTGTCCGGCCCCGGATCGGCGGCGCTGCTGGAATCCCTGGTGCCGGCTGATGTCGCCGGCCTGGGCGACAACCGCCAGACCTATGCGCTGTTCACCAACGGCAGCGGCGGGGTGCTGGACGACCTGATCATCACCCGCTGGGGCCCGGAAGACTTCTTCCTGGTGGTGAACGCCGGGTGCAAGGAACAGGATATCGCCCACTTGCGCGCGCACCTGGAGGGCCAGACCCTGGAGGTACTGGCGGACCACGCCCTGCTGGCGCTGCAGGGGCCCGCGGCCCGGGAGGTCATGGGGCGCCTCTGTGCCGAGACCGCGGCGCTCACGTTCATGCGCGGCATGCGGGCGAGCATTGACGGCGTGGAGCTGTATATCACCTGTTCCGGCTACACCGGGGAGGACGGCTTCGAGCTGTACCTGGCCCCCGAGGTGGCGCCCGTGGTCTGGGATCGGGTGCTCGACGCCGGGCGCGAACTGGGTCTCCGGCCGGCCGGTCTGGGCGCCCGGGACACGCTACGGCTGGAGGCGGCGATGGCCCTCTACGGCAACGAGCTGGACCGCGCCACCACCCCCTTCGAGGCCGGTCTCGACTGGGTAGTCAAGCTCGGCAAGGGCGAGTTCCTGGGCCGCGCGGCGCTGGTGGCGCAGCGCGAGGCCGGGCTCGAGCGCCGGCTGACCGGTCTCGAGATCGTCGGCAAGGG
>JBFHFJ010000132.1:0-8483 GCA_041583655.1 Haliea sp. | reverse complement strand
GGTAGATACACCATGGCGATCCAGACACGAAACATCGCATATCAACATGCGGGCCAGACCTATGAGGGCATGCTGGCCTGGGACGATGCGGCCAGCGGGCCGCGCCCCGGGGTGGCGGTGGCCCACACCTGGGCCGGGCGCAGCGAGTTCGAGGAACAAAAGGCCAGGGAACTGGCGCAACAGGGCTACGTAGGCTTTGCCCTGGATATGTTCGGCAAGGGAGTTCGCGGTGAGGGTGCGGAGCAGTGCCAGGGCTTGATCGCGCCCCTGTTGGAGGATCGCGTCCTGCTGCAGGATCTGGTCGCGCTGGCAATTGACGTTATGAGCAAGCAGGCTGAGGTGGACGCAACGCGGGTAGCCGCCATGGGCTACTGCTTTGGCGGCCTGACCGTGCTGGATCTTGCCCGCACCGGCGCCGATGTGCGCGGTGTGGTCAGCTTCCACGGTCTGTTCAATGCACCGGGAAACACCGCCGGCACGAAGATAAAGGCCAAGGTGCTGTGCCTGCACGGCTATGATGACCCCATGGCCCAGCCCGACAGCCTGCTGGCCCTGGCACAGGAACTGAGCAAGGCCGGCGCCGACTGGCAGGTGCACGCCTACGGCAACACCCTGCACGCCTTCACCAATCCACAGGCCAATGACCCCGACTTCGGTACGGTCTACAGTGCCGACGCTGACCGCCGCTCCACGCAGGCGCTATACAATTTCCTGGAAGAGGTCCTGGCCTGACTACCATGCAACTCTACGATTACTTCCGGTCTTCGGCAGCATTTCGCCTGCGCATTGCGCTGAATTTCAAGGGTCTTGCCTACGAGTCCCTGCCTGTCAACCTGGTCACCAACGAGCAGCGTGCGGCCGGGTTTCTCGCCGTGAATCCCTTGGGGCTGGTGCCGGCGCTGGCAACCGAAGGCGGCGAGCTGCTGACCCAGTCGGTCGCGATACTGGAGTGGCTGGAGGAGGAGTATCCGGAGCCTCCGCTGTTGCCGAAAGATGCATTGGAGAGGGCCCGGGTGCGCGCCATGGTGCAAACCATTGCCTGCGATATTCACCCGCTGAATAACCTGCGGGTGCAGCGTTACCTGATCGACAGGCTGGGAGTGTCCGAGGAGGCCAAGCTGACCTGGTACCACCACTGGATCGAACTGGGCTTTGCTGCACTGGAGCAACAGGTAGGTGGTGAACGGTACTGCTTCGGGGATGCTCCCACCCTGGCCGATGCCTGCCTGGTGCCGCAGATGTACAACGCCCGGCGCTTTGGCCAGGATTTGCAGGCATACCCCCGGCTGCGCGCCATTGCTGACCATCTGGAGGAGCTTCCAGCCTTTGCTGCCGCTTTCCCGGAAGCGGTAGCCCCGGCCTGACCCCGGGCCCGACTGCTTGCACAGGTAAATTCCCGATGATCGACAGCCAGCCCATACTCGTTACTCACGCCCAGCAGACCTGGCGTGATCGCGATGCCAGTCGCAGCCCGCTGGACGCCCTGGAAAGCGTGTCCCGCACCGCACTTGCGAATGCAGCCTGCAGCGGCCTGCTGCAGAGCATCGACACCGTGGCGACCGTGCCTTCTCTCGCCACCCAGGTGCCGGACCTGGTGGGACTGATACCGGCGCACATGGGCTCGGCCCTGTGTCAGCGCCTCGGTGTGCGGGCGGAGACCTTCAGCACCGATGTCGGCGGCAACACGCCGCAACTGATGGTGAACTATTTTGCCGACCGGCTGACGGCCGGCACCTCGAGAGCGGTGCTGGTGGCGGGTGGTGAATTGTTTGCAACCCTGTTTGCCGCCCTGTCCGCCGGCCATGACATCAGTCACTGGCAGACCGGGGGCGACGAGCCGGCGGTTCAGCTCGGCTCACCCCGGGACCCGGCGAATGCGCTGGAGCAGGCCCATGGCATGTTCGAGCCGATCAATACCTACCCGCTGTTCGAGAGTGCCCTGCGTCACGCCCGGGGCTGGGACCGGGATACCCACCTGCAGCGCCTGGCGCAGCTGGTGAGCGGCATGAGTGCGGTGGCGGCGCAGAACCCCTACGCCTGGCGCAGGGAGTCCCTGACGCCCGGGCAGGTGCTCGACACCGGCGCCGGCAACCGCATGATCACCTGGCCCTACACCAAGGTCATGAATGCGATCCTGGCGGTGGACATTGCGTCCGCTGTGGTCATGACCACGGTCGGCGAGGCGCGGCGGTTGGGCATCGACCCGCAACGGTGGGTCTACCTGCGCGGGGGGGCGGAAGCCAACGACATCTGGAATGTCAGTGAGCGGCCGGTTTTGCATGAATCCCCCGCAATAGCCGCCTGCTCCCGCGCAGCCCTGCACATGTCAGGCCTGTCCCTGGCGGAGCTGGACCGGTTTGATCTGTACAGCTGCTTTCCCTCTGCGGTACAGGTGGCCTGCGACGCCATTGGCCTGGCCATCGACGATCCTCGGGGGGTCACTGTCACCGGCGGCCTGACCCTGTTTGGTGGTCCCGGCAATAACTATTCCCTGCACGGTATCGCCGAAATGGTCGCGCAACTGCAGGCTGGCAATGGGCGCCACGGCATGGTGACGGCCAACGGCAACTACCTCACCAAGCACGCTGTCGGTATCTACTCCCGCGACCCGGGTGATTCGCCCTGGCCGCTGGCGCGCCCGGATCTGCAAACTGCGCTGGATGCCGCGCCACGGCTGCAGGTGGACGCCGCAGCCAGCGGCACGGGCGTTATCGAGGCCTGCGCCGTGGCTTTCGACAAAGGGGCGCCGAGCCGCGGCATTGTCCTCGGGCGCATGGCGGATGGCCGGCGATTTGTCGCCAACACCCCCAGGGGCGACGCCGCCGCACTGGAGCGCCTGCTCGCGGACGACCCGGTTGGCGAGCAGGGGCGGGTGACACCCGGTGCCAGGGTGAACAGCTTCGAACTCTGAGCGCGGCGCAGCGATCTGCGCGACACCAGCGGTCAGCGTGCCCTTGGCGAGCCGGGGCTGGGGCTTGCCGTGGCGCAGCACTTTGTTCATGAAAACCGCATTCGGCAGGCGGCTTCCAGCCTCGGCACCGCGCTACTGTATTGCCGAGTCGGTAGACTATGCACGCGAGCGGCATATTTTTGGCAGACCACTGGCGGACAATCAGGGCATTCGGTTCCGTCTTGCCGAACTGCACGCCGACTATGAACTGGTCAAGGCGCTGACATTCCAGGTCGCGGGGGGAAATGGACCAGATGTCGAAACGGGAGGTGGCGGAACGCCTGTCGGACAAGGTTGCCATAAGTAACTACCGGGCCAACAAGCTCGCCTGCGAGGCAGCCGACGCAGCTATCCAGGTACACGGCGCCATGGGTTACTCACGCTACAAGCAGTTCGAGCACCACTATCGCCACCACCGTCGTTACCGCATTACTGAGGGTTCAAAGGCAGGTGAGCCCAGGCGCACATGCCTCGGGCCGGAAAGATGCCCGGGTGTCACTTTCGGTCAATTTTTTTGCCGGCTGGCATCATTGTCTTCCCAGGTGGCAGCTTCCACTATGTGTTCTCATTTACTGGTCTACTGAGCAACGAGGATTCGTATGACACATACCGCCTATATCTATGATGCTGTTCGCACACCGCGAAGCAAGGGCAAGGTCGGTGGCAGCCTTTACGAGGTGAAGCCGGTGGACCTCGGTGCTGGATTGTTGCGGGCGCTGCAGTCCCGGCACGACCTGGATACGGCCTATGTCGACGATGTGGTTATGGGATGTGTCACGCCGGTGGGTGAGCAGGGCTCCGATATCGCCAAGATGATCGTGCAGAATGCGGACTGGGACGAATCCGTCGCCGGTGTGCAACTGGACCGTTTCTGTGCGTCCGGTCTGGAGGCGGTCAACATCGCGGCGCAGAAAGTGGCCTCGGGCTGGGAAGACCTGGTGGTTGCCGGTGGCGTCGAATGCATGTCGCGGGTCCCCCTGGGCAGCAACGGCGGGGCCATGGGGGGTGACCCGGCATTCAGCCTGAAGACAGGCTTCGTGCCCCAGGGCATTGGCGCCGATACCATCGCCACCCTGGAGGGATGGAGCCGGGAGGATGTTGACGCGTTTGCCCTTGAGTCGCAGCGCCGCGCCGCCCACGCACGGGACAGTGGCTACTTCGACCGCTCTGTCATCCCGGTGCGTGATCGCAACGGCCTGGTAATTCTGGAACGCGATGACTTCATCAAGCCGGAGACCACGCCGGAAGGCCTCGCCGGTCTCAAGCCCTCTTTTGCCGTGCCGGGGCAAATGGGGTTTGATGACGTCATCCTGGCCAAGTACACCACCCTGGAAAAAATCAACCATGTACACACACCCGGTAACTCATCCGGAATTGTCGATGGCAGCAGCGCGGTCCTGATCGGTAGCGAGAAGGCAGGCAAGGACCTCGACTTGACCCCGCGGGGGCGTATCGTGGCGACCGCGGTGCTCTCCACTGACCCCATTATCATGCTCACCGGCCCTGGCCCCGCGGCGGAGAAATGCCTGCGCAAGGCGGGCCTGAAAAAGTCCGACATCGATCTGTGGGAGATCAATGAAGCCTTCGCTTCTGTTGCCATGCGCTATATGAAGGATCTCGGCATTGATCATTCGGTGACCAACGTCAACGGCGGCGCCATCGCCATGGGCCATCCGCTCGGTGCCACCGGCGCGATGCTGGTCAGTATCGTGCTGGATGAGCTCGAACGCCGCGGCCTCAAGCGCGCCATGCTGTCCCTGTGTGTGGGCGGTGGCATGGGTATCTCCACCATTATTGAGCGTGTCTAGCCAGGCTGCGAACAGGAAAAGGATCGAGTGACAATGAGTGTATTCAAATACGAGAAAGACGCCGATGGTATCGTGACGGTTACCATGGATATGACCGGACCGGTCAACGCCATGAATGAAGAGTACCGGGTAGCGATGGACGAGACCCTGGAGCGACTGGAGGCGGAACAGGACCTGGCCGGTGTCATCATCGCCTCGGCGAAAAAGGTGTTCTTTGCTGGCGGCGATCTCAACGACCTGCTGGCGGCAAAGCCCGGTGACGAGGCGGCCTTCATGGCCGAGGGAGAGCGCGTCAAGTCCGGCCTGCGCCGGCTGGAGAAGTTGCCGGTGCCAGTAGTGGCGGCCATCAATGGCGCTGCCCTCGGCGGTGGCTTTGAGATCGCCCTGGCCTGCAACTACCGCCTCGCCTGCAACGACCGCGGCGTGCAACTGGGTCTCCCGGAGGTAAGCCTGGGCCTGCTGCCTGGTGGCGGTGGTGTGGTGCGCATGGTCAACCTGCTGGGCCTGGAGAAGGCGCTGCCCTACCTGCTTGAGGGTACCCGGATGGATGCGGCGACCGCCCTCGAGGCAGGCCTGGTACACGCGCTGGTGGAGTCCAGGGACGAGCTGGTCCCCGCCGCCAAGGCCTGGATACTGGGGCAGGCGGACAAGGCCGATGCCGGTCTGCAGCCCTGGGACCGCAAGGGCTTCCGGCTCCCGGGTGGTCCGGTCTCAAGCCCTCATCTGGCGCAGCTCATTACCATTGCACCGGCCATGCTGCGAAAGAAGACCCGCGGCCTGATGCCGGCACCGGAGGTTATCCTGGACTGTGCGGTGGAAGCCGCGCGGCTGGATTTTGATACCGCCCTGAAAATCGAGTCTCGAGGCCTGACCTGGCTGGCGATGACACCGGTTGCGAAGAACATGATCTCGACGTTCTTCTTTGCCATGAACCGGGTCAATCGCGGTGGCAGCCGGCCAACGGGCGTGCCGCCCCAGAGCGTGACCAGGGTAGGCATACTGGGCGCCGGGATGATGGGGCAGGGCATCGCCTATGTGTCCGCCATGGCGGGTATCCAGGTCGTGCTCAAGGACGTTTCCGCTGAGGCCGCGGCGAAAGGCAAGGCCTACAGTGAAGGCTTGCTGGCGAAGCGCGTGCAGCGCGGCAAGTTGACCGAGGAGAAAAAACAGCAGGTGCTGGACCTGATCCAGCCGACCGCCAGTGACGACGATCTCGCCGGCTGCGACTTCATTGTTGAGGCGGTGTTCGAGAATCTGGCGCTCAAGCACAGGATTACCCGGGAGCTGGAAGGGCAGCTGGCCGCGGGCGGGGTCTGGGGTTCCAACACTTCCAGCCTGCCGATTACCGAGCTGGCCGCCGCCAGCAGCAAGCCGGAGAACTTTATCGGCGTCCATTTCTTCTCGCCTGTCGACAAGATGCCCCTGGTAGAGATCATTTGTGGTGAGAAGACCAGCGATGAGACCCTGGCCAAGGCCTACGATTTCGCGCGGCAGATCAAGAAGACCCCGATCGTGGTCAACGATTCCCTCGGTTTCTTCACCTCCCGCACGTTCGGTACCTATCTGGACGAGGGGGTGCGGATGGTGAAGGAGGGCCTGCACCCCGTCCAGGTGGAGAATATGGGGAAGGCCGTGGGCATGCCCGTGGGGCCGCTGGCGGTTTATGACGAAGTAAGCCTGGAGCTGAGCATCAAGGCCCAGGCGACCTGGGAGGAGATGGGGGTCCTGGACAAGTTCGGTGACGGCAGCGTAGCCCGCGAGGTTGTCAACACCATGGTGGGAGAGCACGGCCGCGGTGGGCGCCACCACGGTGGTGGCTTCTACGAATACGCGGCTGATGGCAGCAAGTCCATCTGGCCGGGCCTGCTGGACCTCTACTACCAGCCTGCGGCTTCGGTCCCGGAGCAGGACATGCGCGACCGGCTGCTGTTCCGGCCGGTGATTGAGTCCCTGCGCTGCCTGGAGTCCGGAGTCCTCCGCTCCGTTGACGATGGCAATATCGGGTCCATCATGGGAATCGGGGCGCCGCCCTGGACCGGCGGGTTCATCCAGTTCGTCAACACCTACGGCGTGGAGCGATTCGTGAAGCGCTGTGAGCAGCTGGCCGACGCCTACGGCGAGCGCTTCGAGCCGCCGGCAATTGCGCGAGAGAAGCTGGCGAGCGGCGAGTTGTTCGAATAAGTCCCGGGGGTAACTGTTTTCGCGGAACCCGCCAGCAGGTATCATGCCGGCTAATTCTTGAGGTAGTTGCCCCGATGCCTGATCTTCGCTTGTCGTCCACTCGAGCCTTGCTGGCCGGGCTGGTTTTTTTCACACTGCCCGTCAGCCTGCAGGCGGCACCCAACCCGCCTGCGGCCGCCGCCAGCGGATATTACCCCGTGCCGGAGGCGGACGAGCATCTTGTCGGGCGCCCGCAGACCACCGTAGCTTCGGAAGAGGACACACTGGTGCTGATCGGGCGCCGTTACCGCACAGGCTATGGTGCCATTCGCGCTGCCAACCCGCTGGTGGATTCCTGGTTGCCGCGGGCGGGCACTGAAGTGTTGCTGCCGACCTGGCATATCCTGCCCGAAGCCCCCCGGGAAGGGATAGTGGTCAATACCGCTGAAATGCGTCTTTACCATTTCGAGTCAGCCAAGGGTGACCAGCCGGCCCGGGTGGGCGTTTACGCCATCAGTATCGGACGCGATGGCCGCGAGACCCCGCTGGCGGGTGCGCGGGTGACGCGCAAGGCGGAAAACCCGACCTGGTACCCCACCGAGACTATCCGCAAGGAGCGCGCTGCGCGTGGCGAGCCGGTACCTGCGGTGGTACCTCCGGGGCCGGCCAATCCACTGGGAACCCGTGCCCTGTATCTGAATTTGCCGGCCTATTTGATCCACGGCACCAATCGCGAGCTCGGTATCGGCATGCCGGTGACTGCAGGCTGTGTACGCATGTACCCGGAGGACATCGAGTATCTTTACGACCGGGTACCCGTGGGCAGCAAGGTGGAGATTGTGCATCAGCCGGTCAAGGCGGGCTGGTCCGGCAATGTGCTTTATGTTGAGTCGCATAATCCGCTGGAGGGCCTGGAAATGACCCAAGAAGAGCGACTGCAGCAGCTGCGCGCGGCCATTGCGCGCACGGTCAGCGACCGGCCGGATTTCACTGTTGACTGGGACAAGGTGCGTGATGCGGTGCTGGAATCAACCGGTGTGCCGGTACCGGTGGGCCCGATCTGGCTGATCGATGAAAGCCTGGGAAATGAAGTCGTGCAGGAAGGTAGTGGTGTTACATCCGCTGGCTAATTACCAGGGTCAGGGAGTGTGGCCTGGCGGGGCGATTGCCACCGACCAGGCCACGCACGGGAATTACTTCTGCATTGAAGTCTTGAATGCGCGATCGATCTTGCTGTTGGCTTCGTCGGCGCTGCGCTTGGCTTCTTCAGCGGTGCGCTTGGCATCGTTGGCGGTACGTTCTGCACTGGCCGCAGTCTGCTTGGCTTCGTCAGCTGAGCGCTGTGCGGCTTCGGCGATGCTGCGCACTTCGTCGAGCTGTGAGGTGCTGGCGCAACCGGTTGCAAAAGCGGCGAATGCGGTAAGTGCTACAGCTTTGATGAGCGTGGATTTCATTGTATTACTCCTTGAGCAGGGTTGGCCTGTCAGATCTAAGAAGCCACAAAGTGGCGGGTCACGTGCTAACTTCGAACTCCCGACCTCAGGTCCTGTGAGTCGAACTTGTAT
>JBFHFJ010000131.1:0-8529 GCA_041583655.1 Haliea sp. | reverse complement strand
GGGTGACCTGCTGAGATTGGCCATGGCGAATGCGCCATCTGACCGGCCGGCGGTGATTGACGCCCACACCGCTCGACAGCTGACCTGGGGCGAGCTGACAGAGCGAAGCCGACGTCTCTGTGGGTTGATGCGGACACTGGGGATCGAGCGTGGCGACAAAGTCGCAATTTATGCCCGTAACAGCATCGAGTATGTGGAGGCGGTGGTCGCCATCCTGCAGATCGGTGCGGTACACGTGAACGTAAACTACCGGTATACCGCCCGGGAACTCGCCTATATTTTTGCCAACTCCGACAGCAAGGCAGTGTTTTATCAAGCGTGCTTTCAGGACAACCTGGCCGCGATTCTGCCTGAATTGCCCGAGCTCAGAGTGCTTGTTGAACTGGACGGTGATGGCAGGGCAATGTCGCCCTGGTGGGGGGACCGAACCCACTGCAGATTCGAAGAGGCACTGAACCGGGAACAGCCTGAGCCTGCGTATTCCTCGAATCCCGAGGATCAATTCTTCATGTATACCGGCGGCACCACAGGCCTCCCCAAGGGGGTGATGTGGAACCAGGACAAGCTGTTCCAGATGTTTGGCATCAACTACTTCTGCGCTGAAGGACCCACACAGCCTCGGTCCGTGGAGGCGGTGCTGGAAATGTATCGGCGGGGTGAGCATTACACCGAAATGGTGATTGCGCCCATGATGCACGGCCTGGGAGTTTACAGCCTGCTGCCCACACTCGTCTTTGGCGGTACTGTAGTGACGTCATCCGCACCCCGGTTTATCGCAGCGGATGCCTGGGATGCCATTGCCCGTTACGGAGTCAATACGCTGAAAATACCCGGGGATGCCATGGGCAAGCCCCTGCTTGAGGCGCTTGAGCAGCGCGACAATGTCGCCGACCTTGCGGGTTTTACCATGCTGATTTCCTCGGCCGCGGTTTTCAGCATGCATATCAAGCGGAACCTGGTGGAACGACTCCCCAACCTGCAGCTGCTGGATATTCTCGGGGGTTCGGAGTCGGCGGCGCTGGGGCATGCGGCCATGAGCCGACAGTCTGCCAGCAGCAGCGAAGGGAGGTCATTAAAGCTGCAGATCGGCGAATTCGTGCGCGTGTTTACCGAAGACCACAGAGAGGTTGCGCCGGGTAGCGGCGAGATGGGCATGATTGCGCGTAGCGGGCTCATTGCGGACGGCTACTATAAAGACCCCGAACGCACGGCACAGACTTTCCCCGTGATTAACGGCAAGCGCTACTGCCTGCTGGGCGATTGGGGGCAGGTGTTGGCCGATGGCACTGTAAGGTTTCTGGGGCGCGGAAACGTTTGTATCAACACCGGTGGAGAGAAGGTTTTCCCCGAGGAAGTGGAGCAGTGCCTCAAGGCCCTGCCCGGTGTCGCCGACAGCTGCGTGGTAGGCGTGCACGATGCACGCTGGGGGTCGGCGGTGACGGCGTTGGTCGAGCCGGTGGCAGGCGCTGATATTGTGCCCGCCGAGCTTCACAGGGCCCTGGGTGCCCAACTGGCGGATTACAAGGTGCCCAAGCATTACGTGGTGGTCGATACCGTCGGCAGGGGGCCCAATGGCAAGCTGGATTACCAGACCTTGCAGCGTTTGGCGAACGAGGCCGTGGCAGAGGGCGCTCAGGTCAAGGGATGGAGACTGTTGGAACGATGAAAACACGGGCGGCGGTCATTGATTCCGTAGAGGGCGATTTTCGCTTTGCCACTGTTGAGCTCGATGAGCCTCGACCCGATGAGGTTTTGGTGCGTATCGAGGCCTGTGGCATCTGTCATACCGACGTCTCTGCCCGACACTACATGGTGTTGCCGGCTGTGCTTGGCCACGAGGGAACGGGTACCGTGGTGCAGCGCGGCAGTGCGGTCAGTGATGTCGAGGTTGGAGACAGCGTCATCATGTCCTACGGCTGGTGTGGTGACTGCCCCGATTGTGTATCCGGGCACGCCTATGCGTGTGAACGGAGCGTGGAGGGCAGCATCGGCGGCCGCCGTTTCGATGGGTCCACTACTCTCAGCATGGCCGGCAAGCCGCTGACCGGTGCATTCTTTCAGCAATCCTCGTTTGCCCAGTACGCATTGGTCCCCGCGCGCAGTGTCACTGTGGATTCCCTCGGGCTGGACGCCGCCCTGCGCGCGGCCCTGCCCTGTGGCATCATGACCGGCGCCGGTGCAGTGCTGAAGTCACTGCAAGTGCAGCCGGGTGAAAGCCTGGTGGTGTTTGGTGCCGGTGCCGTGGGGTTGGCCGCGGTGATGGCGGCAAAACTGGCTGGCGCAGGCATGGTGGTGGCGGTGGATGTCCACGCGCAGCGCCTGGCGCTGGCCGAGACGCTTGGGGCCACCCGGACAATCCACGCGGGGCAGGAAGACGTGGTGGCGACCCTCAAGAAGCTGAACCCCCGAGGATTTGCAGCCAGCCTCGAAACCAGCAGCCAGGAAAGCGCCTTCCAGGCGGCCATTGAATGCCTGGGCATGCGCGGCCGCTGCGGCGTGGTAACCATCCCCCGTAACGGGGAGCCGTTCCCGTTCACACCGTTTCCATTGCTGGTGAAGTCTGCCCGGGTACAGGGCATCTTACTGGGCTCGGCACTGCCCCGCGAGTTCCTGCCCAAGCTCATCGGCTACCACCAGCAGGGATTGTTCCCTTTCGACCGCTTGATCAAAACCTATCCCTTTGATGCCATCAACCAGGCCTTCGCCGATGCCAGATCGGGGGCGGTGATAAAACCGGTAGTCGTCATGTCCTGATCGATCCTGTATAACACGCAGTTTTCGCCTGCTGACCGCCCCGGAATGGACAACTTCTACCTGATACTGGCCTGCCTGGGCATCGGCCTTCTCCTGCGCCGCGCGCCGGGTATGCCCGCCGACGGCGGTATCGCCCTCAACGGCTACGCGCTCAATGTCGCCCTGCCGGCGGTTATTCTCGCCAACCTGCCGCTGCTGAATATCTCCAGCGCCCTGTTGATTCCGGCCCTCACGCCCTGGCTGCTGATGCTGCTGGTCATTGCCCTGGTGCTCGTGCTGTCCCGCCTGCTGCACTGGTCGCGGGAGATTACCGGGGCACTCCTGATCATACTGCCGCTGGGTAACACCTCGTATCTCGGCTTCCCCCTGGTGCAGTCCTTCTTCGGCCAGGAGGCCATGCCTTACGCCGTGGTGTATGACCAGCTGGGCTCCTTTATCGCGCTGGCAGCCTATGCGCCGATCGTTGCCGCGCTGTACGGTCCGGGCATGCGAAGGCCGACGGCTGCGGCCGTTCTCGCGCGTATTTTCACCTTCCCCCCGTTTATCGCCCTGCTCGCAGGACTGCTGCTGCGCGGAGTGCAGCTGCCGCCACTGGTGAACCAGCTGATTGCCATGCTGGCCGCCACCCTGATACCGGTGGTGATGGTCGCGGTGGGACTGCAGATCACCGTGCGCTTCCAGCGCCGCGAGCTGTTGCCGCTGACCTTCGCCCTGGGAACCAAGCTGCTGCTGATGCCCGCCTGTGCCTGGCTGCTCTGGCTGGCAGCCGGCCAGCAGGGCCTGGCGACGCAGGTCGCCGTCTTCCAGGCCGGCATGCCGTCGATGATTTCCGCCGGCGCCATAGCCATTGCCGCGGGGCTGGCACCGCGGCTGGTGGCGGGCGCGGTTGGGCTTGGACTGGTGCTGTCCTTCGCCAGTCTGCCCCTGTTGTACTGGTTGCTGGCGGGGTAGCCGCAGACAGGCTGACACAAGGCATCAATGAGATTAATTCTCACCCGGTGTTGCAATTCATTCTCATTCGTATGTAAGATGCGCGGCAAACGTCCTGAACAGGTATCCGCTTATGAATGACACCGCACTGCGCCCCGCGCTGGCGCTCTCCCTCAGCTCTGCCTTGACCCTCTCCCCCCTCGCTTTCGCACAGCAGTCCCCTGCGGAGGCAGAGGAAAACGCCGCGAAGGATGGCCGGATCGAGCACGTCGTCGTCCGCGGCGCCTACTTCGGCCAGGCCGTGGCCGAAGGCGTCAAGACCCCGACCCTGCTGCTGGACGTACCCCAGTCTGTGTCGATCACGACTGCCGAGCAGATCAGCGAGCGGGCCCTGACCAGTCTGGCGGAGGTCATGCAGTACACACCGGGCGTGAGCATCGGCCAGGGCGAGGACCATCGCGACCAGATCACCATCCGCGGCCAGAACACGACAGCGGATTTCTTCATCGACGGCCTGCGCGATGACGTGCAGTACTTTCGTCCCCTGTATAACCTGGAACGCGTCGAGGTCCTGCGCGGCGCCAACGCACTCCTGTTCGGGCGCGGGGGCGGCGGCGGCGTCGTCAACCGGGTAACCAAAGTTGCCGAGCCAGGCAACGACTTCGCCAGCCTCTCAGCGAATGCGAACACCTTCGGCGCGGGCGGCTTCAGTATCGACGGCAACACGGCGCTGGGAGACAACCAGGCCCTGCGCCTGAACGCCGTTATCGACAGGATCGACAGCCATCGCGACTTCAAGGACGGCGACCGCGTTGCCGTGAACCCGACCTGGACCTTCGTGGCGGACGACGGCACCGTGATCAACGCCTCCTACGAATTCATTGACGACGACCGGGTCGTGGATCGCGGCGTACCATCACTTGATGGACGCCCCCTGCGAGGCTTCCGGGATACCTTCTTCGGCGATCCGGACCTCAACCGCACCACGCTGCAAGGCCACATCGCGCGGCTGCGTGGAGAACGCGCCCTGTCGGCGAACTGGACCGTGAACGGAACGCTGCAATACGCCGACTACGACAAGTTCTACCAGAACCTGTACCCCGTGGACTTCGACCCTGCGGCGGGCACAGTGAGCCTGGACGGCTATCGCGACACCACACAGCGTGAGAACAGCCTGGTCCAGCTCAACGCCGTGGGCCAGTTCGACACGGGCCCCTTCTCCCACACGCTCCTGCTCGGGGCGGAATACGGCATCCAGAACACGGACAACTCGCGCCTGGACACCCTGTTCGCCGCAAGCAATGACGATGAGATCACCTTCGGGTTCTCCGATCCGCTGCAGATCCCCGCCTTCGGCTTCACAGCACCAGTGCGGGACACCTCCTCCGAGGTCAAGTTCACCTCCGTCTTCCTGCAGGACGAGTTCCAGCTCTCCGAACACTGGATCCTAGTCGGCGGGCTGCGCTACGACCAGTTCGACATCGATGTCACCGATGCGGTTGAGATCGCCAACGGCGACCAGGACGGCAACAATGGCTTCCTCGACAGCTCGGACTCGGAGTTCTCCCCGAGACTGGGCCTGATCTTCAAGCCGCGCGACGACATGTCCATCTACGCCAGCTACAGCAAATCTTTCCTGCCGCGCTCCGGCGATCAGTTCCTGTCCCTTTCTTTGACATCCGCGGCCCTCGACCCGGAGGAATTCGAGAACAAGGAAGTGGGCTTCAAATGGAATTTGAGTGATCAACTGAGCGTCTCGGCGGCGGCCTTTGAGGTCGTGCGTGAGAACGGCACGGCGGTCGACCCCACCAACCCAGAGCGCTCCGTGCTCACCGGGACGGAAACAACCGGCTTCGAACTTGAGGTCGTGGGCAACCTGACCGACTACTGGTCGATCAGTGCGGGCTACAGCCATCTGGACGGCGAGGAGATGGGGCGCTTCGTTGGCGACAGCGAGCAGAACCGCGAGCTCGCCCAGCTCCCGGAGCACATGTTCACCCTGTGGAACCGGTTCGCGCTCACTGACCGCTGGAGCGCGGGCCTTGGCGTGATCCACCAGGCCGAGCAGTTCACCACCCTGAGCAACGAGGTCGAGCTGCCTGACTTCACGCGAGTCGACGCGGCCCTGTATTATCGCCACGACAATCGCCTGAGCGTCCAGCTCAACGTGGAGAACCTGTTTGACCGTGACTACTTCCCGGCCGCCCACAGTGACGACAACATCACGGTTGGCGAACCCCTCAACGCCAGCGTTACCATCCACTACCAACTGTAGCCGCGGCACACGCGGGGCCCGGCATCCGGGCCCCGGACCCTGCGCCATCTCGGGTCCCGCTCGCTGGCTGATTGTCTCGCGCAGGGAAAGGGCGTGGGCCATGACCACAACAAGTGACCGCTGACACACTCCCACACACCCGCCACTTCGGCGTGGATGGCTGCAAAGGCGGCTGGTTCCATGTCTGCCTGGCCGGCGGTGAGCTCTCTGGCGGCGTGGCCCCCCATATCAGCTCCATTGTGGCCGAGGCCGGCGCGGCTGAGCAGGTGTTCATCGATATTCCCATTGGCTTGCCGGAATCCGGCCCGGATGGCCGGCGCTGCGACACCGAGGCGAGGCGCCTGCTTGGCCAACGCGCCTCCAGCGTCTTCAGCGCTCCGCTCAGGCCCGTGCTTTCCGAGCACAGCTATGCGCAGGCCAACCTGCTCAGCCGCGAGCTGTCCGGCAAGGGCCTCAGCAAGCAGACCTGGAATATCTGCCCCAGGATCCGCGAGGTGGACAATGTGCTGCGGGCAGATGCGAAGGCCCGGCAGATACTGCGCGAGACCCACCCTGAGCTGTGCTTTTGCGGGCTTTCTGGCGGCAGGCCGATGCAGCACAACAAGAAGACCGAGGCCGGCTTCACCGAACGCCTGATGGTGCTTGAACGTCACCTGCCCACGGCCGGGGATTTCGTGGCGGCGTCCCTCGCCCGCTACCCCCGCTCCCAGGTGGCCCGTGACGACATCGTGGATGCCGTCGCCTGCGCGCTGACGGCCTCTCTGCCCCAGTATTGGCGCAGCCTCCCCACCCATGCCGAGCGCGACGCCCTGGGCCTGCCGATGACCATTGCATACTGCCAGCCATGATAGGCTGAGCCCACCGTCCCTGTCAGGAGTTCACCGTGAGCACAGAAGCTGTCTTCGTCGATACCGCCGGTGCGGTCTGCACGATAACCCTGAACCGCCCGCACAAGCGCAATGCCATCGACCGCCCCACCGCAGAGGCCCTGCGTGCGGCCTTTGAAAACTTCGAGTGCGATGACAGCCTGCGAGTTGCCGTGCTGTGCGGCGCCGGTGGCAATTTCTGTGCCGGTGCCGACCTCACCGCCATCGGTGATCCGGAGCTGCGCAACGAGGTCGACCCGGAGGGTCTGGGTCCCGGCCCCATGGGGCCGACGCGGATGCAGGTGTCCAAGCCGGTTATTGCCGCGATCGAAGGCTACGCGGTCGCCGGTGGATTGGAGCTGGCGCTGCTGTGCGACCTGCGGGTGGCCGCGGAGTCCGCCGTGTTCGGCGTCTTCTGCCGGCGTTGGGGGGTGCCCCTGATCGACGGCGGCACGGTGCGCCTGCCGCGAATCGTGGGCCAGGGGCGGGCCCTGGACATGATCCTCACCGGGCGCCCAGTCCCGGCCGCCGAAGCGCTGCAGATAGGCCTGGCCAATCGCGTGGTTGCCGACGGCACGGCCCGCGCTGCCGCCGAGGCGCTGGCGGCGGAGATAGCGGGGTTCCCGCCGCAATGTCTGCGGGCAGACCGGGCATCAGCGCTCGCGCAGTGGGACCTCGACCTGGCCGCGGCGCTGCAAAACGAGGGCCGGCAGGGCTACCCGGTAATCTTCGCCGAGGCCATGGCCGGCGCTGCCCGGTTTGCCGGGGGCGCCGGGCGCCACGGGGAGTTCGGGGATACCTGAGGGCTATCCGCATGCGCGTATTTTTCGGGCTGGAACTGGACACCGACGGCCGCCGGGCACTGGCGGACTGGCGCGAACGCTACGGCGCCGCCGCCGGCCGGGCGGTGCCCGCGGCCAATTTCCACATCACCCTGGCGTTCATCGGTGCTGTGGACAACCGGAAACTTGACACACTGTGCCGCGCAGTTGATGACTGGGAACCGGACACGGGGTCCGGGGAGGTGGTGCTGGACCAGGTGGGCTACTGGCCCAAACCCGGAATCTACTGGGCGGGGCCATCACAACCGGTACTAGGGCTGGCGGCCCTCGCCCGCAAGCTGCAGCATCTGGGCGGGTTGGTGGGCGCCAGGCTGGAGAAAAAGTCCTTTGCCCCGCACGTTACCTTGTACCGGCACTGCACAGAACCGCCGCCCGCACCCACGGTCCCGCCCGGCGTCACCCTGGCGTACGACCGCTGGACCCTGTTCGAGTCACACATGGGCCGCCAGGGTGTCAGCTACCAGGCACTGGAGCACTGGCCACTGCGGCGTTAAAGCTGCGGTACTTCCGCCTCGTCGATGGGCAGCTCGGCACGACCAATGCGCTCGGCCCGCTGCTGCAGCGTCTGCGCGGCATCGTCCAGACCGATCATGATCACGAAGCGCTGTTCGCGGACCCCCTGCAGGCAGTACTGGGCCAGCTCGTCCAGATCCTGGAACTGCAGCTCCCAGCCGGCAGTGGCCGCGGCTTCCTTGAACTGCTCGATGGTCGGCGCAGGAATCGCTGGCTGCTCCCGCGCCAGCGCCGCAGGCCGGTTGCGATCCGTGGTCCAGATGCCGGTGTCCAGCAGGCCGCCTGAGGGGTAGAACACCGAGGCGCCCAGGGCCGTGCCCGCGGATTTCAACTGCGCCGCCAGGCACTC
>JBFHFJ010000130.1:0-8538 GCA_041583655.1 Haliea sp. | reverse complement strand
TCACCCTGAACCCGGTATCCGACTGGGGCATGCTCGCCTCTCCCTGACCCCCTTTTCTCGCCGCCGGGCGCCAGCCCGGTCAGCCGAGGTCCAGCGGCGGAATGCGGGCATCGATCAGCTGCGGCCCGTGCTTCCCCAGGGCGCTCTCCAGCTCGCGGTTGAACTCCTCCGCGGTGGTGGCACAGCTCGCACTCACCCCCATGCCCCGGGCCATGGCGACAAAATCCATGTCCGGGTTACCGATATCCAGCGAGCTTGCGGCCTTGGGTCCTGGCTTGCCGCCGCGGGCGCCGGTGCGCAGGAACTCCAGTTCAAGAATGCTGTACTTGCGATTGTTGAATATCACCACCGTGACGTCGAGGTGCTCCCGCGCCATGGTCCACAGCGCCTGAATGGTGTACATCGCGCTGCCGTCACCTTCCAGGCAGATCACTTTGCGTTCGGGGCAGGCCAGCGCCGCACCTACCGCGGCGGGCAGGCCCCAGCCAATCGAGCCACCGGTCTGGTTCAGCCAGTCGTGAGGCTGGGCGCAGGCGGTGAGCGGGAAGCAGGCCAGACCCGCGGTAATCCCTTCATCGACAACGATGGCGTTTTCCGGCAGGAAGTGGGCCAGTGCCAGTGCCACCGCGTTGGCATCCAGTGCCCCCGCGGCCAGGTCAGGCAACTGCAGAGGATGCACCGAGGGCGCTGCATCCACCGCGCCGAGGGCTTCCAGCAGGGTTTCCAGTGCCATCTCGATATCATCGTCCGGCCCCGCCAGCACCAACTGCTCGCAGCCCTCGGGAGCAATCGCGCTGGCCACACCGGGGTAGGCAAAAAAGGCAACCGGACTGTCAGCCCCGACCAGGATCAACTGCTCCAGGTCCTTGAGGCTGTCGATGGCGAGTTCCGCCAGATAGGGCAGGCGCTCAATGACGCCGGTGCCGGCTCCGCGCCGCACCCGGGAGGGGAACGTCTCGGTCAGCACCCTGGCGCCGGTGGCCACACCCAGACGACTGGCCAGCAGGGTAAGCTCTCCGCTGATTTCCCGCCCGCCGAGCATGATGGCCGTCCGCTTGCCCGAACGCAGCATGGCCTGTGCCTGGTCCAGCCGATCGGCGGCAACCGGAGCCAGGCCGGAGGCGGCCACGGCGCCCTCGGCACCGCCGGGGTTGTCTCCCCAGGACACATCCGCCGGCAGTAACAGGGTGGCAACCTGCCCTGTTCCGGCCTGGCGCACCGCCTCCGCGGCATCCCTGGCGATGGCCGCAGGGCTCGCGGAAGCGTGTACCCAGTGCGACACCGGGCCGGCGATACCGGCAATATCCGACGTCAGGGGCGCGTTGTACTGCAGGTGGTAGGTCGCGTGGTCGCCGACAATATTGACCATGGGCACATGGCCCTTGTGGGCGTTGTGAATATTGGCCAGGGCATTGCCCAGGCCCGGCCCAAGGTGCAGGAGCGTCGCGGCGGGCCGGCCCGCCATCCGCGCGTAGCCGTCAGCGGGACCGCTGACCACCCCTTCAAACAGGCACAGTACGCAGCGCATGCCCTCCACTTCGTCCAGGGCCGCCACGAAATGCATCTCCGAGGTGCCAGGGTTGGTAAAACACATGTCGACGCCGTTGTTGACCAGCGTCGCGATCAGGCTCTCTGCACCGTTCATTGCTTGTTCCCTGCCGGTTGACGCGGTAGGCCACGCCCGAAAGCAGACAGTATACTGCGCTCCCGGGATGTATGAACATCGGCTTTCCAGCACTGCCGCGGGCGACACCGCTTGCCCCTTGCGGGCACAAAAAAGGGCGCCGAAGCGCCCCTGTTCGTCCGCCGGCGAGTGTTTACTCGTCGTCGGCAACAACCGCCACCGGCTCGGCGACGATGTCGTCCTCAAGCAGCTCCTTGATGGAGAGCTTGATACGGCCGCGCTGGTCCACGTCCAGCACCTTCACTTCGACTTCCTGGCCTTCCTTGAGGTGGTCAGACACATTCTCGACACGCTCATTGGCGATCTGCGAGATATGCACCAGGCCATCCTTGCCGGGCAGGATGTTGACGAAGGCGCCGAAGTCCACGATGCGCGCCACGGTGCCTTTGTAGATTGCACCGATTTCCGCCTCGGCGGTGATTTCCTCGATCATCGCCACCGCCTTGTCCCGCGCGGTCTTGTCCTGGCCGAAGACACGCACGGTGCCGTCATCGTCTATATCCACAGTGGCACCGGACGCTTCGGTGATGGAGCGGATGGTTGCGCCGCCCTTGCCGATAATGTCGCGGATCTTGTCGGAATCGACTTTCAGGGTCAGCATGCTGGGCGCATTGTCGGACATGACCTTGCGCGGCTCTGCCAGGACGGCGTTCATCTGGCCGAGGATGTGCAGGCGGGCCTGCTGGGCCTGCTGCAGGGCGATCTCCATGATCTGCTCGTTGATGCCCTCGATCTTGATATCCATCTGCAGGGCAGTGACGCCCTCCGCGGTACCGGCCACCTTGAAGTCCATGTCGCCGAGATGATCCTCGTCACCGAGGATATCGGTGAGGACGGCGAACTGGTTGCCTTCCTTGACCAGGCCCATCGCAATACCGGCAACCGGCGCGCGCAGCGGAACCCCGGCAGCCATCATGGCCATGGAGCCCACGCAAACGGAGGCCATGGAGCTGGAACCGTTGGATTCGGTGATTTCAGACACCACGCGGATGGTGTAGGGAAACTCATCCGTATTCGGCAGAACCGCCGCCAGGCCGCGGCGCGCCAGGCGTCCGTGACCGACTTCCCGACGACCGGTAAAGCCGACGCGGCCAGCCTCGCCCACGGAGTAGGGAGGGAAGTTGTAGTGCAGCATGAAGGGGTCGCGGCGCTCGCCTTCCAGGGCGTCGATAATCTGCGCATCACGGGTAGAGCCGAGCGTAACCGCGCCGATGGCCTGTGTTTCGCCCCGGGTAAACAGCGCGGAGCCGTGAACCTTGGCCAGGATATCCACTTCGCAGGCTATCGGGCGCACGGTGCGCGTGTCGCGACCGTCGATACGCGGCTCGCCGGCGAGGATGCGCTTGCGCACCAGGTTTTTCTCCACGGTCTTGAAGACGTCCTTGATTTCGTCTTCGCTGGGACCGCCTTCCACTGCCAGCGCAGCCACGCAGGCCTTGCGGACTTCAGCCACGCGCTCATAGCGCTGGGCCTTGTCGGTGATGCGATAGGCTTCGCCCAGCTCGGCCTTCACCTGGCCTTCGACGGCCGCGGTCAGCTCCTCGTTCACTGGCGCCGGCTGCCAGTCCCAACGCGGCTTGCCGGCTTCAGCGGCGAGCTCCTTGATGGCCTGGATAACGACCTGCATTTCCTGGTGGGCAAACAGTACTGCGCCCAGCATCTGGTCTTCAGACAGCTCTTTCGCTTCCGACTCAACCATCAACACCGCGTGCTCGGTACCGGCCACTACCATGTCCAGCTTGCTCTCTTTGAGCTGGTCATAGGTCGGGTTGAGAACGTAGCCGGTGTTCTCGTTGAAGCCAACCCGGGCACCGCCGATGGGGCCGTTGAACGGGCAGCCTGAGATGGCCAGTGCCGCGGAGGTACCGATCATGGCCGGGATATCGGGATCGATGTGCTTGTCCGCGGACATGACCGTACAGATAACCTGCACTTCGTTCATGAAGCCGTTCGGGAACAGCGGGCGGATGGGACGGTCGATCAGGCGCGAGGTCAGGGTCTCTTTCTCGCTGGGGCGGCCTTCACGCTTGAAGAAACCACCGGGAATCTTGCCCACCGCGTAGGTTTTTTCCGTGTAATGCACGGCCAGGGGGAAGAAGGGCTGGCCCGGCTTGGCACTCTTTTCTGCCACGACG
The DNA here is from genome assembly GCA_041583655.1 of Haliea sp. Classification (GTDB taxonomy): domain Bacteria; phylum Pseudomonadota; class Gammaproteobacteria; order Pseudomonadales; family Halieaceae; genus Haliea. The sequence continues at coordinate 4,719 of JBFHFJ010000130.1, read as the reverse complement.
GTGACCAGGACGGACGTGTTTTCGACGGTAACCAGAACCGCACCGCTTGCCTGCCTGGCAATACGGCCCGTTTCCAGCGTGACTGTCTGGCCACCGTACTGGAATGTCTTTTTAACTGGATTCACATTCTTTCTCCAATGCTATATATGACTACCGGGGCGCAGGGCCCCGGTATGTGGTACCGCTTATCGACGCAGACCCAGTCGCTTGATCAGGTCGGCATAGCGCCCAACATTCTTGCGCTTGAGGTAGTCCAGCAGCTTGCGGCGCTGGTTAACCATGCGGATCAGGCCGCGGCGTGAGTGGTGGTCGTGCTTGTGGGCCTGGAAGTGGTCCTGCAGCTGGATAATGTTTGCTGTCAGCAACGCGACCTGTACTTCCGGGGAGCCTGTGTCACCCTCGCTGGTCTGGTACTCTTTCACGATCTCTGCTTTCTTTGCAGCTTCTAAAGCCATGTTGATTTCCTCTTGTGTAATCTGCCTGTTCCGCCACGCTGCTGTGCAGTCCGGCGGCAATGAAAAAAAGAGCCTGTCCGTGCAGATTTACAGACAGGTTCGCGTCACCTCCCGGTGACTATCAGGCGACGCGGCGCTACGCGCCCATCGTCCAATATCTCGCCAATGCCCAGAAACTGTCCCGTCTCCAGGGCGACGCGCACCATACCACTGTGGGGCGCGTTTGGCACCAGAACCGGCTGGCCCTGGCGCAGATAGTAACCACCTGACTCGGTAAGACGCACCATCGGCAATGCGTCCAGCGCCGTGTCGGCGGGCAGCAGCAGCGCATCCATCTGCGCCAGCTGCTCGTTGTCCTTCAGCGCCTCCAGGGTCTGCAGGTTCACGCAGTGCTCCAGCGTGAACGGCCCGGCCCGCGTGCGCCGCAGCGCGCTGACATAGGCCCCGCAACCCAGCGCCGCGCCCAGATCCTCGGCGATGGAACGCACATAGGTTCCCTTGCTGCACTCGAGGTAAACATCCACCTCCGCGCGGGGGCCAGGCCTGAAGTCGCGCAGCTCCAGCAGGTGGATCTGTACCCGGCGCGATTTGCGCTCCACTTCCTGGCCCTTGCGCGCCAGCTTGTACAGCGGCTGGCCCTCGTGCTTGATCGCCGAATACATCGACGGCACCTGCTCGATCTCCCCGCGAAACTTCTCCAGGGCGCCTTCCAGCTGCTCCCGGGAAATGGCGCCGGCATCGGCGCTGGCGGTCACCTCGCCTTCGGCATCCCCCGTGCTGCGGCTTTCGCCGAGAACAAAGGTGCTGGCATAGGCCTTGTCCGCATCCAGCAAGTACTGTGAAAACTTGGTCGCCTCACCGAAGCACAGCGGCAGCACGCCGGTCGCCAGGGGATCCAGGCTCCCTGTGTGTCCCGCCTTTGCGGCAAAGTATAGCCGCTTTACGCATTGCAGGGCCCTGTTGGAGCTCATCCCCGCAGGTTTGTCCAAAACCAGAATCCCGTCCAGCGCCCGGCCCTTGCGCTGCCGTGCCACTAGGGCTCCTCTCCGGGTTCTTCTTCATCCGCTCGCAGCCCCAGCTCGCGGTCGGATTCCGCGGCCCGGCGAATGAGATCTTCCATCTCCCGGCCGCGGCCTACACTGCTGTCAAAATAGAAGCGGAGCTGCGGCACGCTGCGCATATTGCTGTCCCGGGACAGCCGGGAGCGCAGGTAACCCGCGGCCTTGTTCAGCACCTCGGCGGCCTCCTTCGCCTCCTCGGCGCAGTCGCTGCCCAGCCGTGTGAAATACACCTTTGCATAGCCAAGGTCGCGACTGACATCGACACCGGTGATACTCACCATGCCGATACGCGGGTCCCGCAGCTCCAGCTGGATTTGCTGGGCCAGCTCGCGCTGCAGGTAATCTGCAACGCGCTGGGTACGACTGTATTCCTTGGCCATAGCGGTGCCGCACCTACAGGGTGCGGGCAAACTCCTTCACTTCGTAGACTTCGATCAGGTCGCCCGGCTTGACGTCATTGTAGTTCTTGACGCCGATACCACACTCCATGCCGTTGCGCACTTCGCTGGCATCGTCCTTGAAGCGGCGCAGCGACTCGAGTTCGCCCTGGTAAATCACCACGTTGTCGCGCAGGACCCGGATGGGCCGCGAGCGATAGACCGTGCCCTCGATCACCATGCAGCCGGCGATGGCGCCAAACTTGGGTGAGCGGAACACGTCGCGCACTTCGGCGATACCCAGGATTTCCTCGCGCATCTCGGGTGCCAGCATCCCGGTCAGGGCCTGCTTGACGTCGTCTATCAGGTCGTAGATGACGTTGTAGTAACGCAGGTCCACGCCTTCCTGCTCGACCAGGCGGCGGGCGGCGTTATCTGCCCGCACGTTGAAGCCAAACACCACGGCGCCGGAAGTGATCGCCAGGGTGATGTCGGTCTCGGCAATACCGCCCACGCCACCGGAGACGATGTTGACCTGGACCTCGCTGTTGCCGAGGTCCAGCAGCGCGGTCTGGATGGCTTCCAGGGAACCGCGGACATCGGCCTTGACCACCACGTTCAGGGTTTTCTTTTCGCCCGCCGTCATGCTTTCGAACATGTTGTCCAGCTTGGCCGCCTGCTGCCGCTGCAGCCTGCTGTCGCGGGTCTTGTCCTGGCGGAACTGGGCAATCTCGCGGGCGCGCTTCTCGCTCTCGACCACCGCGAACAGGTCCCCTGCGTCCGGGGTACCGTCAAGGCCCAGGATTTCCACCGGGATGCTCGGCCCGGCTTCACTGATGGACTGGCCGTTTTCGTCCAGCATGGCGCGCACGCGACCATACTGCAGGCCCGCCAGCACGATATCACCCTGGCGCAGGGTGCCGCTCTGGATCAGCAGCGAGGCCACCGGACCGCGGCCCTTGTCCAGGCGCGATTCAATCACGATGCCCTGGGCAGGCACGTCGCGCGGCGCTTTCAGTTCCAGCACCTCGGCCTGCAGCAGTACGGCGTCCAGCAGGTCGTCGATACCGGCGCCGGTGTGGGCAGAGACCTCGATGAACTGCGTGTCACCGCCCCAGTCTTCAGGGATGACATCCTTGGCGGCGAGTTCGCTCTTGACCCGATCCGGGTCGGCGCCTTCCTTGTCCATCTTGTTGATCGCCACGATCAACGGCACTTTGGCGGCCCGGGCGTGCTGCACAGCCTCTTCCGTCTGCGGCATGACACCGTCGTCGGCTGCCACGACCAGGATCACGATGTCGGTGCTCTTGGCGCCACGGGCCCGCATGGCGGTAAACGCCGCGTGGCCGGGGGTATCCAGGAAGGAGATCATGCCGTGGCCGGTCTCCACATGGTAGGCGCCAATGTGCTGGGTAATACCGCCCGCCTCGCCGGACGCCACCTTGGCCTTGCGAATGTAGTCCAGCAGCGAGGTCTTGCCGTGGTCGACGTGACCCATGACCGTGACCACCGGTGCGCGCGGCTCCGGCGTACCCTCGTGCTGGGACAGGGCTTCTTCCAGCCCCTCTTCCAGCGCATCGGCACTGATCAACTTGGCCTTGTGGCCCATTTCCTCGACCACGAGAATCGCCGTGTCCTGGTCGATCATCTGGTTAATATTGGCCATTACGCCGAGCTTCATCAGCTCCTTGATGACTTCGCCAGCCTTGACCGACATCTGCTGGGCCAGACCGCCAACGGAGGTCATGTCAGCCAGTTCGACTTCGTACACTTTCTTCTCGGTCGGCATTTCGAACCCATGCTTGGAGTGTTCGGCGTGAGAGGATCCACGCATCTTCTTGCGCCCGCCGCGGCGGCGCATCATGCCGGATTCGGCTGCTTCCAGGTCAGTCAGGGACAGGTTGTGCCCGCGCTGCTTGCCGCGTCCGCCCGGTGCATTGCGATCGATCCGGCCTTTGGCCGCCTTCTTCCGCTGCTCCTCGGTCTGGATCGGTGCCGGGGCATCATGCAGCCGCTTGGGCTGCTTGCGCGCGGCCGCTTCTTTCTCGCGCTCGACCTTGGCCGCTGCCTCCGCCTTCACGCGCTCTTCTTCTGCCTTGCGGGCTTCCAGCGCGGCCTTGCGTGCCTCGGCTTCAGCCGCCTCGCGGGCCATGCGGCGCACCATGGCGCGCTGACGCAGCACTTCCGGATCCAGGTCTTTCTCATCTTCCGGCTCGGGCTCGGGCTCGGGTTCAGGCACCACGGCCGCGGCCGCAGCGGCTGCCGCTGCGGCTTCGCGTTCCGCGGCCGCCCGGGCCTCGGCCTCGGCCGTCGCTTTGGCTTCCGCTTCGGCCTGGGCCTCGGCTTCGCGCGCGGCCGCTTCTGCGGCGGCAACGTCCTGCATCTCGGACTCGGCGTCCGACACGTCGCGCTTCACATAAGTGCGCTTTTTGCGCACCTCTACGTTGACCGTCTTCCGGCCCTGGGAGCCGGTAGTGCGCAGGGTGCTGATAGTTTTCCGCTTCAGCGTAATTCGCTTGGGCGCAGAGTCCGATTCACCATGGCTGCGCTTCAGGTAGGCCAGCAGAGTCTGCTTGTCCTCTTCAGACACAGCTTCACCGGCAGCCGCGTGCGGCAACCCCGCTTCCTTCATCTGCGTCAGCAGACGGTCCACGGGTGCTCCCACTGTCTCTGCGAGTTGCTGTACTGTCACTTGCGCCATGCGCTATTCTCCTTAATCCCGTGAAGCCCTGATGCCTTGAGGTTGTGTGTCCAGTTCTCGCTGGCCTACTCACTCTCCTCGGCAAACCAGGGTGCGCGCGCTGTCATGATCAGCTCACCGGCACG
>JBFHFJ010000129.1:0-8546 GCA_041583655.1 Haliea sp. | reverse complement strand
GCTCCCCCCATGCCCTTGACCAGCTTGCCGGGCACCATGTAGGAGGCGATATTGCCCTCCACATCCACCTCGAAGGCGCCCAGCACCGTGAGGTCCACGTGCCCCCCGCGGATCATGGCAAAGGACTCGGCGGAGGAAAAAATGGAGGCGCCACGGATCGCGGTCACCGTCTGCTTGCCGGCATTGATCATGTCCGGGTCCAGCTCCGCCTCGGTGGGAAACGGGCCCATGCCCAGCAGGCCATTTTCCGACTGCAGCATGACTTCGATGCCCGGGGGTACGTAGTTCGCCACCAGGGTAGGAATACCGATACCCAGGTTGACGTAAAAGCCGTCCTGCAGCTCGCGGGCGACGCGCTGCGCCATTTGTTCGCGGGATAGTGCCATTTTATGCTCCCTCAGCCTGCGCGCACGGTGCGCTGTTCAATGCGTTTCTCGAAGCTCCCCTGGATCAGGCGATTGACGTAGATCCCGGGGGTATGGATCTGGCTGGGCTCAAGTTCGCCAGGTTCAACCAGTTCCTCCACTTCAGCGACCGTGATCCGGCCCGCAGTGGCCGCTTCCGGGTTGAAGTTCATCGCCGTGTGGCGGTAGACCAGGTTGCCATAGCGATCGCCCTTCCAGGCCTTGACGATGGCGAAGTCGCCGACGATGGACTCCTCCAGGATATAGTGGCGGCCATGGAATTCGCGCACCTCCTTGCCCTCGCCCACCGGAGTGCCATAGCCCGTGGCGGTGAAGAAGGCGGGGATGCCGGCGCCACCCGCGCGCATCTTTTCCGCCAGAGTACCCTGGGGGGTCAGCTCCACTTCCAGCTCGCCCGCCAGGAGTTGCTCCATGAACAGCTTGTTCTCGCCCACGTAGGACGACACCATTTTGCGGATCTGCCGGTCCTCCAGCAGCACGCCCAGCCCGAAGCCGTCGACGCCGCAGTTGTTGGAGACGAAGGTGAGGTCGCGGGTACCCTTGCGCTTGATCTCGGCAATCAGGTTTTCCGGGATACCGCAGAGCCCGAAGCCACCGGCGATCACCGTCATTCCGTCCTCGAGGCCCGCCATCGCCTCCGCGTAACTGCCCACCACTTTGTCGAATCCGGCCATCGTGATTCCTCTCTTGTCAGCTGCCGTTGCCTGCCCCCACTGCCAGTGTGGCCGACAATGTGGGCGCAAGCTTCCTACAGGGCCTTATATTTATCAAATATTATTATCCGACCAATTGATCTATTATTTTTATCAATAATCCACGAGGCCTCCCATGGACATTACCGTCAAGCAACTCCGGGCTTTTGTTGCCGTGGCGCGCAGCCGCAGCTTTGCCGAGGCCTGCGGTCTGCTGAATCTGTCCCAGCCCGCGCTGAGCGTGACTATCCGCAACCTGGAGGAGGCCGTGGGCGGCCGCCTGCTCGCGCGCACCACCCGCACCCTGGCGCTGACCCCGGAAGGCAGCCAGTTCCTGCCCGTGGCCCAGCGCCTGCTGGCGGACTGGGGCACCGCGCTCGACGACCTGCACGACACCTTCGCCCTCCGCCGCGGCAGGCTCGCCGTCGCCGCCATGCCCTCCTTCGCCAGCACCGAACTGCCCGCGTTGTTGCAACGCTTCCACCTGCAACACCCACAAATCAATATCACGGTGCACGATGTGATCGCCGAGGATGCGGTGGCCATGGTGCGCAGCGGCCGGGTGGAGGCGGGTATCACCTTTGACCCCGGTAGCGCAGACGACCTGCAGTTTACCCCGTTGTTCAGCGACCGTTTCGTGGCGGCGCTGCCCACCGGCCACCCGCTACTGGCGCAGCGGCAGCTGCCCTGGAGCGCACTGGCCGAGCAGCCTTTCATCGCCCTGCAGCAACCCTCCAGTATCCGCAGTTTGCTGGAACAGTCGCTGGCAGCCAGTGGCATTGCGCTGCGGATTGAGGTGGAGGCCAACCATCTCGCCACCATTGCGCGCATGGTGGCGGCGGGCCTTGGCGTCAGCGCCGTACCCACCCTGTGCAAGCAGCAGCTGCGCGAGCTGGGTGTGCGTTCCCGGCCACTGCTGAAGCCGGTTATTGAGCGCAGGGTCGGGATCGTCACGCGGCGCCGCTACCCGCTGTCAGGCCCCGCCAGTGCGCTGGTCGGCATTCTTGCCGCGCACTACAAGAATCGGGAATCCGATCCTGCATGCTAGCAATCGAAGTTTGCTACAATGCGCGCCCTGACACCCCTCTGAAGCCATTCCATGCCCCTGCTCCGCCTCGAATCCCTGCAACTGCATTACGGCACCCAGGTGCTGCTCGACCATGTGGACCTCACCATCCGCCGCGGCGAACGCTGGGGCCTGCTGGGCCGCAACGGCACCGGCAAAACCACGCTGCTGCGCATCCTCGCCGGGGAAAAGCAGCCGGATGCGGGGGAGCGCTGGTTGCGCCCGGGAGTTCGTATTGCACGTCTGCAGCAGACCCTGCCCGATGCCGACGACAGCAGCGTCTACGACGTGGTCGCCGAGGGCCTCGCTGAAGCGGGAAAGCTGCTGGCGGAATACCATCACCTGCTGCAGGATGCGGACATCGACTTCGACCGCCTGGCGAAGGTGCAACAACAACTTGAGGCCGCCGACGGCTGGACCCTGCAGCAGCGGGTCGAAACCACCATTACCCAGCTGCAGCTGCCCCAGGACGCGAAAATGGGCGAGCTCTCAGGCGGCTGGCGCCGGCGGGTGGCCCTGGCCCAGGCCCTGGTCGCAGACCCGGACATCCTCCTGCTTGACGAGCCCACCAACCATCTCGACATCCCCGCGATCCAGTGGCTGGAAACCCAGCTGCAGCAGTTTCGCGGCGCGATCGTGCTGATCACCCACGACCGGCGCTTCCTGCAGAACGTGGCCACCAGCATTGCGGAACTCGACCGCGGCCACCTGACCACCTGGCAGGGCAGCTACCAGGGCTTCCTCAACCACCGCGAACAGGAACTGGAAGCAGAGGAGCGCGCCAACGCCCTCTTCGACAAGAAGCTGGCCCAGGAGGAAGTGTGGATACGCCAGGGGATCAAGGCCCGCCGTACCCGCAACGAGGGCAGGGTGCGGGCGCTGGAAGCGATGCGCCGGGAGCGCCAGCAGCGGCGGGAGAAGGTCGGCAGCGCCAACTTCAACATCGAGGAAGCCAGCCGCTCGGGCAAAATCGTGGCGGAGCTGGAACACGTCAGCAAGGCTTTTGAGGGCCGGGACGTCATTCGCGACTTCTCCACCATCATCCAGCGCGGCGACCGTGTGGGCATTGTCGGCGCCAACGGGGCGGGTAAATCCACCCTGGTGAAGCTGATCCTCGGCCAGCTTGAGCCCGACAGCGGCAGCATCAAGCTGGGTACCAAACTGCAGGTCGCGTACTCGGACCAGCTGCGCGGCAAGCTGGAGCCGGAGCAGAACCTGATCGACAATATCTGCGGCGGACAGGATTTCATCGAAATCAACGGCAAGCGCCGCCACGCCATTTCCTACCTGGGAGATTTCCTGTTCAGCCCGGAGCGGGTGCGCACCCCGGTCAAGGCTCTGTCCGGCGGCGAACAGAACCGCGCAATCCTGGCGCGACTGTTCAGCAAGCCCGCCAACCTGCTGGTGCTGGACGAGCCCACCAACGACCTCGACGTGGAAACCCTTGAGCTACTGGAGGATATCCTGCTGTCCTTTGACGGCACCGTCATTCTGGTCAGCCACGACCGCGATTTCATGGACCACGTGGTCACCCAGCTGCTGATCCTGCGCGGCGACGGCACAGTGGAGGAACAGGCGGGAGGCTTTACCGACTGGGAAGCCCGCGGCGGCAGGCTCTCGGAACCGGCCACCCGCGGCCAGCAGATGCCCGCCAGCAAGACCGCTGCGGCACCGCCTCCCACGCCGGCGGCTTCGGCCGCGGCGCCTGCCCGCCGCAAGCTTTCCTACAAGGAACAGCGCGAGCTGGAGACCCTGCCGGGGAGGATCGAGGCCCTGGAGCAGCGACAGGCCGCCTGTCAGGCACAGACCGCCGACCCCGCCTTTTACCAGCAGAGCCGGGATAACGTGGACAAGGTGCTCGCGGACCTGGCCGCGGTTGAGGCAGAGCTGGAAGCCGCCATCGAACGCTGGGCCGAGCTGGAGGACTGAGCGGGCAGTTCGGGCCCGGGCCCCGGGCGCCGCTTCAGCGAATGCAATACCGCTCCATGACCCGGGTAATCAGTGGCTCAACAACACCTTGCCAACTGCCTCGGCCAGGTAGTCGATATTGGCACCGTTGACCCCCGCCACGTTGATTCGGGACGAATCCAGCATGTACACGCTGTGCTCCGTGCGCAGGGCCAGCGCCTGCTCCCGGCTCAGGCCGAGGAAGGAGAACATGCCCTTTTCCCGTTCGATAAAACTGAAGTCGCGATCGGTGCACTGTTCCAGCTTGCTCACCAGGCTGGTGCGCAGGCCGTTTATCCGGCGGCACATGGCCTGCAACTCGTCCTGCCAGTTGGCATTGAGTGCATCGTCCGCCAGTACCCGCCCCGCCAGCAGGGCGCCGTGGGCCGGAGGCATGGAGTAGATGCGCCGCGCTGCCACCTGGGCCTGGCTGCGTAGCGCAAGGGCACTCGCCGGGTTCGCCGAGGCAAAAATGGTCGCCCCGGTACGCTCCCGGTAAAGGCCCATGTTCTTGGAACAGGAGGCGGCAATAATCACCTCAGGCAAGCGCTGTACCAGCAGGCGGAGGCCGGCTGCGTCTTCTTCCAGGCCGTCCCCCAGGCCCTGGTAAGCGATGTCGACAAATGGCAGGAAACCCTGTTGTGCAGCCATGTCCGCGATTGCACCCCACTGCTCCAGGGTCAGGTCAGCGCCACAGGGGTTGTGGCAGCAGCCGTGCAGGAGCACCACATCACCCTGCCGCGCCCGCTTCAGGTCATCCACCATGGCGTCGAAGTTGACCCCGTGACTGGCGGGCTCGTAATAGCGATAGGTTTCAAACTTCAGGCCCACGCTGCCGAGCAGCGGGATATGCACCGGCCAGGTCGGGTCGGACACCCACACCCGTGCGCCGGGCGCGGCGGCGTTGATGATTTCCGCGCCGATGCGCAGGGCGCCGCAGCCGCCAGGGGTCTGGATGCTGCTGACCCGGTCCTCTGCCAGGGCGGCGCTGTCCTCACCCAGCACCAGGCGCTGGATGCCCCGGTTAAACAGCGGGTCACCGGCGGGCGGCATGTAGGCCTTGGTGGTCTCCTCGCCGACCAGAGCCTGCTGGGCCAGGCGCACCGCCTCGAAAACCGGGCACAGCCCCTCTTCGTTCATGTAGATCCCGACTGTGAGATCCACCTTGTTCGGGTTCGGGTCCGCACGGCAGGCAGCGGCGAGACCAAGGATGGAATCTTCAGGAACCTGGGGCAGCGTTTCCAGCATGGCGTGTATTCTCCTTGGTGGTCAGAGTTCCGCCAGCAGGGCGGTCAGGTAGTGCCAGAACGGCGCCACGGTATCAATGCGCAGGCGCTCGGTCGGTGAGTGGGCGCCACGGATGGTGGGGCCGAAGGATAGAATGTCGACTTCCGGCTTCTTGCTCTTGAGGATCCCGCACTCAAGCCCCGCATGAATGGCCTTGACCGCCGGCTCGCTGCCGAACAGGCGCTGGTGCAGTGCCTTGGCGCGGGCCAGCAGGGGGCTGGCAAAATCCGGCTGCCAGCCGGGGTACCCGTCGATACGCCGGATGTCGAGGCCGGAGAGGCGGGCCAGCCCCTCTACCCCGGCGCGCAAGGGCAGCGCCTGCTCGGCGTTGAAGAAGCGGTAGCTCGCCTCCAGTTCCAGCGCACCCTCCTGCAGTTGCAGGCGCGCCAGGTTGAGACTGAGATCGACCAGGTCTGCGGGCTGGGCCAGGCTATACGCCTGTGCGCCGTGGGGAAACGCCGCCAGCAGGGACAGCACGCGCTGGCTGTCCGCCGCGCTCATCACCGCAGTCGGCGCCATCGGCTCCAGGCTCAGGGACAGCGCGTGGTCCGCCGCCGGCAGGTAGCTGCGCCAGCGCTCCAGTAGAGACTGCAGACGCCCCTGGAGAGCCTGCGCCTCGCCTTGCGGGCAGGCGAACATGACCGTGCCCTCCCGCGGGATCACGTTGTGGGCGATACCGACACTGGCGCCGGCCAGCTGCAGCTGGCCCACCTCCGCCAGGCACTCGGCCAGCAGCTTGATTGCGTTGCCAAGCTGGTGATGGATATCGATACCGGAATGACCACCCGCCAGCCCCTTCAGCTCAAGGCTCCAGCAGGGCAACCCGGCCGCGGGTTCCGCCAGCGGATAGCGCCCGTTCAGGACCCAGCCGCCGCCGCCGGCGCAACCGATGTACAGCTCGTGCCAGTCCTCTGTGTCCAGGTTCAGCATCACTTCCCCGCTGAGCAGGCTGGCATCCAGACCGAGCGCTCCGCCGAGTCCGGTTTCCTCGTCCACGGTAAACAGCAGCTCCAGCGGCGGGTGCTGGACATCGGTATCAGTCATCACTGCCAGCGCAGCGGCACAACCGAGGCCATTGTCCGCGCCCAGCGTGGTGCGGTCCGCCAGCAGCCAGCCGTCCTCGACCTTCAGGCTCAGGGGGTCGGCGAAGAAATCGTGGACTTTGTCACCGGTCTTCACCGTCACCATGTCCAGGTGGTTCTGGATGACGACGGTGCTGTGGTGTTCACGTCCCGGCGAAGCCGGCACGTAGACCACCAGGTTGCCGGTAGCGTCCAGCTGCCAGCGGCAGTCGTGGGCCTGCGCCTGGCCGATGACATAGTCGCGCACCGCGTCCTCCGCTTTCGAGGGTCGCGGGATTTGCGTGATGCAGTAGAAGTGCTCCCAGAGATGCTCCGGGTCACAGGGATAATTTGCTGGTTTCATCGCCGGAATTATACCGAAGCCCGGAGAGGGATTACATCAGCGCAAACTTGGCGATGAAGATCATCGCCAGGAACCAGGCACCCGGGGAGATATCCCGGTACCTGCCCACGAACAGCTTGATCGCCACATAGCTGACGAACCCGACCGCGATCCCGTTGGCGATGGAAAACGACAGCGGAATCATCACCACGGTGATCAGCGCCGGCACCACCTCGGTCATGTCCTCCCACTCCAGCCCCTGCAGGCTGCTCAACATCAGCATCGCCACGTAGACCAGCGCTCCGGCTGTCGCAAACGCCGGCACCATGGCGGCCAGTGGCGCGAAGAAGATCGCCACCAGGAACAGGGTGCCGACGGTGACCGCGGTAAGGCCGGTGCGGCCACCGGCTGCGACACCGGCGGCGCTCTCCACGTAGCTGGTCACCGGGGCGCAGCCCAGGAAGGCACCGAATACGCTGGAGGTGCTGTCCGCCTTCAGCGCCCGGTCCATGTTGCGGATACTGCCGTCGGGATTCATCAGTCCGGCGCGATTGGCCACCCCCAGCAGGGTTCCGGCTGTATCAAACAGGTTTACGAACAGGAAAGCGATGATGACGCTGGTCATGGCCACGTCCAGGGCGCCGCGGATATCCAGTTGCATGAAGACGGGCGCCATGCTCGGCGGCGCCGCCACCAGCCCCTGATACTCGACCAGGCCCGAACCCAGGGCGATGCCGGTAATTCCGAGGATGCCAATGATGATCGCACCGTGCACCTGGCGGATGGAGAGGACAGCAATGACCAGAAAGCCCAGCGCCGCGAGAAAGGGCTCGGGAGCGGAGAGGTCGCCAAGGGTGAGGAAGGTGGCGTCACTGGCGACGATAACCCCGCCGCTCTTCAGGCCGATGAAACCCACGAACAGGCCCACACCCGCGCCCATGGCCACGCGCAGGTCAAAGGGTATGCTGTCCAGCATCCAGCGCCGCAGGCGGGTGACGCTCATGATCACGAACAGGACACCGGCGAGGAACACGGCCCCGAGCGCCACCTGCCAGCTGTAGCCCATGTCGGCGACGACGGTATAGGTAAAGAAAGCATTCAGGCCCATGCCCGGTGCCAGGCCCACCGGCCAGTTGGCGTAGAGGCCCATCAGGTAACAGGCCAGGGCCGAGGCCAGGCAGGTGGCGACGAAGGACGCCTGCGGGTCCATGCCGGCGGAGGCCATCATCTGCGGATTGACGAAGATGATGTAGGCCATGGTGACAAAGGTGGTGGCGCCGGCAATCAGCTCGGTGCGGACGCTGGTGCCGTGCTCTGACAGCCTGAAGAAACGTTCCAGAAGGCCTGCCGCAGGCTGGTTACCGTGCTCCATGGTGCTGCTTGCTCCCTTCTGCCAGGCGCGTGACGAAAGGCGAAAGTGTACGCAATCACCGCGGGCGGCACCATAGCCGGGAGCGGGTCCCGGGGAAAGCTGTGCTAATCTCTGCGCCACCCCCACAGAACCCGCATTTGAGGACAACACTGCCATGCACAAGCACTACATCAGCGCCCAGCAGCTGCTGGAAGACTCCTTCAGGCTGGCCTGGCAGGTGTTTACCAGCGGATATCGGCCCAACTATATCGTCGGTGTCTGGCGCGGCGGGGCGCCGGTGGGAATCGCGGTGCAGGAGCTACTGGACGTGCTCGGCGTGGAGGCCGACCACATCGCCATCCGCACCTCCTCCT
>JBFHFJ010000128.1:0-8547 GCA_041583655.1 Haliea sp. | reverse complement strand
CTTCAGCGCCGGGCTGGCGCAGGCGCTACCGGGGGATGACGTCGACAGCCTGTTGGGTCGCGCCGACAAGGCCCTGTACCAGGCGAAGGCGGCGGGCCGGGACCAGATTGTGCTTTGGGAGCCAGGGGATACCGGTTACATGCCCGTGCCGTAAACCTCCAGTGATGCCTTGCCGCTTTCCCGTACCCGGTGCAGGGCCAGCGCGTACTCGCGCAGCAGTTGCAGGCAGTAGAGGGTGCGTTCGCCCAGGTATTGCTGTGACTTGGGGTCATTGTCCTCGGCGTCGGCATTAAATACAGAGCGGACATTGCGCACGATCAGGTGCTCCGGAAGGAAGCAAATGCGGTTGTTCTTGTAGCCACTCATGCGCAGCTCTGCGACGGGATAGGCGCCACCGACGGAGGCCGACACGGCAACGATCAGCGCGGGCTTGTGGGCCAGCTCTCCTCCGGCGGTCCACATCAGCAGGAAGTTCTTCAGCCCCGCGGGAACCATGCCATGCCATTCAGGTGAAATAACAACGAAGGCGTCACAGCTGTGCAGTTCCTGCCGCAGGGGCTCGAGTTTATCCTGCCAGTGGTGGTTTTCCTGGTCCCACACGGCCTCCTCCCACAGGGGCAGCGGATTGCCGGCAAGTTCATAGAACCAGCAGCTGTCGCAGAGCCCCTGTTCCATGAGGGTCCGCTCTATATAACGGCCGACCTTGCTGCTCTGGGAGTTGGGGCGATGACTGCCACTGATAATGCCAATTTTCATTGTGTTCCTCGTCAGTTGGGTTCAAACATCGAGCCAGGCAGGTACCGGCAGGCCCTTGTTATGCAGGAATGCGGGGTTGAAGAGCTTGCTCTGGTAGCGGTTGCCGTAGTCGCAGAGAATGGTGACTATGGTATGTCCCGGGCCCATTTGCTCGGCCAGTCTGACGGCGCCGGCGATGTTGATGCCGGCAGAACCGCCCAGGCACAATCCCTCGTGCTGGAGCAGGTCGAACAGCATCGGCAGGGCTTCGCTGTCGCTGATCGTGAACGCGGTATCTACCTGGGCCTCGGCAACATTTCCCGTGACATGGTTGATGCCAATGCCCTCGACAATGGAGCTGCCGCCACTGGCGGTCAGGTGGCCGTCCCTGAAGTAGTGGTACAGCGAGGCGCCCTGGGGATCAGCCAGGCCGATGACGACGTCCGGGCGATGGGCCTTGAGGGCCGCGGATACTCCTGCCAGGGTGCCGCCGGTACCCACCGCACAGATAAAGCCGTCGACCTTGCCCTCGGTCTGGGTCCAGATTTCCTCGCCGGTGGTGTCGCGGTGAATCGCCATGTTGGCGAGGTTGTCGAACTGGCGGGCCCAGACCGCGCCGGCGGGCTCGGAGCCGGCGTATTTTTCCGCCAGTCGCTGGGCCGTGTGGATATAGTGCCCCGGCTCGCTGTAGGAGGTTGCAGGTACCAGGTGGAGCTCCGCGCCGAGCAGTTCCAGGGTGTCGATCTTTTCCTTGCTCTGGCTGATGGGCATGACCACGGTGCTCTTGTAACCCAGCGCATTCGCCAGCAGGGTCAGGCCGATACCGGTATTGCCCGCGGTGCCCTCGACAATTCTCCCGCCCGGTCGCAGTGCGCCGCTGGCCTCGGCAGCGCGGATAATGCCCAGTGCGGTGCGGTCCTTGACCGAGCCGCCGGGGTTCAGGAATTCGGCCTTGCCGAGGATACGGCAACCTGTGCGCTCGGAAACCTCGCGCAGGTAGAGCAACGGCGTGTTGCCAATGAGCTGGGTGACATCTGCGGCACTGTGCAAGGCTTTAGTCTCCGGGAAGGAATGCCCGCAGTATGCCACAGGCAGGCTCCTCGGTCAGTCGGTCCCACGGCCCCGCACCACGTGTTTGCCGCTGTCGGGCGGCTATGGCATATTCGGGGATCAGTTGCGGTATTGGCAAGGGTCCACCTATGGACATCAGGGCGTGAGCTCGGGGCAGACGGGACCCGACAACGGAGCCGCAGGACGGGTGGTGGCTGCTGCAGGCGGTACGCGTCGCCTGGAGCTCTCGGTGATGAACTACATCGGCGGTGTCTCCGCGCTCATCATCAGCGGATTCGGTTTGTATCGCTACCAGGCTGGCGACATCCCGGGTGCGGCAACCAATGTGGTGATAGTTTCGCTGCTGGCTCTGACCCTGTTGCTGGGTCGTTCCCGGCACTTTGCACCCCACGCATTGAACCTGTTCGGGTTGACCATCTCGGCTTCGGCCCTGCTCAGCGCGCTGCTGGTCAGCAGCAATGGACTGCTCTGGGCGTTTCTCGTTATCTGGATCAACAGCCTGATACTGCCGCGAACCCTTGCCGTTGGCCTCAACGGCCTGTTGATCGTGGTCCTTGCGGGGCACATGCGGCTGTTTGATTCGCCACTGGCGCAGATCAGCTGGGTGACAGTGGCGCTGCTGATGGCGGTTTTCGGGTTGATCGTCACCGATCAGCTGCGCGCGCAGCGCCGCATGCTGGCGGAGCAAGCCACCCAGGATCCGCTCACCGGCGTCGGTAACCGCCGACTCATGCAGCAGCATCTGGAGGCCACTGTCGCCGAGCGTCGCCGCAGCGCGGATTTCGAAAGCACGGTCATGGTGATCGACCTGGATCTGTTCAAGCAGATCAATGACAACTATGGGCATGAGGCCGGTGACCAGGTGCTGGAGCGCTTCGCCGCAAGTGTCCGCGCTGCTCTGCGGCTGGAGGACGGGTTGTACCGTATGGGCGGTGAGGAGTTTGTGGTTCTGCTGCGGGGGATGTCCGCCGCCACCGCGGCGACCACCTTGCCGGAGCTGCACCGCCGGCTCAGCGGCGGCGTACCGGGCCCCGAAGGGCCCATTCGCTTCTCCGCGGGTGCGGCGGTCCTCAAATCCGGCGAGGACTGGTCTCGGTGGCTGGCGCGGGCTGACAATGCTCTCTACGAAGCCAAGCAGTGCGGCCGGGACCGACTCGTTATCGCTGGTCTGGAGCCTGCCGCGGAGCGCTGAAGCTCTGCTGGCGAACCCGCCATCCAAGGGCCAGTGCGATCACCGGCAGAGCCGCCATGGTGACCAGCATTGGGCCGGGGGACGCGACCAGGAACAGGCTGACCAGCGCCCCCGCGGAGGCAGCGATTGCCATCTGGATGAATCCCAGCAGTGCCGATGCCGTGCCCGCCATATGCGGATAGGGCTGCAGGGCGAGGCTCATGGCGTGGGGCAGGGTCAGCCCCAGGCCAGCGGTATAGAACATCATCGGCAGCATCAGGGCGAGCACGCTTTGTGGAAACGCGGTGGCGGCTGCGCCCATGCAGACGCTTGCGCTGGCCGCGAGGCCAGTGCCCAGCAGCAGCACCCGGGGCGATTCCAGACGGCCCGCCAGGCGCGCGCTGAGTGCGCTGCCGCTGATGTAGCCGGCTACGGTGGTAAGGAAGATCGGCCCGAAATACATCACCGGCACGTTCAGCATCTCCAGGTAGACGAAGCCGGATGACGCGAGATAGACCATCAATCCCGCGTAGACCAGGGAACTGGTGATAACCACCGTCATGAACGGGCCGCTGCGCAACAGGGTGCTGTAATTGTGCAGAATGGTTCGCGGATGCAGGCTTTGTGGCGCAGGCAGGGACTCGCCGAGGTAGCGCTGCACCAGCAGCAGCATCAGCGCGCCGTAGGTTCCGAGAAAGACAAAAATGCTGGTCCAGGGGAACACCAGTAACAGCGCGCCGCCCAGGCTTGGCGCAACCGCAGGTGCCAAAGCCATCAGCATGGCAATCAGGGACAGGGCCCGCGCGGCTCGCCTTGGGCCATAGAGGTCGCGGGTAATCGTCCGCGCCAGGGTCGGCCCGACACAGGCGCCGATACCCTGCAGGAAACGGTAGAGCCAAAGTTCCTCCACCGTCGTTGCCAGGCTGCAACCGATGCAGCCGAGCACGAACAGCAGGGTGCCGATGGTAATGATCGGTTTGCGCCCGTAGCGGTCCGCCAGCGGCCCGCACACCAGGTGAAACAGGGCAAAGCCGGCGAGGTAGACGCTGAAGGTCAGCTGGATATTGCCGACGCTGGTATCCAACGCAGCGCGCATGGAGGGCATTGCCGGCAGGTACATGTCCACGCTGAGCGGCCCGAGCGCTACCAGCGCCGCGAGCAGCAACAGCAGCCAGCGTGAATCAGCGGTGAGGTGATGGTTTGCCATGGGGCGCAGATGCTAACACGGGCGTCCCGATCGGCATATGGCGGCCCGGCGAACCCGGTCGCGGTTCAGTCCTTTTCGAAGTTGAGCACAGTTTTCCACCACAGGCGCGGGAACAGGGTGTGCCACAGCATCAGCAGGCGGGCTTCGCCGGGGTAGATGATGTCCCTGCCCCTGGCGACCCCCTTTTCAATCGCATCGACGATCTTCTCCGGATCCGAGAGGCGGCCGGATTTCTTGGCCTCAATAATACTGCCCGGGCTGTCGGTGGCGAGTGTCTGGTCGATCAGGGGCGTGTTGACCGCGGGCGGGCAGACCAGGTGGATCCGGACCCCGGAATCACGCAGCTCGTTCTGCAGCACTTCCATATAGGTGTTCACTGCGGACTTGGTGGCGCAGTAGCCGCCCATATGTGGCACCAGTGCATGGCCCGCGATGGAGCCAAAAGCGATGACCCTGCCGCTGCGGCGCTTGCGCATCTCCGGCAGCACCGCCTGTACCACGTAGGTCGTGCCAAAGTAGTTGATCCGGAACAGGCGCTCCATGCCCGCGTGGGTGTGGTCGACCAGTTTGTGGCTGGGCATCAGCGCAGCCGCGTGCACAAGCAGTTCGATGGGACCCAGGGTCTCCTGCACCTGCGCCACTTTCGCTTCTACATCCGCCAGGTCGCCGATGTCACAGCGAATCGGGGTGATATTGCTGTTGGTGGCCGCGGTCGCCTCAAGGCCTTCCTCATTGACATCGAAGATGGCGACCCGTGCGCCTTTGCCGGCCAGCCGCAGGGCGATGATGCGACCCATGCCACTGGCGCCTCCGGTGACCAGCGCCACCTTGTCCTTCATCTCTTGCATGCCGCAGCTCCCTCGGGTTTCCGGGAATAATGCTCCCTTGCACCCCGCGGCGGCAAGTTCCGCAACGGCCAGCAAAACTGGCAGGAATTGGCAGCCCGTTGTCAGACCTCGGTATCGTTGTCGATATGGTCCAGGGGCAGGGCCGTATTCTGTACCACCCGCCGCAGCTCGAAACTGGAGTGCACCCCGGTCACGCCGGGAATCCGCGTCAGCTTGCCGAGCAGGAAGCGCTCGTAGTACTGCATGTCCGGCACTACCGCCTTGAGCAGGTAGTCCGCGCTCTGCCCCGTGACCACCGAGCACTCCATGACCTCTGGGAACTCGCGGACCTGGTTTTCGAAGGCATCGAAGCGGTCGGGGGTGTGGCGGTCCATGCTGATCCCGATGTAGGCGGTCAGCTTGAGCCCCAGCCGCGACTGGTCCAGCAGGGTGGCTGTACCGCGGATCAGCCCCGACTCCTCCAGCCGCTTTACCCGCCGGGAGCAGGGTGTTGGCGACAGGCCGATACGCTCGGCCAGCTCCAGGTTGCTGATGCGGCCATCCCGCTGCAGGATGTTCAGGATACGGCGGTCGGTGCGGTCGAGTTTCATGTGCCCGCGCTCCCGTCTCCGGCGAGCTGCAGGATGAAGTCCCGCTGCGCATCGCTGACCGGCATGACCGACAGGCGACTGCGCCTGAGCAGGGCGAGACCATCGAGGGCCGCTGCGTGCTGCTTCAGTTCCGCCAGTGGCACGGGCCGCGCCAGGTGGCGGACATAGCGTATATCCACCAGTACCCAGCGCGGCTGGCCGGGGTCGCTGCCCGGGTCGAAGTAGGGAGATTCCGGGTCGAACTGGGTGGGGTCCTGCCGCGGCCCGCTGGCTACACGGGCCACGCCGACAACGGCAGGCACCGCACAGCTCGAATGGTAGAGCAGCACCTCGTCGCCGGCATGCATCCCGTCGCGCATGAAATTGCGCGCCTGGTAATTGCGCACACCGTCCCAGGGCTCCGTTTGCCCCGGGCGGGATGCGAGGTCATCTATGCTGAAGGTATCCGGTTCGGTTTTGAGCAACCAGCAGGCCATTGGAGTGCCCTCTTTGGTGAATATATTCAAGTATATTGGTATTAGAGCAATAATAAACTAAAGAAATGGCATAACTCTGGAATATTTGCAGTAAATCACCAGCGGTTCCCGCCTATACTAGGTACTCGGCTGTTTTGACACCTGTGGCCGCCACACTTCGCACCATCCCCGCGTCGTGTATCAGGGTGAGGCCTCACGAGGGCCGGTCAGCCAGGCCACAATCCTTACGACCCGCAGGTGCACAGCCCCCGAATTCACGAGCGAGTGCAGCAGGCCTGCACCCAGAGGACAGGCGCAGATGAGCCAGTTTGATTACCGCAAGTACCAGCCCTTCCAGCCCATCCGGATGACGGCCCGGCGCTGGCCCGACCAGCAGATCACCCGCGCACCCCGCTGGTGTAGCGTCGACCTGCGCGACGGCAACCAGGCCCTGATCGAGCCCATGACCGCGCGGCAGAAATCCCGCCTCTGGGACCAGCTGGTCAAGATCGGCTTCAAGGAAATCGAGGTGGGCTTCCCTTCGGCTTCCAGCCATGACTTCAACTTCTGCCGCGAACTGATCGAGAACGGGCGGATACCGGACGACGTCACCATCCAGGTGCTGACCCAGGCCCGGCCCGAGTTGATCGAAAAAACCTTCGAGGCCCTGCGCGGCGCCCGGCGTGCGATAGTGCATGTCTACAACTCCACGTCCACCGTGCAGCGGGAACAGGTGTTCGGGCTGGACCGGGCCGGGATCATCGACATCGCCGTCAAGGGCGCCCAGCTGGTACGGGATACCGCCGCACGCTATCCGGAAACCGAGTGGGTCTTCGAGTACTCGCCCGAGAGCTTTACCGGCACCGAACTGGATTTCGCCGTGGAGGTGGTCGATGCGGTTACCGCGGTGTGGCAGCCAAGCCCCGACAAGCCGGTGATTATCAATTTGCCGGCGACCGTGGAAATGAGCACCCCCAACGTCTACGCGGACCAGATCGAGTGGTTCTGTGACCACGTTCGCAATCGGGATGCCCTGCTGATTTCCCTGCACACCCACAATGACCGCGGCTGTGGCGTGGCCGCCGCGGAACTTGGCGTGCTGGCCGGCGCCGACCGCGTGGAAGGTACCCTGATGGGCAACGGTGAGCGCACCGGCAACATGGATATCGTGACCATGGCCATGAACCTCTACAGCCAGGGTGTGGATCCGGAGCTGCAATTGGGGCACATGGACGAAATCATCCAGACCGTGAAGGAGTGTACCCAGCTGCCGATTCATCCCCGGCACCCCTATGCCGGTGAGCTGGTATTCACCGCCTTTTCCGGCAGCCACCAGGACGCGATCAAGAAGTGCCTGGCGAAGCGGGACGAGCGGGCGCCCTGGCAGGTGGCCTACCTGCCCATCGACCCGGCGGATATCGGCCGCTCCTACCAGGAAGTCATCCGCATCAATAGCCAGTCGGGCAAGGGCGGCGTGGCTTACGTCATGGAGCGCAGCTACGGCTACGAGCTGCCTCGCTGGCTGCAGATCGATTTCAGTCCGGTGGTCCAGGCCCATGCCGAGGAGCAGGAATCGGAGCTGTCCCCCGAGGCAATCCACGACCTGTTCCAGCGCACCTATTTGTCCGGTGGCGGTCGCTGGCGCCTGGGGGACTACCAGGTCAATCGCGCTGACAACGTGGACCAGCTGCGTGCGGAACTGCTGGAAGGCAGCGCGCGCAGCATCCTGACCGGTACCGGCAACGGCGTGGTGGCTTCCTTTGTCGACGCCATGCAGCGGTTTACCGGCAGGCAGATCGTACTGGTGGAGTACAGTGAGCACGCCCTGAGCCAGAGCGCGGACGCAGAGGCCGTGTGCTACATCCAGCTCAACATCGACGGTGAGCGCTTCTGCGGCGTCGGTCGCAGTTCGGACATCATCCAGGCCTCGCTGGACGGTATTCTCGGCGCCATCAACAAGGCGGCGGAGCGCGGCCAGACCGCCGCGGCCTGAGGTCCGCCGCCGGCAGCCACAGCTATTGCCGGCGGCGCAGCGCCCTGCTCGACCCTAGAGAAGTTCGTCGCTGTAGCCGAACAGCCCGGCGGAGCCCCCGGTGTGCAGGAAGACGATATTCTGCTCGGCCCGGAAGTGGCGCTTCTGCACCAGGTCGACCAGGCCCGCCAGCCCCTTGCCGCTGTAGACCGGGTCAAACAGCAATCCCTCCAGCCGGGCCAGCAGCGCCAGCGCCTCGCGCATGCCCTCGGTGGGAATGCCGTAGCCCTCGCCGATGTAATCGCAGTTCGCCACCACGTCCTCCCGCCTGACACAGTTGCCTGCACCGATGTAGGCAGCGGTCTCCACGGCCAGCTTGTAGACCCGCTCCTCCTGGATGTCCCGGGGCGCGTTGACCCCGATACCCAGCACCGGAATGTCCGAGTGGGTGGCGCGCAGGCCGGTAACCAGCCCGGCCTGGGTGCCGGCGCTGCCGGT
>JBFHFJ010000127.1:0-8634 GCA_041583655.1 Haliea sp. | reverse complement strand
TGCCGGCACGTACCCTAAAGCCGGACAATGTACAGCTGTTTCTCTACAACGCAGCCCTGTGGAACGCTCACCGTATTCATTTTGATCACCCCTATGCGACGGAAGTCGAGGGCTATCCGGGGCTGGTGATTGCCGGTCCCATGCTCGGGGACTGGTTGAACCAGTGCGTGGAAGAATGGCTCGGTGACGCGGGTCGCCTTACCAGCATTGAATATTCCAATCGCGCGGCGAGCTACATTGGCGAGACACTCACCTCCGGCGGCACGGTGATCGCCGTGGATCCGGCAAGCGGCGAAGTGCGCATTGAGGTCTTTGTCAAAAATGAGGCCGGAGAGGTTATTACCCCCGGCATAGCCACTGCTGTGATGGAGCGCTGATGGACAGTCTGCGTGGCAAGGTTGCAATCGTCGGTGCCGCGGATACCCGGGTGGGCATTGTGCCCGACGCCACAGCAACCGAACTTTGTGTCGAGTCCATCCTGCTGGCGCTGGCGGACGCGGGCCTGGACAAGAGCCAGGTGGATGGCCTGGTGACCTGCAACAGCATGTCCCAGCCGATGCTCTACCACGCAGAGGCTATCGCCGAGTACCTGCAGATTTTTCCCCGCTATTGTTTCGCCGCCGGCGCAGGCGGCGGCACGACCTTTTCAGTGCTGCACCACGCCGCCTCGGCGATCGCCACCGGGATGGCGGAGACCATTGTGATCGCGATGGCGGACAGCCTCCGCAGCGGCCTCACTCGTGACCAGGCCATGCTGATGCAGTCGGCCACCGGGCACCCGCAGTTTGAACAGCCCTACGGCCCCACGGTTCCCGCCTATTACGCGCTGATCGCCCAGGCGCACATGGCCCAGTACGGCACCACGCCGGAACATTTCGCCGCAGTGGCCGTGGCCTGTCGCGCGCATGCCGCGCGCAACCCTGCGGCACAGATGCGCGACCTGATCAGCATTGATGACGTGCTGGCCTCGCGCATGATCGCCGACCCATTGCACCTGCTGGACTGCTCGCTGGTCTCCGATGGCGGCGCTGCCATCGTGCTGACCTCGGCCGAGCGGGCCCGGGATTTTTCCCAGGCGCCGGTCTACGTCCTCGGGATCGGCGAGGGGCACAGCCACGAACACATCAGCCAGGCCCGCAGCCTGACCACCTCGGCCGCTGTGGAATCGGGCCAGCGCGCCTACGCCATGGCCGGTCTGGGACCGCGGGACATGGATTTCGCCCAGCTCTACGACTGCTTTACGCCCACCGTACTGGTGGAACTGGAGGATCTCGGCTTCTGCGCCAAGGGCGAGGGGGGCGAGTTCATCACCAGCGCCGGCATTGGCCCCGGGGGGGCTCTGCCGGTCAATACCCATGGCGGGCTGTTGTCGCACTGTCATCCGGGCAATCCCGGCTCCATGTTTGCGCTGACAGAATCGGTCTGGCAACTCAGGGGCACCGCCGCCGGGCGCCAGGTGCCCAATGCCGCCGTCGGCCTGCTGCACGCCCAGGGCGGGATCATGTCCAGTCACAGCACACTGATTCTCGGCAGGGAGGCCGGCTGACATGAACAGGATTCAACCAGCGCCTGGAACCCTGGCCGAAGCGTTTATCGCCGGCTGCCGGGTGGGCGAACTGCGCCTGCAGTGCTGCGGCCATTGCGGCAGTTATCAGTTTTACCCGCGGATCATGTGTGCGGAGTGCCACGGCCGCGACCTCAGCTGGACCGCCGCCAGCGGGCGTGGTTGGGTCAGCAGTTTTACCGTGGTCCGCCGGGCAATTTCGGCGGCTTACGAGGCGCCCTACGTTGTTGCCCTGATAGCCCTTGAAGAAGGGCCTACACTGATGAGTCACATCGTGAACTGTGCCCCGGAAGACGTGGCGGTGGGCGCGGAAGTCCGGGTGGATTTTGCGGCCTGGTCTGATAGCGTGACCCTGCCGGTTTTTACACTCGCTAAAAAGTAGAGGAGCAGCCATGAACGCAAAAGGTATTCCGATCGCGGTCATCAACCCGGATGCCCCCCCCGAGTCTCTGGAATCGAAACAGCCCGAACTCGACAACGGCGTCGATATCGCCAGCAAGGAGGGCTATTTCAGCCGCGACTACATGGCGCTGGAGTGGGACAAGATCTGGACGCGAAGCTGGCTGATCGCCGGCGTCGAAGCGGATATTCCCAAGGTCGGCGACTATTTCCTCTTCGATATTGGCAGCGAATCCATCATCGTGACCCGCGCCGAGGACGGCATCAAGGCGTTCTACAACGTGTGCAGTCACCGGGGTGCCCGCCTGGTTCACGAGGAGCGCGGCAACCGCAAGGTTTTTGTCTGCCCCTTCCACAGCTGGAGTTTCCACCATACCGGCGAGCTGCGCCGGATTACCGACGAGGAGTACTTCAAGCCGGAAGTCATCGCCCACCGGCCCGGCCTCAAGCCGGTAGCCTGCGACACCCATGCGGGCATTGTGTTCATCAACATGGATGCCAATCCGGGGCCGCTGCGAGAGGCCATCGGTCTGCCCGAGGGCTACCTCGAGGCCTACCGCCTGGACGAGATGAAGGTGGTGCGCCATGTCCGCAGCGAGTGGGGCGCCAACTGGAAGGTGGGTGTGGAAGCCTTCTATGAAAGCTACCACCTGCACGCGGTACATCCCGAGACCCGCGGTGTCATGGGTGACCTGAATGTGCAGTACGACCTGTACCCGAACGGCGCCAGCCGCATGATCGTCCCCCTCGGGCAGCCCAGTCCGCGTATCCACGACCAGACCACCGTCAACGAGGGCCTGAAGATGATGCTGGAGGACGCCGGTATTGATGCCAGCGGCTTTACCGGCACCGCCGCCGATGTCCGTCGCGCGATCCAGGAGGGCAAGCGCGCCCGGGCCCAGCGCCTGGGCCTGGAGTACGACCGGTTTGTCGATGGTCAGCTTTCGGACAGCTGGGCGACGGGGATCTTTCCCAATGTCCAGATCGGTTGCCACCCGGAGGCGGTGTTCCTGATGCGCTTCCTGCCTCACGAGACCGATCCGGAGCGCTTCTACTACGACACCATGACCCTGATCTTCCCGGTGGCGGATGGCAGCTACAAGCCGCCGGCCTGGATGGGCCTGCCCGAAGATACCGACACCACCGGCAAGCACCGTCCCGCAACCGAGTACTATAGTATCGAGGAGGATGCCAATCTTGGCCTGGTGTTAAGCCAGGACGCGTCCCTGTTGCCGGTAGTGCAGCAGGGCATGCGCTCACGGGGTTTTGACGGCCAGCTCTGGAGCGAGCAGGAGCAGCGTTTGCGGCACTTCCATGTAGAGCTGGAGCGCCGGCTGGCGAAGTAGAATCAACAGCTGGCCTGGCACAGCGTGAAATCCGGCGGCGCGCGAGGCCATGATTGCGGTGCTTGAGGGTCGGCATTGTCGGCCCTTTTTTTGCGGAAACAGATAAAAATAGAGGGCCACCCGGGCCAATGGACTACATCCTTCACCACTTCGATATCTCGCCGTTTGCCGAGAAGGCGCGCCTTGCCTTTGGCCTGAAAGGCCTGGCCTGGCATTCGGTAGAGATTCCGGTCGTTATGCCCAAGCCGGACCTGACCGCGCTGACCGGCGGCTACCGTAAAACCCCGGTGCTGCAGATCGGCGCCGACATCTATTGCGATACCCAGCGCATCGCCAGTGAGCTTGAGCAGCGGCATCCCGCGAGACCGCTCTTCCCGCAGGGCAGTAAAGGCCTGTGCCTGGCGCTGGCCAACTGGAGTGACGCGGCTTTTTTCCGCCCCGGTGCCGGGCTGTCGATGGGAACCAATACCGACCTGCCGGAGGCCATCCTGAAAGATCGCAGCGCCTTTTTCAGCTTCCTGGATTTTGCCGCGCTGCCCGGCGAGCTGCCCCACCTGTATGCGCAGTTCAGCGCCCAGCTGCAGCTGCTGGAGACGATGCTGGCGGACGGTCGCGACTATCTGCTGGGCACTGAGCCCTCCTGGGCCGACATCCTGGGTTACTTCCCGGTGTGGATGTGCCGCGGCAATATCCGCGACGGTGATGCGCTGCTGTCTGCGTTTCCCCGCCTTGGCGCGTGGGAGCGCAGGGTGGCGGCCCTGGGTCACGGCCAGCGCCGGGAGCTGGATGCAGAGGCGGCCCTGGCCATTGCCAGGGAGCAGCGGTCCAGCGCCGAGACCCTGGTGCTGGCAGAGGCCATGCCCGGCTTCGAAGCAGGGATGCAAGTGGCGGTAACACCAGAGGATTACGGCGCGGTGCCCGTAGCGGGAGAGCTGGTCAGGCTCACCCATGAGGACATTGCGGTTCGTCGTACAGACCCGCGGGCGGGGGAGGTGGTGGTTCACTTCCCCCGCTCGGGCTATCGCGTGGAGAAAACAGCATGAAATACCTGCACTGGACTTTGACCGCACTGCTGGCGACTGGCATTCCGCTGGCGGCCGCCGCGGAAGCGGTGACGGCACCGGAGCGTGACGGCGCCACGCTCTATCAGCAGTACTGCGCCAGCTGCCACGAGGGCGGTGTTGCCAAGGCACCGCAGTTGAGCCTGCTGCAGATCATGCCGCCCACCTCGATCCTGCGCGCCATGCAGGGCGGCGTCATGCAAACCCAGGCTGCGAGCATGACCGCCGCGGAACAGCAGCGTCTTGCAGAACATTTGTCCGGGCAGCGCCTGGCCGACGAGCACCTGCAGAGCGCGGCACCCATGTGCAGTGCCGAGCGTGCGCGGTTCGACTTCGGGGCACATCCGGACACCCGGGGCTGGGGCGTGAACCCCGGCAACCACAGGTTCTATGAGCGGGAGCTGGCGGGCATGACCGCGGCGGACCTCGACAATCTGGAGCTGAAATGGGCTTTCGCCTTCCCCGGCGCCCTGCGCGCCCGGTCCCAGCCTGCGATTGCGGGTGGCGCCCTGTTCGTGGGCAGCCAGGATGGTACCGTCTACGCCCTTGACCGTGAAACCGGCTGCATCCGCTGGCGCTTCTCCACTGTCGCGGAGGTCCGCAATGGTATTGTCGTGGCGAACTGGGAGGAAGGTTCCAGCGTGGCGCCGCTGCTGTACTTCGGCGACCTGGTGGGGAACGTCTACGCGCTCAACGCTGTCACCGGCGAGCTCGTCTGGCGCGATCGCCCCGATGATCATCCCAGCCTGACCCTGACCGCATCGCCGGCGCTGCACGGCGACCGCCTCTATGTACCGCTGTCCTCTCTGGAAGTAACTGCGGCGGCTGACCCCGGTTACGCCTGCTGCACCTTCCGCGGCGGTGTTGCGGTCTACGACGCCCGCAGCGGCGAAAAACTGCACACCAGCTACACCATTGCGGAGCAGCCCGCCGTGGTTGGCAAGAATGCTGTGGGTACCGCGCGGATTGCACCCTCCGGCTCCCCGGTGTGGAATACGCCGGCGCTGGATATTGCCCGCGGGGTCATGTACGTCGGCACCGGCGAGAACTATTCCTCCCCGGCCAATGACACCAGTGACGCCATTCTTGCACTCAGCCTCGATGACGGCAGCATTGTCTGGAGCCAGCAGATGACGGCGGGCGATGCCTGGAACATGGGCTGTGAAACGGAGGATCGCATCAACTGTCCACCGGAGGACGGTCCCGACTACGACTTTGGTGCGGCGACCATCCTGGCGACCACGTCGGACGGCCGCGACCTGGTGCTTGCCGGGCAGAAGTCGGGCGAGGTTTTCGCCCTGGACCCGGACAAGGGGGGAGAGATCATCTGGCGCAAGAAGCTGGGACGCGGCGGTATCCAGGGCGGTGTGCATTTTGGCATGGCGCTGGATGGGGATGTCCTGTACGTGCCGATGTCGGATTTTGACGGTGGCCCGCGCTGGCCGGGGGAGATGTTCCCGGGCATGTACGCCGTAGACATCCGCAGCGGCGAGGTGCTGTGGTTCAACCGCAACGCGGATATCTGCGAGGGCCGCGAATTCTGCCAGCCCGGATTGTCGGCAGCCGCCTCGGCCATTGATGGCGCGGTGGTGGCGGGCGCCATGGACGGCGTACTGCGTGCCTATGCCAAGTCTGACGGCAAAGTGCTTTGGTCTTTCGACAGCGTCCGCGAGTACGAGACCACTGATGGCGGCACTGCCACGGGCGGTTCTTTCGGTGGTGCCGCAGGTCCTGTGTTCAGCGACGGGATGATGTTCGTCAATTCGGGGTATGGCATCTACTTCCATATGCCGGGGAATGTCTTGCTGGCATTTGGCCCCCGGGAGTAGCTCGCGAACCCGGGGCCGGGCCTCCTCTTGTCGGAAACCCGGGGTCACGGAAACCCGGGGTAAGGTCTCGCCGTGTAGCATCCGAAGGAAACCTGGGGCCAGGTCTCGCCTTGTAGCATCCGAACAAATGCGACAAAGCGAGACCTGACCCCAAACCGTGACCCCAAGCCGCGCGGGTGGACTGGGCGCCACCTGCGCCTGATCAATGGCGGTACCCTGCGAATCCGGCTTTGTACCAGCCGGGCGGCTTGACTCGGCCTGAAATATCTCTACACTTGCTAGACGCAAACAAGCGAGTTCGGTTACCATAATGCAACCGCGTCTTGTTGCGGACATTTTAATGATAACAATGGCACGAGGTGTGACGTATGGCTGACAACAGCGCGATGCTGGCAGCCCTGGTGGCGAGAATCGACGAACTCGAGAGTCGGCAGGCCATCATCGATCTGACATCAGATTATTGCCACGGCTTCGACAAGCGCGATTTCGACCGTTTCCTGTCCATCTGGAGCAAGGATTGCGTCTGGAATATCGGGCCGCCCTTCGGCTCTTTCAGCGGCCACGACGGTATCCGCGAAGCGGTGCAGGATATACTCTGGCCCGCCTGGCAGGAATCGCATCACCTGTCCACCAACCACGTTATCCGTTTCCGCGATGCGGACAACGCCAGCTGCGTCTGTGACGTAGACTGCGTGGGCACCCTGGCGGGCGATAATGACTGCCAGATTGTCGGGGCCACCTATACTGATACCGTGCGACGCGAGGACGGGTGCTGGAAAATTACCCAGCGCGACGTCAAGATTCATTATTTCAACCCCGTACCCGGCGCCCCGTTGAAAGCGCCGCAGGGCTGAAAGAGGCCCTGGCAAGACACTGCAAGCCATAAATAACTAGCAACAATACCGTCGAGGAGACGCACCATGAAAACACAACGCAGCATCATGTTTGCCGCCATCGCCGCGGCCTCGGTTGGCCTCTCGGCCCCGACCGTGGTCAACGCGCAGGCGGGTGTCCTGGAAGAGATTACCGTTACCGCCCGTAAGCGGGAGGAAAACCTGCAGGAAGTGGGGCTATCCGTTAGTGCCATGAGTGGAACTGAGATAGAGCGCACCTTCGCCAGAGATATCAAGGATTTGGCTTTCATCTCCCCCAACCTTGTTATCGATGACACCTCCCAGGGGCCTGGAGGCAACGCGGCGATGTATATTCGCGGTATTGGGGTGGCCGATGTGGAGAAAAACTTTGAGCCTGCAGTGGGCGTGACTGTTGATGGACTTTTTATAGGCGCTAACAGCGGTGCAATTCTAAGAAGCATTGACTTGGCGTCTTTGGAAGTATTGCGTGGTCCCCAAGGTACTTTGTTTGGTCGAAATACAATTGGTGGGACGATAAACGTACAGAGAACCAAGCCCACTGGTGAGCTTGGTGGTAAAGTTCGTGCAGGGTTCGGTGATTACGATACCTACTGGCTGGATGGTGTGCTCAATTTTGGCGTCACTGATGATCTGGCAGTGAAGTTGAGCGCGGCAAAAAACGACCAGCAGGAAGGCTACTTTACCAACGTCAATACCGGCAAAGACCAGGGCGCTGTTGATTACCAGACTTATGGTATTAACCTTGTGTTCAATGCAACTGAATCTCTGGAGCTAGAGTACACCTACCAAAATGAGGAAACGGAACAGGATGTGCCTCCGCTGGTAAATATGGCGCAACCGGACACCCTGTTTTGTAGCGCATTTGATCTTTGCGCGAAGTCGGTCTCGACCCCGAGTTCCGGCGACAGGTACAAGGTAACGACGCAGTTTTTCAAGCCGACGACCGCCTTCCTGTCGCCTGCACCCGACCAGATTGTGACTTCGTCGGTGGACGACCTGATACCGAGCACCGATCCGGCCACCTTTGACGCAGAAACGCATATCCTGGAGGCCCGGTGGGATGTCAGCGATGCCGTCAAGCTGGACTATATCTACGGCAGTTTCGAGACTGAGGAAACGATAGTCTCCAACTGGACGTCAGAGGCAGAGATGTTGTTCGGTACGGACCGCCCCGCCGAATACGAGCAGCAGAGCCATGAACTCCGGTTGACCTATGATGCCGGTGAGGCGCTTAAATTCGTCGTCGGCGCCTACTTCTGGGAGTCGGAGTATGACATCCGTTTGCGCAGCTGGATTACCTTCGCTGTCCCCGGTGTCGTTCTGGACATTCCGCAGAACACTCACCAGGAAACCGACTCCACGGCGATCTTCTTTGAAGGCGATTACGCCCTCAACGATTCCTGGACGCTGACCTTGGGAGGGCGCTACACCGAAGATGAGAAGCTGTCACAGCAGCGAGGCAACCTCTCCACAGAAGGAGACGATCCGAGCGCGAAGTGGGATGAGTTCACTCCCAAGGTCGGTTTGCGTTATCAGGTCAGTGACGATGCAATGGTCTAC
>JBFHFJ010000126.1:0-8677 GCA_041583655.1 Haliea sp. | reverse complement strand
GATAATCGCAGTAATCTTTCCGGACTCGACGTCGAAGCTGATCCTGTTGACCGCGGTAACGCGCCCGTTGCGGGTGATGAAGTCGACTTGCAGGTCGCGCACGCTGAGCAGGGCCATGGCGGTTCAGTCTCCGGAGCCGCGCACGTCCAGCGCATCGCGCAGGCCGTCGCCAAGGAAGTTGAGGGCAAACAGGGTCAGGGTCAGGGCGGCGCCGGGGAAAATCAACAGCCAGGGGTACTCCTCCATGGTTTCCGCCCCGTAGGAGATCAGCAGGCCCCAGGAGGTCGCCGGCGGTTGCACGCCCAGCCCGAGGAAGCTGAGAAAAGCCTCCAGCAACATGACACTGGGAATGGTCAGGGTGGTGTAGACAATGATCGGGCCGAGGGCATTGGGGAC
This sequence comes from Haliea sp., assembly GCA_041583655.1. GTDB lineage: Bacteria > Pseudomonadota > Gammaproteobacteria > Pseudomonadales > Halieaceae > Haliea. Next base: position 8,281 of record JBFHFJ010000126.1, on the reverse strand, counting down.
CAGATGGCGGCGCACAATAGTGGCCGGCGACAGGCCCAGGGAGATCGCGGCCTCCACAAACTCCTGCTGACGCAGGGACTGCACCTGACCGCGCATGATCCGGGCCATGGTCAGCCACTCCACCGCACCGATGGCCAGGAACAGCAGCAACAGATTGCGCCCGAACACCACCATCAGCAGCACGATAAAGATCATGAAGGGCAGCGCATAGAGAATATCGACCAGCCGCATCATCACCGCATCCACGCGCCCGCCGACATAGCCCGCCACCGCGCCCCAGGTAACGCCAATCACCAATGCCACCGCGGTGGCCACAAAGCCCACCGCCAGCGAGATGCGGCCGCCGTACATGATCTGCGTGAGCAGGTCGCGGCCGAAGGTATCCGTGCCCAGCCAGTGCGCCGCCGAGGGCGGCGTGGCGCCCATATCCAGGTTCTGGGCATCGGGGGCGTAGGGGGCCAGCCAGGGTGTCAGCAGCGCGATGACCACAAACGACAGCAGTACCCAGAGCCCGAACAGGGCCAGGCGGTTCTTGCGCAGCCTGCGCCAGGCATCCTGCCACAGCGAGGTGCCCTGCTCGGCTGCCAGCACTTCGCTGTGCGCCCCGGTACTCATTCAGGCCTCCCCATACTGCGCGCGCAAGCGCGGGTTGAGCCAGGCTGCGAGGATGTCCGACAGCAGGTTGAACAACACAATAAGCGTCGACAGGAACACCGTGGTGCCGAGGATCATGGTGTAGTCGCGGTTGAAGGCGGCCTGCACATAGAAACGGCCGAGGCCCGGAATCTGGAAGATGGTCTCGACCACGAAGGAACCCGCCAGCAGCCCGGCAAAGGCGGGGCCAAGGAACGCCACCACCGGGATCAGGCCCCCGCGCAGGGCGTGGCGGGTTACCACCTGCCACTCGGGCAGGCCCTTGGCGCGGGCGGTGCGGATGTAGTCCTGGGACATGACCTCCAGCATACCGGCGCGGCCCAGGCGGGCAATGTAGGCGGCATAGGCTGCACCCAGGGTCAGGCTGGGCAGAATCTTGTCGCCGGGCATGTCCCCCCAGCCGGAGACCGGCAGCCACTCCAGGTGAATGCCGAACACCATGACCAGCAGGGGTCCGAGCAGGAACGTGGGCATGCAGATGCCGATCATGGCCACCGACATGGGGATATAGTCCTGGGCGCTGTTGGGCTTGAGCGACGCAATCACCCCGGCAAGCCCGCCCAGCAGCACCGCCACCAGCAGGGCGTAGGCTCCCAGCTCGGCAGTCGCCGGCAGGCCCGCGGCGATGAGTTCGTTGACACTGCGGCCGGGATACTTGAACGAAGGCCCCAGTTCGCCACCGGCGAGGTCGCGAAGATACGCCAGGTACTGCTGCCCCAGTGGCAGATCCAGCCGGTACTGGGCCTCCAGCGCCGCCTTGACCTCGGGAATAACCGCCTTTTCGCTGTCGAAGGGCCCCCCGGGCGCAATCCGCACGAGGAAAAACGTCACCGTGATGACCACCAGGATCACCGGGATTGCCTGCAGCAATCGTCCGCCGATAAAACGCCACATAAGCTACTCCAGCTCGAATTCAGTCAAGGGTACCTCCTCCAGATAGACGTACTTCCAGTTAACGAAGTCCATCAGGTTGGAGGGCATGCCCCTGACGCTGGGATGCACAAGATGCTTGCTGGAATAGGTATAGATGGGAATGATCGGCATCTGCTCCATCAAGCGGGTTTCCGCCTCGTGGAAAATGGCGAAGCGTTCTTCCTGGTTGGCGGCCTGGGGCGCCTTGCGCAGGATCATTTCATCGTATACGGGGTCGGAGAAACCTGTGTTGTTATTGCCGCCGTCGGTAATGTACATGTCGAGAAAGTTGTTCGGATCCACATAGTCGCCGATCCAGCCGCGCCGGGCGATCTGGAAGTCCATTTCCGACACGGAATCCAGATACACCTTCCACTCCTGGTTGGCGAGAGTCACGCTGATATTGAGCACGTCTTTCCACATCTGCTGCAGGGCCACGGCGATCTTGCGATGGCTCTCGCTGGTGTTGTAGATCAATTCGAGTCCGGGCCAGCCCTTGCCATTGGGGTAGCCCGCCTCCGCCAGCAGCTGGCGCGCCTGCTCGGGATCGAAACTGAAAAGGCGCGGCGGCTGGTATCCCAGTGTGCCAGGGGGGGTGATCGCGTAGGCCGGTTGGTTGCTGCCGTAGAGCACATTCCTGGTCAGTGATTCGCGGTCCACCGCCAGCGACAGGGCCCGGCGTACACGGACATCATCCAGCGGCGGCCGCCTGGTATTGAGCAGGTAGAAATAGGTACCGAGGTACGGCGCCTCGATAAAGGGGCTGTCCTTGAGCTTGCGGTAGGCGGGAAACTTGGAGAGCGGCACATCATTGCTCACATGCAGCTGGTTGACCCGGAACATGCGCTCCTCACTGACGATGTTCTCGGTCGGATAGAACACCACGCCGTTCAGGCGCACCGCATCGGCATCCCAGTAGTGCGGGTTCTTCTCTACCACAATGCGCCGGTTCAAGTGCCACTCCCGCAACTGGAAAGCGCCGTTGCTGACGATATTGCCGACCCGTGTCCAGCGGGTGAACCGGTCCGTCGCCGCGCCGAACTTTTCAACCGTGGCGCGGGGCACAGCGAAACTGCTGTAGTGATCCAGCAGCTGGAGGAAATACGGGGTGGGCTCGTTGAGGGTGACCTCCAGGGTCATGTCATCCAGCGCCCGCACGCCGAGCAGCTCGGGGTCGTCAATCTTGCCGGTGGCGTAGGCCTCGGCATTCAGCACCGGGTACAGCATGTAGGCGTAGAGATTGCCCATGGCGGGGTCCAGCGCGCGGCGCCAGGACCAGACAAAATCGTGGGCGGTCACCGGCTCGCCGTTGGACCAACGGCCCTCCGGCTGCATGTGGAAAGTGATTACCCGCCGGTCCTCGCTGAACTCCCAGCTGGCGGCGGCGCCGGGTTCCGGCTCCAGGGTCCAGGGATTCTTGCGGGTCAGCCCCTCGAACAGGGCGTCGATCAATTTGCTTTCGGGAACGCCGGTGACCACATGGGGGTCCAGCCCCTGGGGCTCGGAGCCGTTGCCAAAGTGGAGAATCCCGTCGCGGTTGCCCTGGGCCACGTTGGATTCACCGGCACTGCAGCCGAGCAGTCCGGCGAACATGGCCAGCGGCAGGAGGAGTCTGGAGATACGGCATAGCATCGGGTGAAAGCTACCCTGTTTTGCGCCCCGGCGCCAGCGGTTCGCCACCCGTCAGTAGCCCGCTGCGCCGCTGCGAATCTGTTCGAACCAGTCCTGCTCCAGTGGCTCATACAGGCTTGAGCCGGGCTTGAGAACATAGAGCAAATCAGACACCTGCACAGGATCATAGCCCTGCTTGCGCAACTCGCCCTTGAGCAGCTTGAACGTGCCGGTGGTATCGATTTCGCGCTGGACACGGAGGAACAGGGGCCGCGCATAGGGCGGCAGTTCCGCCACTACGTGGGCGGAAAAACTGGCGAGATCAAGGCTCTCCACACCTTCCGCGAGACGCAGTGCCGCCATGCCGGCGCGCCCATCGGTGCCCGGCACCTCGACGCCGTAAACATTGCTGAAGGCCACGTCGGGGTGCTGGTTGATAATCTCCCCCACTTCGTTGGTGGAGACGTTCTCGCCCTTCCAGCGGAAAGTATCGCCAATCCGGTCGACAAACTGGTAGTGCGGCAGACCGAGAGCGAAGCCGACATCGATGGTGCGCATCAGGTCGCCGCTGTTGAACCAGGCATCGCCGGAGTCAAACACGTCCCGCAATATCTTCTTCTCGGTCGCCTCCTCGCTGGTGTAACCCTCGAACCGCGTACGCGAGGTGATCTTGCCCAGCAACAGGCCCGGCTCGCCCGGGGCAACCCGGACACAGCGGCCCCCGCTGTCGCGCACGACTTCGTCGCGGTCCACATCGTATTTCACCAGGGCCGTGGGCAGTGGAGAGGCGCCCACTGTACAGTCTTTGTTCAGGAAATTGACAAAGCCGATATTACCCTCGCTCGAGCCGTAGAACTCGATCACCCGCCGCACCCCGAAGCGGGTCTTGAACTGCTGCCAGATATCGGGGCGCAGGCCGTTGCCGACCACGGCGCGCAGGGGGCTATCGGCGTCATCAGGCTGCGCCGGCACGTGCAGAAGGTAACGGCACAGTTCGCCGATGTAGACAAACGCCGTGGTGCGATGCTCCCGGACTTCCGCCAGGAACTGGCTGGCGGAGAACTTGCGCCGGATAAACATGCTGCTCCCCGCCAGGAAGGCCGCTCCCGCACCCACCATCAGGCCGGTGCCGTGGTACAGCGGCAAGCACAGGTACAGGCGGTCATCCACCGTGAGCCGCAAACCCGCCACATGAATCACACCCGCGGTGGCGAGATAGCGCCGATTGGACAGCACCGCCGCCTTGGGCAGTCCCGTGGTGCCGGAGGTGAATATATGGAAAGCGGTGTCGGCGATGGTGACTGTGCCGGTCTCCAGCGGGTTGTCGGTGTCCGCGGTCGCGGCCTCCGCAGCCATGTCCAGGGCCCACTCCGGCGCGGGGATGGCCCCGGAATCCGGGACGAAGAGGTAGTCGTCCTGCGCCAGCCCCAGCTCGGAACGCACTTCCGCCACCGCCTCCAGACGCTCCTCTCCGAACAGGAACTTGCTGGAACTGGCGGTGGTTACACAGTGCACCAGGGGCCGGTGGGTAAGGTTGGTATTGATCAACGAGGCCACCACCCCCAGCTTGTTCAGGGCTACCACGACGACCATGAATTCGATACGGTTTTCCATCAGCACGCTGACGGTATCTCCGCGCTTGAGCCCCAATGACCTGAACACTGAGGCGAAGCGGTTGGCCTCGGCATTGAACTGGCCCCAGTTCATTTCCCGCCCCTCAAAAATGAAGGCGGAACGTCGCGGGAAGCGGACTGCGTTGAGCGCCACACGTGCTCCGAGGCAATCGGAGGCGTCATCGGGCTGCTGTTTCAGCAACTTTTTTGCCTTGATCAGGCCGGGAATTTCACTCAGGGTCATCAGTACATCTTTTTTTAACACCGACTGGCTCCGCTTTGGGGTCAAAGGGGTAAGATACCGGTTAAAGCGGCTCTTGTAACGCTGATCGTACGCGCTCTTGAGAGGAGGCCTCATGCACCACTACCAGCAACTCCAGCGGCACTTTGCCCGACTCAGCGACCTGGCACACGTGCAGGCCATCGCCGGCTGGGACGAGGCCGCCATGATGCCCGCTGGCGGCGGCGAGGCGCGCGGCCAGGCCCTGGCGACGCTGGAAGTGGTAATGCACGGGATGCTCACGGATCCGCGCGTGGGAGAATGGATAGAAGGTGCCAGCGATGAGCAGCTCGACACCTGGCAGCGCGCGAACCTGCGGGAAATGGCGCGCAGCTACCGGGAATCCACCTGCATGCCGGAGGCCCTGGTGGAACGCAAAAAGCTCGCCACTTCACGCTGTGAGCAGGCCTGGCGTCGCTACCGCGCAGAAAACAACTGGCAGGCCATGGCCCCCCTGCTGCAGGAGGTGGTAACCCTGGCCCGAGAGGAAGCGGCCGTGCGCGCCGAGGCCACCGGCCTGTCGCTCTACGACGCGCTGTTTGACACCTATGAACCCGGCATGACCTGCGCCAAAGTGGACCAGCTGTTCGCGGATCTGAAAGGGTTCCTGCCCGGCCTGCTCGATGAGGTGCTGGAACGACAGGCGGCCGAGCCCCTGCTCGTGCCCGAGGGCAGCTTCAGCATTGAGGAGCAGCGCCAGCTGGGGCTGGAGATCATGCGTACCCTGGGCTTCGATTTCGAGCAAGGACGCCTGGACGTCAGCCACCACCCCTTCTGCGGCGGGGTCCCCAGCGATGTGCGGATCACCACTCGCTACCGCACTGATGATTTCGTGGCAGCGCTCATGGGCGTCATTCATGAAACCGGTCACGCGTTGTATGAGCAGGGGCTGCCCGTGGAGTGGCGCCAGCAGCCGGTCGGCCAGGCGCTGAGCATGGCCATGCACGAGAGCCAGTCCCTGCTGATGGAGATGCAGGCCTGCCGCTCGCAGGAGTTCCTGCACTACCTGACACCGCACCTGCAAAAGGCCTTCGCCATGGCCGATCCGGCGCTGCGCGCGTGGAGCGAAGCCAACCTTCATCGCCTGTATACACGGGTCCAGCGCGGCTATATCCGGGTCGACGCCGATGAAGTCAGCTACCCCCTGCACGTTATCCTGCGCTACGAACTGGAGCGAGACCTGATCGAGGGCAGGATGGAGGTCACCGAAATTCCGGAAGCCTGGGACCAGCGCATGCAGCAATACCTCGGGCTCTCCACCGCCGGCAACTACAGCGACGGCTGCCTGCAGGATGTGCACTGGCCCGCGGGGCTGTTCGGTTACTTTCCCACCTACACCCTCGGGGCGATGACCGCAGCACAGCTATTCGCAACAGCGCGCAGGGATATCCCGGAGCTGCCGCAACAATTGGCGGGCGGGCATTTCGGTGCGCTGCTGGGCTGGCTCCGCGACAGGGTACACGGGCAGGGCAAATTGCTGGACTACGACGGGTTGATGACCCGGGCCACCGGCAGCGCGCTGCAGGCACGGTATTTCCGCGAGCATCTTGAGCAGCGCTATCTGGGGCGTTAACGGCCGCGGCCTGCAGGAGGATACCCATGGATAAACTCGGCGCCCAGGATGTGGGCTTCCTGAAGATAGAAACACCGCGCTGCCCCTTCCACGTCGCAGCGCTGGTGGTTCTGTCGCCGCCGGACAAGGCGCCCGCCAACTACCTGCGTCAGCTGACACGCAAGTGCGGGCGCCTGAACGAGATCCTCCCCGCGTTCAACAAGCGCCTGCAGGACCCGGAGGATTTGTCGGCGGCAGCGTGGATCGCGGCGGACAACTACCACCCGGAAAACCACGTGTTCCACTACGCCCTGCCGGCGCCCGGGCGAATGGCCGACCTGCTGCAACTGGTGACCCGCGCACACGAGCGGGCCCTGGACCGCTCCCGGCCACTGTGGGAACTGCACCTGATCGAGGGGCTGCCGGGCGGCCGCTTTGCCCTGTACTGCAAGACCCACCACGCGCTGGTCGATGGTATCGGCGCCATGCGCATGATCCAGAGCCTGTTCAGCACCGACCCGGCGCAGAAAATCGATCTGAGCAAAGTGCGCCGTGAGCACGTGCGCCAGCACAGCCATCACAGCGTGTTCGAACAACTTGGCGGGGTCGCCCGCGGCGTGGTGAAGCAATACCAGGCACTGCCCCAGCTTTCGCGCCTGCTGCTGCACATGGGTGCGGACATCCTCAAAGGCAACACCGAGGCAATGCGCCTGCCCTTCACCGCCCCGCGCACCATCTTCAACACCGAGCTGGAGTCGCGCCGCAGCCTCAGCATCTGCGACCTGCCGCTGAAAACGGTCAAGCGCATTGCGCACCAGACTGGCGGCACCGTGAACGATGTGCTTCTGGCCATCTGCGGCGGTGCGTTGCGGCGCTACCTGCTGGCCCATGGCGCCCTGCCGCGCGACTCCCTGGTTGCCGGCATGCCCATGTCGCTGAAAGCCGGCGGCGACCGCGAGGGCAACCGCCTGAGCTACATACTCAGCCCGTTTTTCACCGAGGAGAAAGATGACCTGCGCCGTCTGCGGCGGGTGATCCGCACCACCCGGTCCGCCAAGGCGGAGATGACCAGCATGTCGGTTACCGCCGCGGAGGACTTCTACGCCCTGCTCATGGTGCCCGCCGTACTGCTGACCCTCAGCGGCAACGCGGAACGGGTCAGGCCCGCGATCAACGCGATCTTTTCCAACGTCCCGGGAGCCAGGACAGCGCTGTATCTTGATGGCGCGCGGATGGAAGCACTTTACCCGCTATCCATCATCACCCACGGCATGGGCCTGAACATCACCGTGGTGAGCCAGGCGGGCAAGCTCTGTTTCGGCATCGCCGCCTGCCCGACAAAGCAGGCGGATATCGAGCAGTTGCCGAAGTATATTCGTGAGAGTTACCGGGCGCTGTCCCAGGCTCTGCGCAGGGAATCATAACGCCGAGCGGAAAGGACCCACGCGGCGCTTGCGATACCGCCTGCGGGTATTGTTATAATGCGCGCCCGCGCCGGTGTAGCTCAGTTGGTAGAGCAGCTCATTCGTAATGAGAAGGTCGTAGGTTCGACTCCTATCTCCGGCACCATCCTGCGAAGGGTCTGTACCGGAGACATCCTTTACAGATTATACCGGACACATGGTTTACAGTTCCGGTACGAAAGGATTGGTGGCGGGT
>JBFHFJ010000125.1:0-8688 GCA_041583655.1 Haliea sp. | reverse complement strand
TTGTTACCGGTGACCGGACGCTTGCCGGTTACCTGACATACTCTTGCCATGATCGCCTCTCCCATTACCACGGGACTTGTAAAATTGGTGTGGCCAAACGGGTCTAAAATGGTACCCCGGCCGCGCGGAGCGCGACTTTATACCAGAAGGCACCCCGCTTCGCAAGCAAAAGCAGGCCCTATAACAAACCGCTCTCGGCAAAGGAATAGCTCTGCCCGCGGCCGATAATGACATGGTCAAGCACCCGGATATCGAGCAGGCCCAGCGCGGACTGCAGCCGCTCGGTGATGCGCCGGTCGGCCTGGCTGGGCTCTGCCACCCCGGAGGGATGGTTGTGCGCCAGAATCACCGCAGCAGCGTGATACTGCAGGGCACGGACAGCCACTTCGCGCGGATACACGGCGGCGCCGTCGAGGGTGCCGTAGAACAGGTCTTCACAGCGCAGGATCCGGTGCTGGTTGTCGAGGAACAGGCAGGTAAACACTTCCCGCTGCTGGCCCCCGAGGTGGTGCTGCAGGAAACGGCGCGTTTCCCGCGGACTGCACAGGGCGCTGCCCGCCCTGGCCTCTTCCAGCGCATGCCGCCGGCCGAGCTCCAGCGCCGCTGCCAGCTGTGCGACCTTCCCCGCGCCCAACCCTGGACTGTCCAGCAGCGTCTCCTGTCCCGCCGCCAGCAGGCCCGCAAGACTGCCGAAGCGCAGCAACAGCTCTCGGGCCATATCCAGAGCTGTATGGCCCCGGCGCCCGGTGCGCAGGATGACCGCCAGCACCTCCGCATCGGACAGCGATGCCGGGCCCCGCTGCAGCAACTTGTCACGCGGGCCTTCGCCAGCGCCCCAGTGTTTGATTGACATCGGCTTACCCTCCCTGGCAATGCCTGTGCTGTGTCAAATCCCCTGACGTGATGGTATTGTTTCCCCCACTCAAACCTATTGTCCCAGTTCGGTGGCCGCAGTGGCACATCTTTTCAATCGCAATGTTGTGCTTGGCGTCAGCGGCGGCATCGCAGCCTACAAGTCCGCCGAGCTGGTGCGCCAGCTCAGGGAGCTGGGCGCCGATGTGCGGGTGATCATGACCCGCGGCGCCTGCGAATTCATCACGCCCCTCACCCTGCAGGCCCTGTCCGGCAGGCCGGTCCACACAGAGCTGCTCGATACCGAGGCAGAGCTGGGTATGGGTCACATCGAGCTTGCCCGCTGGGCGGACCTGCTGCTGATTGCCCCGGCAACAGCGGACCTGCTGGCACGCCTGGCAGCGGGCCGTGCCGACGACCTGCTCACCACCGTTACCCTGGCTTCGGCTGCACCCAAACTGCTCGCTCCGGCCATGAACCAGCAGATGTGGCGCGACCCCGCGACTACCGCCAATGTCAGCGTGCTCACCGCGCGGGGTTTCCAGCTGGTCGGACCCGCCGATGGCGAGCAGGCCTGCGGCGATATCGGACCCGGGCGCATGGAGCAACCCGCAGCCATTGCCCGCGCCGCCGCGGACCTGTTCAGCAGCGGCCTGCTCGCAGGCAAGCGCGTGGTGATCACCGCGGGGCCTACCAGGGAGGCACTGGATCCAGTCCGCTATCTGTCCAACCACAGCTCGGGAAAGATGGGGTTTGCCCTGGCCCGGGCCGCGGCAGACGCGGGCGCCCTGACCACCCTGGTGAGCGGTCCTGTGCATCTGCCGACACCGGACCATGTGCACCGGGTCAATGTGCAAAGCGCGGAGGACATGCTGAGGGCCTGCCTGGACCAGGCGCCGAACTGCGATGTCTTCATCGCCTGCGCCGCCGTGGCGGACTATCGCCCGGCGGTGGTAGCCGGCGACAAGATAAAGAAGGGAGCGGAGCGCATCACTCTGGAGCTGCAGCGCAACCCGGATATTCTCGCCACGATGAGCGCCAGGACCGACGCACCATTCACCGTCGGATTTGCAGCGGAGACAAGCAACCTCCTGGCCTATGCGCGAGACAAGCTGGAGCGCAAGGCGGTGGACATGATTGTTGCCAATGATGTCTCCGACAGCGCGATTGGCTTCAACAGCGAGAACAATGCGGTCACGGTGCTCTGGGCGGACGGGAGCAAGGATCTGGCCCAGGCGAGCAAGTCGGCCATTGCCCGTGAACTGATTGCACTCATTGCCGGGCGGCTGGAAGTCATCCGTGACTGAGCGGGAGCAGGACCACCGCGAGGGCGTCGTTGCCAGCAACAAGGCGCTGCTCAGGATTTCAGCGCTGGCCCTGCTGCTGGCGCTGGGCCCGCTGCTGGCCGGATCCGCCTACCTGGGCCTGCTGCGGGACACGCAACTGGAACACCGGCAGCTTCACGCCTACAGCGCGATGGTCGCCAGGCAACAGGCCACCAGCCTGGGGTCTTTGCTCCAGGACCTCGGCCTGCGGGTGAAGCAGGCCGGAATCAGCACCCCGTGGCAACAGCAGCTTCTGGAAGGTATGCAGCCAGCGGCTCTGGCCCGGGCACTCGGGCCCCGGTTTCCCGAATTCGCGGAACTCACGCTGGTGCCCTTGACAGACATGGGCACCGCCACCCTGACCACGGGCGAGTTCGGCCTGCGCAATCACATCGAGGTGGACATGGTGCGGCGCGCAGCCGCCGGCGAAGGCGGACGCCCCGAAGTCTATCGCGTCGATGGCCGGTCGCTGACCTCACTGGCCTACCTTTTGAGCGAGCCACAGGGGGACGGCACCACACTCGTGATTGTCGGGACCCTGCGCGAGGACTGGGTAGCCTCACACCTTCAGCGCACCAACGGCGATCTTGGCGAGGTGGCGCTGAGCCAGGGTCACGGCAAGAACCATGGGGTTTTCGTCAGTGTTGGCCAGGCCAGCCCGCAGGGTGGTGACTTCCTCGCTGCACATCCGGTCCCCGGCACCGACTGGCAGCTGAGCTTTGCCCCCTCCCCCAGCGTGATGGCAGACCTCGCCGTTAGCCGCGTGCCACTGCTGCTGGCGCTGGTGCTGCAGCTGGCTGGTGTCTGCGCTGGACTGCTCACCGTGGTGCTCTGGCTGCCGAGGATGGCGTCCCGGGACATTGCCCGGATCATCGACAGTGTGGGCGGGAAAAAACACCTGCTGCTGGACATTCCCCACCTCGTGCCGCTGGGAAAGCACTTGCACGGGATGCTCAGGGCACAGCCAGAACCAGCTGTGCAGCAGGATGCGGAAAAGCGGCCCGGCCCACCCGCCGAACTCTCCGGCCATCACCTGACCAATCCCCTGTTTCAGCGGGATTCCATCCTCGATACCGAACCGGACGACGAGGAAGAGACTCTGGAGCTGGAGCTGGAGCTGGTGGAGGATGAAACAGCGGATCCCGCGCTCCTCCCACCGCATATATTCCGCGCCTACGATATTCGCGGCCGGGCGGACCTTGAACTGGGGGATACCGCGGTAGGCTTGATCGGCGGCGCCATAGGCAGCCTCGCGGCCGAGATGAACCAGGACACCGTGGTCGTGGGCTGTGACGGCCGTAACTCCAGCCCGCGGATCAAGCAGGCATTGATCGGGGCCCTGCTGGGTACAGGCCGCCAGGTAATCGACATCGGCGTGGTACCGACACCGCTGCTCTACTACGCCACCCGCAAGCTTAACAAGCACTCCGGCGTAATGATCACGGGCAGCCACAACCCGGCCGAAGACAACGGCCTCAAAATCGTGCTCGAACACTACAGCGTCGCCGGCGGCCTGACACGTCAAATTCGGGAGAGGGCTCTGGGAGGAGACTTCTGCAAGGGGCAGGGGAACCTCTCCCGGACCGACCCGCTGCCTGATTACCTGGACGAGGTGGTCAGGGACATTGCCCTGGCCGCGCCCCTGAAACTCGTCATCGACGCCGGCAACGGCGCGACCAGCGAGATCGCGCCGCGCCTGTTCACCGAGCTGGGCTGCGAGGTCGTGCCGCTGTTCTGTGAAATTGACGGCCGCTTTCCCAATCGCTCACCGGACACCAGTCGCGAGGACAACCTGGCCGCACTGGTGGACGCAGTCGTACGCGAGAGCGCAGACCTGGGCATCGCCTTCGACGGTGACGGCGACCGGCTGGCGGTGGTCACCGGTTCCGGGCGCATACTGCGCACCGACCAGCTGATGATGCTCTACGTCGAAGATGTTGTCTCCCGCCATCCCGGAACCGATGTCGTCTTTGACATCAAGTGCAGCCGCAACCTGTCCCAGCTGGTGGTGACCCACGGCGGTCGCCCGGTTCTTTCGAAAACCGGACACGCCTTCATGAAAGAAAAGATGGTGGAGACCGGCGCACTGCTGGGCGGTGAGTTCTCCGGGCATATTTTCTTTGGCGAGCGCTGGTACGGATTTGACGATGGCCTGTACGCGGCGGCCAGGCTGGTGGAAATCATCAGCAACCATGGCGATACCCTGGACCAGCTGATGAGCGCGTTCCCGCAAACTGCCAACACGCCTGAGATCCTCATTCCGGTACCCGAGGCGAGCAAGTTCGGGCTGATCGAGAAATTCATTGAGAACGCCAGCTTCCCCGAGGGCAAGATCAACACGCTGGACGGCTTGCGGGTCGATTTCAGCGATGGCTGGGGCCTGATCCGGGCCTCCAACACCTCCCCCGCACTGACTGCACGCTTCGAGGCCTCCTCGCCAGAGCAGTTGCAACTTATCATGAACACTTTCCGGGCCAGGCTCGCGGCCATTGAGCCGGGGCTGGAAATCCCGGATTGATCCCACTTGCCCGGGCGCATGCCCTATCCAGGAAACGTTATGTCACTTGATCGAGAATCCGCCATGAATATTGCCAGGGTGCTGACCGAAGCCCTGCCCTACATCCAGCGCTTCACCGGCAAGACCATCGTGGTCAAATTCGGCGGCAACGCCATGGTTGACCCCCTGCTGCACGAGAGTTTCGCGCGCGATGTCGTGCTGATGAAGCTTGTCGGCATGAACCCGGTCGTGGTGCACGGCGGCGGACCCCAGATCGGGGAGCTGTTGAAGAAGCTCAACATCCACACAGAATTCGTGAACGGGATGCGGGTAACCGACAGTGAAACCATGGACGTAGTGGAAATGGTGCTCGGCGGCAGCGTAAACAAGGAGATTGTCTCCTCCATCAGCCGCGCCGGCGGCAAGGCGATCGGTGTGACCGGCAAGGACGGCCAGCTGATTCGCGCCCGCAAGCTGCGGGTCAATCGCTACAGCCCGGAGCTGGGGGCCTCTGAAATAGTCGATATCGGTCACGTCGGAGAAGTGGAGCAGATCGACACCGAGGTGCTGCAGGTCATCCTGGGCAGCCATTTTATTCCTGTCATTGCCCCGATCGGCGTTGATCGCGACGGTAACACCTACAATATCAACGCGGATCTCGTCGCGGGAAAAATCGCCCAGGTAATCCGCGCCGAGAAGCTGATGTTGCTGACCAATGTCTCCGGGCTCCTGGACAAGGAAGGCAATATCCTGACCGGCCTCAGCACCGCGCAGGTGGATGGCCTGATCGCCGACGGCACCATCAGCGGTGGCATGCTGCCCAAGATCGGCTGTGCCCTGGACGCGGTAAAGTCGGGCGTCGCCAGTGCCCACATTATCGACGGCCGGGTACCCCACGCGGTGTTGCTGGAAATCTTTACCGACATCGGAATTGGCACCCTGATTACCAGCCGCCCGGGTTGACCCCGCGAAAAAGCCCCGGCTAGGGCCCGGACTTATTGCAGGACTGCCGGTGAGCCGCTAGCATTATCGAATCCTCTGCCGATCGTGAGCGTCATGCCGCCAAAAAAATCCCAACGCCGCCAGCAGATCCTGGAAGCTCTCGCCCAGATGCTGGAGGCAAGCCCCGGCACACGCATTACCACTGCCGGGCTGGCGCGCCAGGTGGGCGTCTCAGAGGCTGCACTCTACCGGCACTTTCCCAGCAAGGGCAAAATGTTCGAGGGGCTCATCGAATTTATCGAGGACACCCTTTTCTCCCGGATCAGCATCATTCTCAACGAAGAATCCGGCGCCGCTGCACGGTGCGCAAAAATGTTGTTGCTGCTATTGGCTTTCACGGAGCGCAATCCGGGCATCACCCGGATCCTGACCGGTGATGCACTGACCGGGGAAACCGGGCGGCTCCACCAGCGGGTCGTGCAATTATTCGATCGCTACGAAACCCAGCTCAAGCAGGTACTCCGGGAAGCCAAATTGCGCGAGGGGTTGCGGCCGGTCATACCCCTGGGGGCAGCGGCCAATCTGCTTATGGCGACTGCCGAGGGGCGGATTGCCCAGTTTGTACGGAGTGGCTTTACCCGCTCACCGACAGCGAACTGGCAGGAACAGTGGGACCTGATGATGGACGGCTTTTTCCGCCAGGCCGTTACCGGCCCGACTACGGGGCAGTCCGGCTCACTGTTGGGGCAGGCCTAGTTTTCCTCCCTGGTAGTTGCGCGACGCCGCAGCTCCACATTCTCCTGCAGCAGCGTGAAGCGCTCAATGTCGGCAGCGAAATGTGCTTCCGCCTCCTCCACCTCGATGTTGCGCTCGGCGATCTGGCGCTCCGCGGACGCCACCTTCCTCTGCAGCTCGGCGATGGTTTTCAGCAACTGCGGATCCACCTGTGCACCGCGACGCTCGAGATCGGCCGCCTGGGCCTGGTATTTCTCAATCTGCTGGCTGTAACCCCGAAGATTGCTCTCCAGAATAGTAATCCGCATGCGCAGGTCGGTCAGGGACCGGTCGCGGGCTGCCTCTATATCCGGCACTGTGCTGTACCGTAGCAGCAGAGCCCTGTCGTGCTTGCGCATGCGCTCTTCCTGCTCCGGGGATATGACGCTGCCATCGGCGAGTTCCTCCGCGGAAGGCGTTCGCGGCACTACCCGCAGGACCACGCCACGCTGGTTGAGAACCTCATAGCCGTTGGCGACGTACTCGGGGGGCACTTGATAGTCGACAACGACGTTCCCCTCCGCGTTGCGGTAGCGGTAGAGCTCCTTGCCCTGGGCATGCACAAAAAGCGCATGACTCATCAAGAGAAGAACCAGAAACGGGTAGAACAAGTGTCGTATTGGCGTCATGGGCTCAATATAGGGCCTGGCACACGGGCAAACAAGTCAAACCCCGTAACGCTCACGATAACTGCGCATGGCCGCCAGTGCGTCGGCGTGAGCGTCCCCGGCAGCCTCAAGGTAGGAGATGATATCGCCCATCTCAATAATGCTGAGCACGGGTATGGCGTACTCTGCTTCGATTTCCTGGATTGCAGACAGTTCTCCGGCGCCGCGCTCCTGCCGGTTCAGGCCAATGGCCACACCGGCGGGGCTGGCGCCCGCAGCTTCTATCATGGCGATGACTTCGCGGACTGCGGTGCCGGCGGTAATAACATCGTCAATGACCAGTACCCGCCCGCGGAGGGGTGCCCCCACCAGCACGCCGCCCTCGCCATGGGTCTTGGCTTCCTTGCGGTTGTAGGCAAAGGGAACATCGCGCCCATACTGGTCAGCAAGCGCTATGGCGGTGGCCGCGGCCAGCGGGATACCCTTGTAGGCCGGCCCCAGAATGACATCAAATTCAATTCCGGCGGCGACAATGCTCTGCGCATAGCAGCGCCCCAGCGTAGCCAGGGCAGCGCCACTCGAAAAGCCGCCTGCGTTGAAGAAATAGGGGCTGATACGCCCCGATTTCAGGGTAAATTCACCGAACTTGAGTACCTCGTAACGACGAGCCAGCTCGATGAACTCCTGCTGATATGCATTCATGCTCTAATCCGGTGCAGGCTAATAGCTGCGAAATCGGGGGATTGGGGTTATGCTTCCACAATAGCGCCGCTATCATGGGCACCAGCGGCTGACCACCGCCCACAACGGGCGCCCAAGCCAACCAATTTATGATACACGCTCTCTCTGCAAGGGGCCACGCATGAGGATCATCAGTTTCAGTGCCGACGGCATCCAGCACGCCGCTAGCAATGGTTTTTATGACTGGCTAAGCGAGCAGGACGCAGATTTTGTCTGCATCCAGGACCTGCGTTGCACGGAATATGACCTGCGCGACGATCTGTACTTCCCACGGGAGTACAACGCCTATTTTTTCGACCACATGGACGGCAAGACTGATGGCGTCGCCATTTACTGCCGCAAGCTGCCCAAGGCTATCATGACCGGCCTCGGCTTCGCTGACTTTGACATGGAAGGCCGCTACATCCAGGCCGACTATGAAAACCTGAGCGTGGGTTGCCTGTTGGCACCCCGTGCGGAACCCGGCAACGAGGAGCAGCTGCGGCGCAAAACGGAATTCTACGGTTTGCTGCAGCACCACCTGCAGAAGATCCGCAACAAGCGCCGCGAGTTCATCATCTGCGGCAACTGGCATATCGCCCATACGGCGGCCGATGTGCAGGACACCGAGCGCAACAGCACCACGCCCGGCTTCCTTGCGGAAGAGCGCCAGTGGATGGATGAGCTGATCGAGTCGGGCTATGTCGACGCGTTCCGGGAAATCAATTCAGATCGCGATGAATTCAGCTGGTGGCCGGACGGCGAGCCCGGCAAGAACGGCTGGCGCACCGACTTCCAGATTGTGTCCAAAGGCCTGAAGTACGCCGTGGACTACGGTGCCATCTACAAGGCCCGGGTGTTTTCCAGTCACGCGCCGGTAATCATGGACTACGATATCGAGGTCTGACTTCGCGAGGGGCGGTCCCAAATCCCACCCCCTTTGAACGCCGCCGAAAATTCAACCTGCAAG
>JBFHFJ010000124.1:0-8704 GCA_041583655.1 Haliea sp. | reverse complement strand
GATATCCTTGAGATAGCGGGCGCCGCCGCGCAGGCTCTGGAGCGGGTCGAGACGATCCTTGACCCCCATTTCCTTCGCCGTGGGATTGGTCAGCATCATCATTCCGCGCACGCCGGTCGGGGAGGTCGCCTCTGGCTCCCAGTGTGACTCCTGGTAGGCGATTGCCGCCAGCAGGTGCCAGTCGAGCTGATATTCCCTGGCCACCTGCCGGATCAGGTCGCGCCAGACCGGCAGTTTGGTGCGCATGTTGCGGGCGAAGGTGTGCGAGCCTATGCGCGAGAGTGCCGTGGTGTGGCCAAAGTGCCGCTCCCACAGCTGCGCCAGACTGCCATCCTCCTGGAGCCGCGTCAGGAACTGGTCAACGCGACGCTGCAGGCCACGGTACTGCGCGCCGGGCGGCAGGTACCAGACCATCTCCCGCTCGGGGGCCAGGTCGAAGGCAACCGCCAGCATGGGATACAGGCTCTGTTGCATGCCGAACTCGTTGGAGTCGATGACCGCGAGATCGGCGCTGCCGTTGTCCACCCGCTCCAGCAATTCCATGGTGTCCGCTTCCGCCACCGATTCCCAGCTCAGCTCCGGCCAGGTCTCTTCTGCCAGGGTCTCCAGGACCTTTTCGTGGCTGCTGCCCGCGAGCACTACCAGGTGCAGGTCTCCGAGGTCATCCAGTCCATCCGGGCGCCGGTTGCCCGTCCGGTAGACAACCCTGGGTACCATGCTGGCGTAGGGGGTGGAGTGTCTGAACTGCGCAGTACGGTCATCGGTCAGGGTGAGTCCCGCCGCAGCAAGATCCACCTCTTCCCGCTCCAGGCGCCTGAAGATGCCGGCCAGCGAATAGGCGGTTTCCATGCGCAGGTTGACACCCAATTCCTCCGCCAGCAATTGGGCGAGATCGTGCTCAAAGCCCGCGGCACCCTCCTTGTCCAGATAGTAGGTGGTGGGGCTGTTGCGGCTGACCACGGATATCTCGCCCTCAGCAAGTATCTGCCGCAGCCGGTCGGGCTCGGAACAGCCGCAAAGGGCGGTCAGCAGAATACAGGTGGCGATAGCGCGAATTGTCCTCATGCGCCCAGTTTATCTGCGCACAGGAAGCAGGGACAGTCCGGGCATCTTCTCTTCTTTGCAAAATAAGATCATCCGTTGCACATTATGAGTCTGGTCGAATCAGGGAGAGTACGGTGTTGGAGCAGCAGTTCCGGCTCAAATACAAGCAGGCGGTGGCGCTGCATCAACAGGGGCGCCTGGAGCAGGCCCGGACGCTGTATCGCGAAGTGCTGGAGGCGCACCCGCAGCACTTTGACAGCTTACATCTCTTGGGGGTGATCGCCCTCCAGTCCGGTAGTCCGGAGGAGGGTATAGCGCTGATTCGCGACGCGATTCGGCAGGATTCTGCCGTTGCTCCAGCGCATTTCAATCTCGGTACTGCTTTGCTGCAGTGCCGGCAATTGGAGCCGGCGCTGGCGAGTTTTGACCGGGCTCTGGCGCTGCAGCCAGGGCATGTGGCTGCGCTCAACAACCGGGCCAACGTCTTGCTGGCGTTGAGTCGGCCGGCAGAGGCGCTGGAGAGTTATGATCGTGCGCTCGCGCTGTCTCCCGACTATGAGGAAGGCTGGTATAACCGCGGCAACGCCCTGCTTGACATGGGGCGAGCGGAGCAGGCCCTGGCAAGTTTTCAAAGGGCGCTGGAGCTCAGGCCGGGGTATGCCCAGGCCTGGCACAACGCCGGCAAGGCAAACCTGGATCTCGGTCGACTCGAGGAGGTCGTAGTCTGCTACGAGAGGGCATTATCGCTACGTCCCGACTATGAATTTCTGTTTGGCAAGTACCTGCACGCTCGGATGAAGCTCTGCGATTGGCGTGATTTGCCGCGAAATCTTTCGAGGTTGCAGTCGCAGCTGGAGGACGGTGTCCGGGTAACCACCCCTTTCCCGCTGGTGGGGCTGCTGGATTCCCCGAAGCTGCAGAAAACTGCCGCCGAAATCTATGCTGCTGCCCGATATCCGCCCAGTGAGGCACTTGGCGAGTTCGAGCAGCGCCGGTCGGGTGACCGGATCAGGATTGGCTATTATTCGGCAGACTTTTACAGCCATGCGACAGCGCACCTGATTGCGGAGCTGTTCGAGTCTCATGACCCGGAACATGTCGAGCTATACGGCTTTTCCTTTGGTCCCGAGCGGCAGGACGCCATGAAGCAGCGAGTGGCCGCAGCCTTTCACCGCTTTCTCGAAGTGGGGGACAGGACCGATCTTGATGTCGCGCGACTGTCCCGTGAGTTGGGTATCGATATTGCCGTGGACCTGAAAGGCTACACCCAGGGCTCACGCCCGGGTATTTTTGCGGCGCGCTGTGCGCCGGTGCAGGTCAGCTACCTTGGCTACCCGGGGACCATGGGCACGTCTTGGATTGACTACATCATTGCAGACCTGACCGTAGTGCCCGAGCACAGCCAGTCCGACTTTACCGAGCAGGTGGTGTATCTGCCGCATAGTTACCAGGCCAACGATTCCCGACGGCTGATATCGCCGCAGGACATCACCAGGCAGGAGGCGGGGTTGCCCGCGACTGGATTTGTATTCTGCTGCTTCAACCAGCACTACAAGATCATGCCGACCACCTTTGCATCCTGGATGAATATTCTGCATGCCGTTCCCGGCAGTGTGCTGTGGTTGCTGGAGGGCGGCAACACCGCTGAGGGGAATCTGCGTAGGGAAGCACGGGAGCGCGGGATTGACAGTGACAGGCTGGTCTTCGCTCCGCTTCTCGCGCCCGGGCAGCACCTTGCGCGGCAGCGACTTGCTGATCTGTTTCTGGACACACTGCCCTGCAATGCCCACACCACTGCCAGTGATGCGCTATGGGCCGGATTGCCCGTTCTCACCTGCGCAGGGAGGACCTTTGCCGGGCGGGTGGCGGCCAGTTTGCTGCATGCCCTGGGTTTGCCGGAACTGGTCACGGCCTCGGACGAGGAGTATGAATCCAGGGCGATCGCCCTGGCGGCCAGCCCGCAAGAGCTCGCCAGGCTACGGTCGCAACTGGCCGGGAGCAGGCTCGGTTCGCCGCTGTTTGATGGCAAAAGCCTCGCGCGGCATATGGAACAGGCGTTTACGGTCATGCAGTCGCGGCGCCTTGCCGGATTGGCGCCTGAGGGCTTCGCGATCACAGCGTAGAGATTCAGGAATTAAACAATACATGGACAAGTCGCGGCAGCCGTGCCCATTCCGGTCCTGAATCACTCATTCAGGGTATTTGGACGCAGCCTTTACCAGTTAGGCTATGCTTGATTCCAATAATCAGGAGCTTGACGCCGATGACCTTGCCCGCGACGCCGCTTACCCACCGCCCCCCCCTGCGCGCCCAGGATATCTATGACCGGGTGCTGGCGCTGGGCGACCTGTTCCGCCGCAATGCCCCCGAGGCGCGCAAGATCCGCAAAGTGCCGCAGGAGAACATCGACGCCCTGCAGGAGGCGGGCTTTTTCCTCGCGCTGCAGCCGCGCCGCTGGGGTGGTCACGAGGTGGACCCGCAGGACTTCTTCCGCATGCACCTGGCCATTGCCGAGAATTGCATGTCCACGGCCTGGGCATCGGGCATTGTCGCCGTGCACGCTTTCCAGCTGGCGCTGATGGAGGAGCGGGCGCAGGAGGATGTCTGGGGCCGCGATGTCCATACCCGTATCTCGTCCTCCTATGCCCCCCTGGGCAAGGTGACCGAGGTGGAGGGAGGGTTTCGCCTCAGCGGTCGCTGGGGGTGGAGTTCGGGGTCTGACCACTGCACCTGGGTGTTCCTCGGCGCCATTTGCCCGGACGGCGGTTTCCGCAGTTTCCTCGTGCCCCGGAGCGATTACGAGATAGTCGACACCTGGCACGCCATGGGCCTGCAGGGTACCGGCTCCAACGACATCGTGGTCGATGACGCTTTCGTGCCTGACTACCGCACGCACCGGGCAGAGGACGGTTTTCTCGGCACCAACCCCGGCGTCACGGCGGACAGCGCGCCTCTGTATCGCCTGCCCTGGGCCCAGTTGTTCGTGCGGGTGGTGTCCACTCCGGCGATCGGCGCCGCCCGGGATGCCCTGGACCTGTATCGCCAGCTGGTGGTGGGCAAGGCCAGCGGCGATGTGACCAAGCTCGCCGGGGATACGGCGACACAGGAGCGTATCGCCGCCGCGATTACCGCTATCGACGAGATGGAGGCGATCCTGTTCCGCAACTTCGACAGGATGATGGCCCAGGTGACCGCGGGCGAGGAAGTGCCCGTGCTGGAGCGCATCAAGTATCGCTACCAGGCCTCCCTGGTAATCGAGCGCTGCATGGCGGTGGTGGATAGCCTGTTTTCCTCCGCCGGTGGCGGTTCGGTGTTCCTGGGCAGCGAGATCCAGCAGCGGTTCCTGGACATCCACACGGGCCGGGCCCACGTTGCCAACAACCCCACCGCGTTTGCCCGTAACCTGGGTTCGGTGCTGCTGGGCAACGAGAGCAAGGACTTCTTCGTCTAGCCTCCGGCGGTGGCGCCGACAGGGTGAAATTGGCCGTGATTGGCGGTTACCGGCGGCGTCGCTATCCCGTACAATAGCGGGCTTTCAGAAGACCTCTCCTGGAGCTCGCCCCTGCATGCTGATTTTGCGCGGTGCCCCGGCGCTGTCCCCGTTCCGGCGGGACAAGCTGGCACAGAAACTCTCTGCTATAGACCCCGCCGTCCGCCTCCTGCACTGCGAATTCGTGCACTTTGCGCATACCGCCGAAGCCTTGAGTGAGGACCGCCAGGAGCTGCTCAGGCAATTGCTGCACTACGGGCCGGTAGCCGAGGGCGTGGAGCCGGACACCGGCGCTGCCGAACTGCTGCTGGTGGTGCCGCGCCCGGGCACCATTTCTCCATGGTCGAGCAAGGCCACCGATATCGCCCACAACTGCGGCCTTCGGGAAGTCCTCCGCCTGGAGCGGGGCACCGCCTGGTATCTCGAGCTGCCTGCGGGCCTGGCGGAGGGCGCGCGCGGGCGGGCAGTCGCGCTACTGCACGATCGCATGACCGAGTCCGTGCTGCCAACCCCGGAAGCCGCCAGCGCCCTGTTTCGGGTGCAGGAGCCTGCGCCCATGGCCACGGTGGATATTCTCGGCGGCGGCCGCGATGCACTGGTGGCCGCGGATGCCAGCCTGGGCCTGGCCCTGGCGGAGGACGAAGTCGACTACCTGGTGCAGGCCTTTACCGGCCTCGGCCGCAACCCCAGTGACGTCGAATTGATGATGTTCGCCCAGGCCAATTCCGAGCACTGCCGGCACAAGATCTTCAACGCCAGCTGGACCATCGATGGCGTCGCCCAGGACCGCTCCCTGTTCGGCATGATCCGCAATACCCACGAACTGGGCGGCGAAAATGTGCTGTCCGCTTATTCAGATAACGCGGCGGTGGTGGCGGGGCACCATGCCGGGCGCTTCTTTCCCGACCCGGAGACAGCGGAGTACGGTTTTTCCCAGGAGCCCA
Organism: Haliea sp.; assembly: GCA_041583655.1. Lineage (GTDB taxonomy): Bacteria > Pseudomonadota > Gammaproteobacteria > Pseudomonadales > Halieaceae > Haliea. The sequence goes on along the minus strand of JBFHFJ010000124.1, from coordinate 3,226 downwards.
TCCACCTGCTGATGAAGGTGGAGACCCACAACCATCCGACGGCCATCGCGCCTTTCCCGGGTGCGGGGACCGGCGCGGGCGGTGAGATACGGGACGAGGGCGCGGTCGGCCGCGGTTCCAAGCCCAAGGTCGGGCTGACCGGGTTTTCCGTGTCCAATTTGCAGATCCCCGGTTATGTTCAGCCCTGGGAGTCCGATTACGGCAAGCCGGGACGTATCGTCTCGCCGCTGGAGATCATGCTGGAGGGGCCGATCGGTGGCGCCGCCTTCAACAACGAATTTGGTCGTCCCAACCTGTGCGGCTATTTCCGCAGCTTCGAACTGGATGTTCCGGGTGCGCAGGGCATTGAGCGTCGCGGCTACCACAAGCCGATCATGATCGCCGGGGGCTATGGCAATATCCGCGAGGAGCACGTTGAGAAAGGAGAATTCGCACCCGGCGCGCACCTGATCGTGCTGGGCGGGCCGGCTATGCTGATCGGCCTGGGTGGCGGTGCCGCGTCGTCGATGGCCAGCGGTGCCAGCGCCGAGGACCTGGACTTCGCCTCTGTGCAGCGCCAGAACCCGGAGATGGAACGGCGCTGCCAGGAGGTGATAGACCGCTGCTGGCAGCTGGGTACGCGCAACCCGATTGCCTTCATCCACGACGTGGGTGCCGGCGGCCTCTCCAATGCGCTGCCCGAACTGGTCAAGGACGGTGGTCGCGGGGGCCGCTTTGCCCTGCGCAATGTCCCCAATGATGAACCCGGTATGGCGCCCCTGGAAATCTGGTGCAACGAGTCCCAGGAGCGTTATGTGCTGGCGGTGGAGCCGGAGCACCTGGCCCGCTTCGAGGCCATCTGTGCCCGTGAGCGCTGCCCCTTCGCCGTAGTGGGCGAAGCCACGGCGGAGCAGCATTTGACCCTGGCGGACAGCCATTTCGGCAACGCGCCGGTGGACCTGCCCATGTCCGTTCTGTTCGGCAAGCCGCCGAAGATGCAGCGGGAGGTGACCCGCCTGGCGCCGACGCTGCTGCCGCCGAGCCTGGATGTGTCGCTGCCGGATGCGGTGGAGCGCGTGCTGCAACTGCCGGCCGTGGCCAGCAAGCAGTTCCTGATTACCATCGGTGATCGCACAGTGACGGGCATGGTTGCCCGCGACCAGATGGTTGGCCCCTGGCAGGTGCCGGTGGCCGACTGTGCCGTGACCACGGTGTCCTACGACAGCCATGCCGGAGAAGCCATGGCCATGGGTGAGCGCAGCCCCCTGGCTCTGGTCAGTGGTCCCGCCTCCGGGCGCATGGCGGTGGCCGAGGCGATCACCAATATCTGCGCCGCTCCCATCGCGGCCCTGCAGGACATCAAGCTGTCCGCCAACTGGATGTGCGCCGCCGGTCACGGGCGCGAGGATGAAGTGCTGTTCGATACCGTGCGGGCCGTGGGCATGGAGTTCTGTCCGGCGCTGGGGATCACCATCCCGGTGGGCAAGGATTCCATGTCCATGCGCACCACCTGGCGCGAGCAGGGCGAACAGCGGGCGGTGACCGCGCCCGTGTCCCTGGTGGTTTCCGCCTTCGCCCCGGTGACTGACGCGCGGCTGGCGATCACCCCACAGCTGCAACCCCGCGACGATGCGCAGTTGTGGCTGCTGGACCTCGGCCGCGGGGCCGGCCGCCTCGGTGGCTCGGCGCTGGCCCAGGTCTGCGGCCAGGTGGGTGACAGCGTGCCGGACATCGCCAATCCGCAAGACCTGGTGGGGTTCTTCACCCTGGTGCAGGAACTGCTGCGGGATGGCCGGCTGCTCGCCTACCACGATCGCTCGGACGGCGGCCTGCTGGTAACCGTGCTGGAAATGGCCTTCGCCGGCCACTGCGGCCTGGAACTGGACCTGACGGCTGTGCCCGGCGCCCCGCTGCAGCAACTGTTCGCAGAGGAAGCCGGTGCCGTGCTGCAACTGGCAGCCGCCGATGTGCCGGTCCTGCGCCAGCGGGCAGCGGAGCTGGGCCTGGAAGCCTGCCTGCACCCTCTGGGTCGTGCGGTGGTGGGTGACGGGGTGACTCTCACCGCGGCGGGCGCCACCCTGCTGCGGGACAGTCGCGGTCGCCTGCAGGCATTGTGGGCCCGCACCAGCTACGAGATCGCAGCGCTGCGGGACAATCCGGACTGCGCTGCCGAGGAATACCAGCGGATTCAGGCGCCGGATCCTGGCCTTTCGGCCCGTCTCACATTTGATCCGCGGGAAGATGTCGCAGCGCCTTACATCGCCACGGGCGCGCGCCCGCGGGTGGCCGTGTTGCGGGAGCAGGGTGTTAACGGGCAGGTGGAGATGGCGGCGGCCTTCCATCGCGCTGGTTTTACCGCGGTGGATGTGCACATTAGCGACCTGCATTCCGGTGTTCGCTCCCTCGCCGAATTCCGGGGCCTGGTGGCCTGCGGCGGCTTTTCCTACGGGGATGTGTTGGGCGCCGGTGAAGGCTGGGCCAAGAGCATTCTCTACAACCCCGCCCTGCGCGACCAGTTCGCGGCCTTCTTCGCCCGCGATGACAGTTTTACCCTGGGTGTGTGCAACGGCTGCCAGATGGTGTCCAACCTGCGCGAGCTGATCCCCGGGGCGGAGCACTGGCCGCGCTTCGTGCGCAATCGCTCCGAGCAGTTCGAGGCGCGGCTCGCACTGGTGCGCATTGAGCAGAACCCGTCGATCCTGCTCGCCGATATGGCCGGTTCCCACCTGCCCATTGCGGTGGCCCACGGCGAGGGGCGCGTGGAGTTTGCCGGCGCGGGGGCCCGGTCCGCCTGTGAAGGTAGCGAAACCGTTGCCCTGCGCTACCTGGAAAACGACCTGTCCGTGGCAGAGCGTTACCCGGCCAACCCGAACGGTTCGCCGGGTGGTATTGCCGGGCTCAGCAGCCGGGACGGTCGCGCCACGATCATGATGCCCCATCCGGAGCGTGTGTTCCGCACCGTCCAGCATTCCTGGGCGCCGGAGGAGTGGGGTGAGGACGGTCCCTGGCTGCGCCTGTTCCGCAACGCCCGGCGCTGGGTGTCCTGATGATGTCCCGGCAGCCACAGCCCACTTGTGACCCCCCCCTTATTCTTTATAATGACGGACTTTTCATTCCCGGCACTGGCGCACCGATGGGTGCGCCGGCCGAGGCCCGCTTTTCTGGCAGAGTAAATCTATGCTGAACAAGTATCCATTGTGGAAATATGCGCTGGTGTTGATGGTGTTGGCTGTCGGCCTGCTGTACG
>JBFHFJ010000123.1:0-8720 GCA_041583655.1 Haliea sp. | reverse complement strand
CCGCCGCGTCGACCACGTTGATCATGACCGGGCTGATAGCCACGCCGATGCCGTCGCCTTCGATGTACGGAATGATCGGGTTGTTGGGGACGTTCAGGCTGAAGTCGCCATTGACAGTGATTTTTTCACCGGTCTTCGGCACCTGGATATGCTTGTAGCCCATAGATTGTTCTCCGTAGATGTGGGTCCATTGAGTCTCGGGGTGCGGTATCCTAGCAGTATGCCCCGTCAAAACGGCGCCTAGTGTATCAGGTTTCCCGATCTTTCTGCTTAACCGGGGGCAGTTTTTTGCCAGCGCCGTGGAGCCCAGATGGCCGCACTGATTCTCTTCAACAAGCCCTTTCGGGTGCTGAGCCAGTTCACCGACCGGGAGTCGGGAGACCCGGAATCACCGGCAACGCCGCGGCGACAGACCCTGGCCGACTTTTTCCGGGCGCCACAGTTCAGGGTTGCCGGCCGGCTTGACCACGATTCCGAAGGACTGCTGGTCCTGACTGATGACGGCCAACTGCAGCAGCACATAGCCAATCCGCGCCACAAGCTGTGGAAAACCTACTGGGTCCAGGTCGAGGGCGTGGCGGACGATGCCGCCATTGACCGCCTCGAGCGCGGCGTTGAACTCAGGGACGGGCCTACCCTGCCAGCCAGGGTACGGCGCATAACCGAGCCTGCGGGACTGTGGCCCCGCGACCCGCCGGTGCGCCAGCGCCTCAGCGTGCCCGACAGCTGGCTGGAGGTGCGCATTCGCGAGGGTCGCAACCGCCAGGTCCGACGCATGACCGCGGCGGTGAACCTCCCTACCCTGCGCCTGATCCGCTATCGGGTGGGTGACTGGACCCTGGACGGCCTGGCGCCGGGAGAGCACCGGCGCCTCACCGTGCACCGCCCTGCCAGCAAGCCCGCCCCGCTGCGAAGCAAATCGCCGGCGCGCCCACGGAGAAGGCAGCCATGACCGACTGGCATCCCCATGTCACCGTTGCCACCGTTGTGGAAAGAGAGGGCCATTTCCTGCTGGTGGAGGAGCGGGACAAAACCAGTGGCCGGATCGTTTTCAACCAGCCGGCGGGGCATCTTGAGCGGGGCGAGTCCCTGCAACAGGCTGCGCTGCGCGAAACCCTGGAAGAAACCGGCTGGGTCGTTTCCCTTGAGGGCGTCCTGGGCCTGGCGCTGTACACAGCACCCGGTAATGGCGCGACCTACTACCGCACCAACTTCTGCGCCCGCGCGCTGGCGCCCAAGGCTTGCGCGGAGCTGGACAGTGACATCCTGGCCGTGCACTGGCTCGAATACGAGGCAATCCTGGCCAACTCTGCTAGAATGCGCAGCCCGCTGGTGATCGCCGCCATCGAGCAGTACCGCAGCGGACTCCGTTATCCCCTGGACCTGATTGCACCGCCATGAGCCTCAACGCAGCCACAACAGTGATCGTCGGCATGTCCGGCGGCGTAGACTCCTCGGTCGCTGCCCTGCTGTTGCGCGAACAGGGCTACCGGGTGGAGGGCCTGTTCATGAAGAACTGGGAAGAGGACGATGGCACCGAATACTGCACAGCCAAGGAAGATTACGCGGATGCCCAGGCGGTCGCGGACAAGCTTGGCATCACGCTGCACGGTGCCAACTTTGCAGCAGAGTACTGGGACCATGTTTTCGAGCATTTTCTCGCAGAGTACAGCGCCGGCCGCACGCCCAACCCGGACATCCTCTGCAACCGGGAAATCAAGTTCCGCGCCTTCCTCGACTACGCCCTGCTGCTGGGCGCCGACTACATCGCCACCGGTCACTACGCGCGCCGCGGCGAGAGCGAAGGCAAGGCCACCCTGCTGCGCGGTCTGGACAGGAACAAGGACCAGAGCTACTTCCTGCACGCCGTCGGGCACAGGGAGCTGGCCAGAACCCTGTTCCCGGTCGGGGAAATCGCCAAGCCGGAGGTGCGGGCCATCGCACAGGCACACGGCCTGGCCACGCACGACAAGAAGGATTCCACCGGCATCTGCTTTATCGGCGAGCGTCGGTTTCGGGACTTCCTGCAGCAGTACCTCCCCGCCCAGCCTGGCGAGATCCACAGTCTCGAGGGCGATGTCCTCGGCCGCCACCAGGGCCTGATGTACCACACCATCGGCCAGCGCCAGGGCCTGGGCATCGGCGGGCTCGCCAACCACGAGCATGCCCCCTGGTACGTTGTCGGCAAGGACCTGGAGCACAATATCCTGCTGGTTGCACAGGGCAACGAGCACCCGGCCCTGTTCAGCAGCAGCCTGCAGGCCGGCCAGCTGTGCTGGATAGCGGGCGATCCACCCGCCCTGCCCCTGCGCTGCACCGCCAAGGTTCGCTATCGCCAGGAGGACCAGGCCTGCACAGTAACTGCGGAGAATGAGGGTTGCCGGGTCGACTTCGACACACCCCAGCGCGCGGTCACACCCGGCCAGTCCGTAGTGCTCTACAGCGGTGAACGCTGTCTGGGTGGAGGCATCATTGAACGCACACATTGAAGAACACCGGCCACGGCGCAGCGCGCTGGATGAGCAGACCCTGGCCCTGGCGGGCGTGGCCCAGGCCGCGCGCCTGGTGGACCAGGTGTCGCGCACCGGCTCCTGTCCACCAGAGTTCCTCCAGGCCTCCCTGAACAGCCTCTTCGCCTTCAACCCGGATAACGTGGAGTCCATCTATGGCGGGCTGCCGGGGATAAGGCTCGGCCTGGACACGCTGGCCATGGTACTGCACAACCAGCACACACCCGAGCAGCGGGACATGGTGCGCTATATCTTCAACCTGCTTTACCTGGAGCGGAAATTCTCCGCGGACCCGGCAATGATGGCAGTGGTACGCTCGCGGCTTGAACATGCCAGCTTTCGCGCCGAGCACTTCGCCGCCCACGTCAACGATATCTGCCACAGCGTTTCCGGTATCTACCAGGACACACTGAGTAACCTGAAATTTCGCATCAAGGTCAGCGGCAGCGCCCAGCACCTGCAGAATCGCCAGGCGGCGGATACTATACGCGCCCTGCTGCTGTCAGGCATCCGTGCGACTTTTCTCTGGCGCCAGCTTGGCGGCCGTCGCTGGAAACTGGTAGTGCAGCGTCGGGCCATAGGCCAGCGAGCGCAGGAACTCTCACGTGAACTGGACGTGATCTAACATTCCCAACTGTTTTTTTGGAGCACAGCATGGACCTCTCTGCCCTCACCGCCGTATCCCCCATCGACGGTCGTTACGGCGCCAAAACCGCCAGTCTGCGCGAGGTATTCAGCGAATACGGCCTGATCAAGCGCCGGGTGCTGGTAGAAGTGCGCTGGCTGCAGCAACTGGCGCGGATGCCCGGCATCGAGGAAGTCCCCTCCCTGTCCCCAACCGCCAGTGCCCGGCTGGACGCCATTGCCAGCGAATTCAGCCCCGTTGACGCCCGCCACATCAAGGACATCGAGGCGACCACCAACCACGATGTCAAGGCGGTGGAATATTTCCTCAAGGAGCGGTTTGCCGGCAACGACGAACTGGAGGCAATCTCTGAGTTTGTGCATTTCGCCTGCACCTCCGAAGACATCAACAATCTTTCCCATGCCCTGATGCTGCGCGACGGCATGGAGCAGGTCCTGCTGCCGGTCATGCGCCAGCTGATCGGGGCACTGACCGACCTGGCGGCTGCCCACGCCGAGGTGGCCATGTTGTCGCGAACCCACGGCCAGACGGCCAGCCCCACCACAATGGGCAAGGAAATCGCCAACGTGGTGGCGCGCCTGCGCAGGCAGCTTCAGCAACTGCAAGCCGTGGAGTACCTGGGCAAGATCAACGGCGCGGTGGGCAATTACAATGCGCACCTTTCCGCCTACCCGGAAATCGACTGGCAGGCTACTGCAGCAAGCTTCGTTGAGGGCCTTGGACTCACCTGGAATCCCTACACCACCCAGATCGAGCCTCACGACTACATGGCCGAGCTGTTTGACGCCATCGCCCGCTTCAACACGATCCTCGTGGACCTGGACCGGGACATCTGGGGCTATATTTCCCTGGGTTACTTCAAGCAGCGGACCATCGCCGGCGAAGTAGGCTCCTCCACCATGCCGCACAAGGTAAATCCGATCGACTTCGAGAACTCCGAGGGCAATCTCGGCCTTGCCAACGCTGTGTTCCAGCATCTGGCCGCAAAGCTGCCCATCAGTCGCTGGCAGCGCGACCTGACCGACTCCACCGTGTTGCGCAACATGGGGGTAGGATTTGGCTACAGCCTGATTGCCTACGAGGCCAGCCTCAAGGGCATCGGCAAGCTGCAGCTCAACGAGGCGCGCCTTGCCGAAGACCTCGATCACAGCTGGGAGGTACTTGCCGAACCCATCCAGACAGTCATGCGCCGCTATGGCATCGAAAAGCCCTACGAGAAGCTCAAGGAGCTCACGCGCGGCCAGGCGATGACCCGTGAGTCGCTGCAGGCCTTTATCAACGGCCTGGCGCTGCCCCGGGAAGCCAAAGCGCAGCTGCTGGAGATGAGTCCGGCCAGCTACACGGGCAACGCCGCCGCGCAGGCGCGCGCCATCCAGAAACCCTGAGATGGCCTCGCGTGGCTTGCTGCCCGACCCCGCTGCTTTCCTGGCGCGCCACTGGCAGCGAGAGCCACTGCTGATCCGCAACGCGATACCCGGCTTCCAGCCTCCGGTGAGTGCAGAGGAACTGGCGGGTCTCGCCATGGAAGCCGAGATCGAGTCGCGCATTGTCACCCTCCATGACGGCGCCTGGCGCTTGCGCCACGGGCCCTTTACTGCGAGGGATTTCGATCATCCGTACCCCTGGACCCTGCTGGTGCAGGGTGTTGACCAGCTGCTGCCGGAGGTGGCTGCCTTGCGCACCCTGGTCTACGGCCTGCCACAATGGCGCCTGGACGACGTCATGGTCAGCTATGCCAGCGATGGCGGCGGCGTTGGTCCGCACTATGACCAGTACGATGTCTTCCTGCTGCAGGGTGCGGGAGAGCGAATGTGGCGCCTGGGCCAGCGCTGCGACGAAGACACTCCACTACTGCCGCACGACGAGCTGAAACTGCTCGCTGACTTCGAGTGCCAGGAAGAGTACCACCTGCAGTGCGGGGACATACTCTACGTGCCCCCCGGGGTAGCCCATTGGGGTGTCTCGGTGGGAGACTCCACCTGCTTTTCCATCGGCTTCCGGGCTCCCCGGATCGCCGATCTGCTCTCCCGCTGGACCGATGTCAGTCTCGAGTCCCTGTCCGACTCCCTGTTGCTGGAGGACCGCGGACGCGCTGTCGCGGAGCGCGCGGGCGAGATCAGCACGGCGGATATCGACAACGCGCTCGAGCAACTGCGCAAGCTGTTGATCCGGGGGGGCGATCCGCTCTGGTTTGGCGAAGTTATCACTGAAATCGATCTCGACGCCCCCGACAAGACATCGGTGCGTCGCAGCCTGAAACGGCTGCGCCGTGCACAGACCCGGGTGCGTGTTGCTGCGGAGGCCAGGGTGGCGTGGCAGGACCTGGGCACCGACCTGCGGGTATTCGCCAACGGCCAGAGCCAGCGCTGCTCCCGCGACCTGCGTGAGCCTCTCACTGCCCTGTGCGCCGGGCAAACCCTCACAGTTTCGTCCATACTGGTCAGCGGCGCGGATGCCGGCGGTTTGCTTGAGTTTCTGACCTTGATGGGGGGACTGGATGTCGACTGAAAGTGACAGCGTGGTGGTTCGCCGCGCAAACTGGCCCGCGGACAGTGAGCGTCTGCGCCAATTGCGGGAGACCGTGTTCGTTCTCGAACAGGGTGTCCCGGCGGAAATTGAATGGGACGGTCGCGACGCCGGCGCCACCCACGTGATTGGCCTGCTCGGCGAGCGCGCGGTGGGCTGCGGCCGCCTGTTGCCGGACGGCAAGATTGGCCGGCTAGCCGTACTCGCCCGGGAGCGCGGAACGGGCATCGGTCGGCGCCTGCTGGAAGCGCTGGTGCAGGCGGCGGAAGAGGCGGGCCTGGAGGAAGTCTACCTGCATGCCCAGCAACACGCGGCGGACTTCTATCGCAGCGCCGGGTTCAGCAGTACCGGCCAGCCTTTCGAGGAGGCTGGCATAGCCCATATCGCCATGCGCAAACAATTGCTGAGGCCCGCGCCGGACAGTTTCGAGGCCGGCGTTGGCTATCCGCAGCCCTTCGCCGACTACGCCGTTGCCCTGTGCCGTTCAGCGAGCCGTGAACTGTGCCTGCTGTCCCCCGATCTGGATCACCGGGTCTTTGACCGGCAACCCCTGGTGGATGCAATAAGCGAGCTGGCCCGGCACTCGCGCCAGTCCGGGGTTCGCATACTGGTCAGCGACTGGCGCCCGATGGTCCAGCGTGGCCACCGATTGCTTACGCTGGCGCGGCGCCTCCCCTCGTCGGTTCGTCTCCAGCAGCTCAACGAGCACCCTGACTGGAAGGGCCAGACCCTATTGCTGCGAGATCGAAGCGGTATCCTCTGGCAGCCGGGAGACAGCGAAAAAACCGGTTTCTGGGAGCCCAATTCGCGCGCCGAGGCCAGCCACCACCGCGACCTGTTCGAGGAACTCTGGCGCCACAGCGCACCGCACATCGAGTTTCGCAGCGTGCCGCTGTAGTCATTTCCCGATACTGCTGCCCAGCCAGCGCTGGGTCACCACGCCGGCTGTCATGGAACCGTTGACGTTCAGCGCGGTGCGCGCCATGTCGATCAGCGGCTCAATGGAAATCAGTACCGCCGCCACTGTCACTGGAAACCCCATCGCCGGCAGCACAATGAGCGCGGCAAACGTCGCGCCGCCACCCACTCCCGCGACCCCGAAAGAACTGATCGCAATCACCCCGATCAGACCCGCCATGAAATCCAGCGCCAATGGGTCCAGGCCCATGGACGGCGCGATCATTACCGCCAGCATGGCCGGGTAGATACCGGCACAGCCGTTTTGGCCAATGGTTGCCCCCAGGGTTGCCGAGAGATTGGCAACGGGCGTCGCCACCCGCAGTGACTCCACCTGGGTTTCCACGTTGAGCGGGATGGTCGCGGCCGAACTGCGGGAGGTGAAGGCGAAAGCCAGCACCGGCCAGACCGCCTTGAAATACGTGGCCGGACCAACACCGTGCAGGATAAGCAGGCCCGCGTGCACAGCGAACATGATGCCAATCGCAAGATAGGAGGCCGCGACAAAGGCCAGCAGGTTGACAATGTCGGCGGCGTCCGAGCTCGCCACCACGCCGCTGATCAGGGCGAGGATGCCGTAGGGTGTCAGTGCCATTACCATATGCACGAGCCGCATTACGATCAGGCGCAGGGTCTCCACGAAATTCTGTATCTGCTCGCCACGTTGCGGGTGTTCCCTGGCCACGCCGAGCGCGGCGATACCGAACAGAATACCGAACAGCACCACGGCGATAATGGAGGTGGGGCGGGCTTCGGTGAGGTCGTAGAAAACATTGGCTGGTACGAAGCGCACCAGCATGTCCGCCAGGCCCAGGTCCGCCACGGTTTCGTAGCGTTGGGCCAGGGCATCGGCGGAAGCGAGCTCCCGTGCGCCCTGGGTTATGCTGTCGGCGGTGAGGCTGAAGGCGCTGGTCACCAGAATCCCGATCAGGGCGGCTATCATCGTGGTGCCGACAAGCAACCCAACTACCGCGCCACCGACACGCCCCAGATCCGCGACATCCCGCAACTTCAGCACCGCGGCGACCATCATCACCAGTACCAGGGGCATGATGATCATGCGCAGCAGGTTGATATAGCCGGCCCCCACCACCCCGGTCCATTCCAGCGTGGCCGCCACAACCGCGGATTGCGCCCCGTAGGTCCACTGCAGCAACAGCCCGTAGAGCACACCCGCCACCAGCCCGGCCAGTATCTGCCGGGGCAGCTTCCAGCCCTGGCGCCGGAGCGCGAAGAGCAGGAGGCAAAGACTGAGAAAGAGGATCAGGTTGAGTCCGGGATACATGTGCGACGCTCCAGCGGGTGATGGACAGCGGTAGTCGCCCGTAAACTGCCTCAGTCGGGCAGCAGCAGGCCCACTTCGTTGCCCTCATAGACCAGCGGCCAGGTTTTCAGGTGACGGCAGGGCTCCTCGGAGGCGTGCAGGAGTTGTCCGTCGGCGAGGGAGAAGCGGTAGTGGTGCAGGGGGCACTCCAGCACACCCTGCTCGATGCGGGCAGTGTCGAGCGGATGCTCGCGGTGCGGACAGCGCGGTTCTATCAGGTAAAGCTCACCATCCCTCTGAACCAGCAGCAGCGCCAGCTGATCAATGCGAAAATGGCGACGGTAGTTGTCATGCAGGTTGATGAGTTTTTCCAGCGCCTGGAAACGCATAGGGTTTCAATCCCTTCGCATACGGCAGTACGGCACGGCAGCCACCGGCCTAGAGCAATTCGATCAGCTGTCGCGCCGCCAGGTAGGGCGTTGTGCCCCCCTCCTCCACGGCGCGTTCCAGCTGCGGCAACAGGGACTTGATGCGCGGATTCTGCTGCAGGCGCTGGAACAGGAGCTCATGCAGCAGCTGCCGCATCCAGTCCCGGTTCTGCCGGGCACGCTTGCGCTGAAACGCGTCCGCCTTCAGCGCCTGGAAATAATAATCCACTATCATGCCCCAGACTGCGTCAATACCCTGGTTTTTCAGGGCCGAGCACGTCACTACCTGAGGGGTCCAGAAACTGCTGTGGCGCAGCAGGTGCATGGCCGACAGGTAGTGCTGGCGAGCCTGCTTGGCAAGCATCACACTGTCGCCGTCGGCCTTGTTG
>JBFHFJ010000122.1:0-8739 GCA_041583655.1 Haliea sp. | reverse complement strand
CGCCGCCGGTGGCCTGTATGGTGACATCCCCGCCGACGCCGGGCAGGGGCAACATGGCACCCGGCTCGCCACCGAGGGTGAGCCTGTCGCCCTGGTATTCGGTCTCCAGCGCTTCGCCGCTAGCGCGACCGGTCAGTTTGCGAACCAGAAAGTACATCGCGCTACCAGTAAATAAAGACGGAGAGGATGTGGACCACCAGTGCCACCAGCAGACCCACTGTCAGGGGAACATGAAAATACAGCCAGATCTTCATCAGGCCGCGCAGCTGCACCTCGCGCCGCAACTGGTGCAGCAGCACCTGGCGGCGGCCGAACAGACCCAGCAGCTCATTCAGCACTTCCGCCTCCGACTGCTTGCGTGCGTCGGGTATACGCCCGGCCAGGTGACCGATCACAACCTCCTGCTCCACATTGGGCATGGCCTGGGCCTTCTGGCTGCTGTCCCCCGGCACAAGCACCCGGGACCGGTCCCGCGCCAGAAGCTGCTGCCAGGCCGAGCCGCCAACCCGGGTCAGCTCCAGGGCACTGATCACCAGGGACTGCAGATTGGCGTCGCAGCGCTCGGAGGTGTCGCGGATGCGGGCATCGACCCTGGCCAGCTCTTCCAGGCGACCATCCTGGCCACTGCCGGACTGGATAGAGGCCAGGCGACCCGGGAGATGCATATAGGCGTAGAGGCCGTAAAAACCCGACAGGATCACCAGGCACATGAGTACATAGGCCAGGGTGTGGACATTGAAACCGAACTGCAGCGCACAGTGCAGCGTGGCTACAACCAGCAGCGCCGTGCCCAGGTACACATGGGCAGAGGCCCAGCCCTGGACCGTGCCGGCATTGGATCTGTAGCTGCGCTTGCGTACACCCAGCAGGCTCAGCCAGACAATGAGCAGGGCCCCCAGGGTACCCAGCACATAGCCCTGCCAGGTGCCGCCATTGGGCGGCTGGGCGGCATTATTGCCACCCTGGGTCACATAGAGGGCGACACTGAACAGCAGCAGCGCCAGCCCCCACTTCAGGTAGCGGTACTGTTGCCAGCCAAGCAGGCTCTCACGCATCCTCAACGGGCCTCCACCAGTGCGACAAACTGCTCCGGCGACAGGCGCATGGCCGCACCGGTGGGGCAGGCCCGCACACAGGCCGGTCCACCGGCCTGGCCCATGCAGGCATCGCATTTAACAGCTTTCTTGCCCCGCTCCTTGTCGGCGGCAGCGGGGGTGAAGGTTTCCGGCTGGCCGGGGCCAGAACCGCGCCCGAACAACAGCCAGGACAGCAGCCCGGGCTTGGGCGGTGCAGCGTAGCTCAACTTGATGGCATTGTAGGGGCAGTTGGTTTCGCAGTTGCCGCAGCCAATACAGCTATCGGTGATGAACACCTCGCCGTCGGCCGAGCGGCGAATCGCGTCCGGTGGGCAATCCTTCATGCAGTGCGGCAGCTCGCAATGGCGGCAGGAAATCGGCACATGCAAATTGGCAAAGGACGGCCCCGCGGCCCGGTTCAGCCGGGAAAGGCCACCATGGGTTTCCGCGCAGGCGCGCTCACAGTTGTCGCAGCCCACGCAAAGTGATTCGTCGATGACCAGCGCGTTGGTCGCCTCGCCCAGCCCCTGGTCCATGAGAAAACCGATGGAGCGGGCCGCCTCAGGCTGGGAGGCCATGGCGTTGGTCTTCTCCAGCAGAGAGCTCAGGCGCCCCTGCAGGGTGGCGATATGTTCCGGCTGGCTGTTCACCAGCGCCAGGAACTCCTCGCGCTTGACCTTGATGGTCTCGGTGCGCACCGCGGCGACTGCGGTGTCGCGGCGCAGCGGGGCGCCCATCAGCGCCATCTGCCCGACCAGGTCACCGGAGTGATGCTGGGCCACAACCATGCTTGCGCTGCCCCTGGAAAGCACCACGGTGCCGCTGCGGATCAGGTGCAGGCAGTCGCCTTCCTCACCCTCGCTGAACAGCGTCTGGCCGGCATTGAAGCGGCAGGTTTCCACCTGGCCGGCAATCGCGGACAGCTCCGCCAGGGGCAGGTTGGGGCGGAACGCGGCCTGCAGGGCCCGAACGATGAAGATGCGATCGATGCCCTTGCGCACCTCTTCGTTGGAGTTCATCAGCTTGACCATGATCCGCCGCGGCGTCTCGATCAGGATCGCGTCCTCGCTGACTACCGCATCGCCCTGGCGCGGGCGCCCCGAGATCAGGCTCATCTCGCCAAAGAACTGCCCCGGCTTGAGCGTGTGCCAGGGCCCGTCCTCCTCCAGCTGCAGCTTCACCTCCCCTTCCACCAGCGTGTAGAACGTGGTGCTGAATTCGCCGTTGCGGTATACCGGCTCCCCCGCCGGGATGAAAACTGTGGAGCGCTCCCCTTTCTGTTCAGCCTGCGCCAGATCGGCGGGCGGCAGGCTCACCAGTATCCGGCTTTCGATGATCAACTCGCGGAAGGCCAGCGGGTTCATGCGCCGGAACATGGGGATGCGCTGCTGGTACAACTCCAGCACGTCCTCGGCGTCCATTACATAGGGCAGGCCCGAAAACTGGTCCTGCAGCAACGGGTAATCGGCGGGCTTGGTGTCCTTGCCGTGAATGAACTCAATGACATCGTAGCCCTGGTTCATCGCCTGTTTGATCAGCGGATAGCCACCCAGGGCGCCGATGACGTAAAGGCCTGGCACATTGCTCTGGTAGTGGCGATCCACATCGGGTACCGCGTCGGCGCTGGGGCTGCTGATCTCGATACCGCAGGACTCGACGAAACTGCGCGGGGGAATGGTCCCGAGACGGGCAATGATGCGGTGACAGGCCAGGCGCTCCTCGCCAGCCGGCGTGTTCAGGATAATGGCGCCCATCTCTCCAGGACTGGCGGGCAGCTCAAGGCCAGCGACCCCGGCCTCGTAGCGACAGTGAAACGGCCTGCTCTTGTCGTTGATTGCGGCCAGTACCGCGTTCAGGTTACCGTCCTTGGCCCGGCTGAATTCGTTGCGCCGGTTGATGATGTAGACGGTGTTGTAGTCGGACAGGGCGATGGCGTTTTCAATCGCGGCGTCACCGGCGCCGACCACCACGATCGTCTCTTTCTTGAAGTCCTCGGGGTCATCCAGCGTATAGCGAACAAAGTCCGACTCGCTGTCACCCTTCACACCCAGGCTGCGGGGGTTGCCCTGCGTGCCGATGGACAGCACCACATGCTCTGCTTCGATTTCATCCCCGGATTGCAGCTTGAGCACGAACTGGCCACGGCTGCCGCTGATCCCGGTAACCTCGCTGTCATAGCGGACATTAAGGCCGGTATTGATGCTGTCCTGCCAGGCGCCGAGAATCTCCTCCCGCTTGCCCGCGACAAAAGGCACCGGGCTGCGCAGGGCCAGAAACCCGGGCTCGTCCATGACGTGCTTGCCCTTCTGGTATTTCTGGATGGTCTTGGCAAAGATCGAAAAACCTTCCAGCAGGACATAGCTCGGACTGCTGGCACCCGTCTCGCGATCGTACTCGGCCGCCCTGCCTGCCGCGCTGAGCCCAGCAGGCCCCGCCCCCACAACGGCGATATGATATCTCTCCCCCAAGAGCTGTGTCCTTTGTCGGCTTGTTATCGAACTCCGCTATTTTTGCAGAGCTTATGGCACTCACTATAGACGTCCGCTGCGGAATTGCCCAAGTTTTTCGTGCCATTGGCGCTGTGACGGCATGGATCTAGTCCACAGCGGCAAGCGCTTCCGACAGTTTTGAAACAGCGATTACCTGCATCCCTTTTATCTCGCCGCGGGGCGCATTGGCGCGCGGCACAATGGCGCGCCGAAAGCCGTGCTTCGCCGCTTCCGCCAGCCGCTCCTGGCCACTGGGCACCGGCCGGATCTCGCCCGACAGGCCTACTTCGCCGAAGATCACCATGTCCCGGGGCAGCTGCTTGTCGCGAAAGCTGGAGACGATCGCCAGCAGCAGCGCCAGGTCTGCGCTGGTCTCCAGCACCTTCACGCCGCCCACCACATTGGCGAACACGTCCTGGTCACCCACCTGCAGGCCGCCGTGCCGGTGCAGCACCGCCAGCAGCATCGCCAGCCGGTTCTGCTCCAGGCCCACCGCAACCCGGCGCGGATTGCCCAGGGCGCTGTCGTCAACCAGCGCCTGGATCTCTACCAGCAGTGGCCGGGTGCCCTCCCAGACCACCATCACCGCGCTGCCCGAGGCGGGCTCGCTGCTCCGGTCCAGGAAGATGGCGGAAGGGTTGCGGACCTCGCGCATACCCTGTTCGGTCATGGCGAACACTCCCAGTTCATTGACCGCGCCAAAGCGGTTCTTCTGTCCCCGCAGGGTCCGAAAACGGGAGTCGTGGTCCCCCTCCAGCAATATCGAGCAGTCGATCATGTGCTCCAGCACCTTGGGACCGGCCAGGGAGCCGTCCTTGGTCACGTGCCCGACCAGGAACAGCACGGTGCCGGTTTGCTTCGCAAACCGGGTCAGGAAAGCGGCGCACTCCCGAACCTGGGAGACACTCCCGGGCGCCGAGTTGAGATCGTCCGAGTGCACCACCTGGATGGAATCCACCACCAGCACCCGCGGCCGGTACTTGTCGGCTGCGGCAATAATGGCCTCGACATTGGTCTCCGCCATCAGGCGCAGCTTGTCCGTGGCCAGCCCCAGCCGCCGGGCGCGCATCGCCACCTGCTGCAGGGACTCCTCCCCTGTGATGTAGAGCGCTTCCATCCCTGCGGCAAGGTGGCACATGGTCTGCAACAGCAGGGTGCTCTTGCCGGCACCCGGATTGCCGCCGACAAGGATGGCCGACCCGGGGACCAGGCCGCCTCCCAGCACCCGGTCGAATTCATCGGCGCCGCTGGAAAATCGCGGCAGGTCCTCCAGGTCGATCTCACCCAGCAGTCGCGCCTCCGCCAGGGTGCCGGTATAGCCGCTGCGGCTGCCGCCCGCCCGCCCCGGGGCAGGGTTGCGAGTTCCGCCACCGGCCGGGCCCAGCCGCACTTCGGCCAGCGTGTTCCACGCCCCGCAGTCGTTGCACTGCCCCTGCCATTTGGCGTAATCCGAGCCACAGTCACTGCATACGAATGCGGTTTTGCTCTTGGCCATGCCCTGTCCTGCTCCTGTTGCCCGGGGAAAAAGTCTGGCGCCCGGCTATCGGTTGCCGGGTGAGGTCGGTATCCTAGAGTATGCGCTTGCCCAACACTACCGGATTGCCCATGTCAGACGCCTCCATTGTTCCCGAACAGCCACTGGTGTTCTCACCGGGGCTGGCGGCGACAATTGGGCTGGAAGAGGCCATCCTGCTGCAACAGCTCGGCGCCCTGTTCGCGCATCGCCAGCCCCGGCACAGCGACGGCTTTGCCTGGCTCGTCATCGAGCGCGACTTCCTCCTGCGCCAGCTGCCCTTCTGGACACCCACTGACCTGCACCGTGTCACCCGCAGCCTGGCCGACAAGGGCGTGATCCTGATGCAGTCGCCACCCCTGCACAGCCATGGGGAGCTGGTCTTTGCCCTGAACGAACCCGTGCAGAAACAACAGCCAGCCGTACACCGTCCCGCGGTACCGCCCCGCCGCAGCGCCGGCCAGCTGCCGCCCAACTGGTGCCCCAGTGAAGACCTGCTGCAGCTGCTCGCGCTGAACCACAACATACCGCGGCAGTTTGCTATCGACCAGCTGGAGGATTTCATCTTTTACTGGCGCGAGCGCGGTGAGCCCAGCCACGCCTGGGAGAATAAATTCCGCCAGCACGTCATCAGTTCCTGGCGACGCGAGCAGCAGAACCAGGCCGAGGCCTTCCGCGTCGACCAGAATGTGCCCCTGGACAACCACTGGCGGCCCAGCCGGGACGCGCTGGAGATCATGTTACGCAGTGGTATCGATCCCGATTTTATTGACGAAGCCACCCCCGAGTTCATTCTCTACTGGCGCGAGCGCGGCGATGCGCCAAAGGAGCTGAACTCGAAATTCATCCAGCACATCCGTATCCAGTGGGCGAAATACACCTCCAGCATGCGCCACAGCACCGAGCCACGGCGCATTACCGAGGACTGGCAGCCCGATGACGATGTTTTTGATATCCTGCGCCTGTCGCACATCGATGAGGGCTTTGCCCGCGAGCTGCTGCCGGAATTCATCGTCTACTGGCGAGACAGCAACCAGGCGCACACGTCCTGGAACAGCAAGTTCCTGCAGCACGTGAAGTTCCATTGGGCCAAACGGCACCGTATTGATCAGGCAGGACACAGCCATGACGGACAGCAAGGATCTCCTCGAACGGGTCGCACGCGGGATCGAAGCCTCGCAGACGACCTCAACGACACCTCCTGGGCAGACTGAAGCGCGGCGCCAGGCCAGCGAGGCCCATGTCGAGGCCATCAACCAGGTGTTTGCCCTGTTCCGGCTTAACTACCACAACCAGTACTACGCCGCCTATCCGGACGCCGAACAGCTCAAGCAGATCAAGAAACTGTGGCTGGAATCCCTGGCGGACTATCCGGTGGAGCAGATCCTGCGCGGCGCCCGCCACGCCATCGAGAATAGTGAGTATTTACCAACATTGCACCGAATGCTCGAGTGCTGTCGCGAGGGTATTGCCGGGCTGGGGCTGCCGGCCCCCTTTGATGCCTACCTGGAGGCCTGCGGCGCCCGCAGTCCTCGCTCGGCCCAGACCTGGAGCCACCCCGCGGTTTACCTCGCAGGCCGCGCCAGTGACTGGTTCTTCCTGGCCAACAACCCGGAACGCCTGACCTGGCCAGTGTTCCGCCAGCACTACCAGGACTACTGCACCCGGGTGCTTCGGGGAGAGACCCTGGTCATCCCGGAGGAACCGGCGCTGGAGCAACACAGCCCCGAGCCGCTCAGCACCGAGGAACAGCTGGCGGCGCTGAAAAAATTGCGGGAGACTGCGAACCTGTGACTGCGGGAGGTTCCCCATGAACGCACCTCATCGACCTGGCAACCGGCAGCCCTACCTCGCGGAAACCCACGAGGTGGAGAACCTTTCCCGGGAGCTGGCGGATTACAACCTGTACACCGAGGATCGCGCCCTGCGTGAAGCGGTGCAGCGCGAAGGCGCGGCCTGGGCCGAGGGCGACCTGACAGCCTTCGGCAACAGGATTGGCACCGCCGACTATCTCCAGCTGGGCTTCGCCGCGAACAAGTACACCCCGGAATTCGACACCCACGACCGCTTCGGCAACCGCGTGGACCTGGTAAGCTATCACCCCGCCTACCACACCCTGATGGATACGGCGATCCGCCACGGCCTGCACTCATCTCCCTGGACCGCCCCGCGCGCCGGCGCGCATGTCGCGCGCGCCGCACACAGCTACCTGCACGGCCAGGTCGAAGCCGGGCACGGCTGCCCCATCACCATGACCTTCGCCTGTATTCCCTCGATTCGCACGACGCCGGCCATCGCGGCACTCTGGGAACCCAGGATCACGGCCCGGGAGTACGACCCGCGCAACGTGCCCGACACCCGGAAGCGCGCGGTGACCATCGGCATGGGCATGACCGAGAAGCAGGGGGGCTCAGATGTGCGCAGCAACAGCACACGGGCCTATCCGCTGGGCCAGCGCGGATCCGGCGAGCCCTATGAGCTGGTCGGCCACAAGTTCTTTCTCTCCGCACCCATGTGCGACGCCTTCCTGGTGCTGGCCCAGACCGAGGCGGGCCCCAGCTGCTTCCTGGTGCCGCGCTGGCGCCCCGATGGCAGCAAGAACCCGCTGCAGGTGCTGCGCCTGAAAAAGAAGCTGAGCAACGCCTCCAATGCCTCCAGTGAAATCGAGCTGCGCGGTGCCCTGGGCTGGCTGCTGGGTGAAGAGGGCCGCGGCGTTCGCACCATTGTCGAAATGGTCAGCCTGACCCGCTTCGACTGTATGATCGGCTCCGCCGCCGGGATGCGCATGGCCCTGTCCCAGGCACTCCACCACTGCGGCATCCGTGAGGCATTCGGCAAAGTGCTGAATCAGCAGCCGCTGATGCAGAATGTACTCGCCGACCTCGCCATCGAGAGCGAGGCGGCACTGGTCACCACCCTGCGCATGGCCCGGGCCCTGGACAACCCCGGCGACGAACAGGAAGCGCTGCTGATGCGCCTCGGCGTCGCCGTGGGCAAATACTGGATCTGCAAGCGCAGCCCCAACCACGCCTATGAGGCCATGGAGTGCATCGGCGGCAGTGGCGTGATGGAAGACAGTATGATGCCGCGCCTATACCGGGAAGCCCCGGTAAACGCAATCTGGGAAGGCAGCGGCAATGTGCAGTGCCTGGACGTGCTGCGTGCCCTGCACAAGTCACCCCGGGTCGTGGACGTATTCTTCGCCGAGACCGGCAAGGCCCGCGGCGCCAACGCCGCCCTGGACCGGCAGCTGGACACCCTCGCCCGCGAACTCAAGGACCCCGCGGACCTGGAATACCGCGCCCGCAGCGTCGTTGATCGCCTGGCAACCTCCCTGCAGGCGGCCCTGCTCCTGCAACACGCCCCCGGCGCCCTAGCCGACGCCTACTGCGCCTCCCGGCTGGAAGCTGTCGGCCACCACCACTACGGTGCCCTGCCCCGGGGCGTGGACTGCGCCGCCATCATCGACCGTGCAACCCCGAAAGCGTGACTACAGTGCTCCGCTACGAGAGCGCGGTAAGCCGGGAGTGCAACCCCAAAAGTCTGAACTCACTACCCTTAATCGGGGACGCGCTGTCTGGGGGCTGGCGGGCGGGACCGTCGACGGCATGGACGCCGTCAAAGAGCGTACAAGGATGTATTCACAGCGTGTCCCGCCCGG
>JBFHFJ010000121.1:0-8837 GCA_041583655.1 Haliea sp. | reverse complement strand
GGTGCGGATGATCGACCGCCGGGAATTCGAGGCCGAAGTGGTGGGTACCGATCCGCGCTCGGACCTTGCCCTGCTCAGGGTCGACGCCAGCGGGCTTCCGTCCCTGCGCCTGGGAGCTGATGACGACCTGGAAGTGGGGGAGTGGGTGCTGGTCATCGGCTCTCCGTTTGGCCTGGATTACTCCGTAACCGCGGGCATTGTCAGCGCCATGGGGCGCAGCCTGCCAACGGAACAGGGTGAGAACTATGTGCCCTTCGTCCAGACTGACGTTGCCATCAACCCCGGCAATTCAGGTGGCCCCCTGTTTAACCTCGACGGCGAGGTAGTGGGAGTCAACTCCCAGATATTCACCCGCAGCGGCGGCTCCATAGGCCTGTCCTTTGCCATCCCCGCCAGCGTTGTGCGCAACGTGATTGCCCAGCTCAAGGACAGCGGCCGGGTCACCCGTGGCTGGCTGGGTGTCACCATCCAGGATGTCGACAAGACCCTGGCGGAGTCCTTTGGTCTCGATCGGCCCCAGGGCGCACTGGTTGCCCAGGTCGCCGAGGACGGGCCCGCCGCCAAGGCGGGACTGCAACCGGGTGATGTGATCCTGCAGTTCGACGGCAAGGATATCCCCACCTCTGCGGAACTGCCCCATGTCGTGGGCCTGACCGCGCCTGACACGACGGTGCGGGTGGATATCATGCGCGAGCGCAAGCGCAAGAGCCTGCGGGTCAAGGTGGGTGGCCTGGAAGCCGATGACAGCTACGCCCTAAGCAGTGACCGGGCCGACGAGGATCGTGGCGGTCGCCTCGGCCTGGTGGTCGAGGAGGCGGGCGCCGAAGCCCTGGAGCGCCTTGGTATCTCCGGCGGTGTGCTCGTGCGCCAGGTTTCCCCCGGCTCCGTGGCCGCCGAATCCGGCGTGCTGCCCGGCGACATCATCACCATGCTGGGCTCCAGCCCGGTCAAGGACGTGTCAGCTTTTGAGCGCGCGGTGTCCCGCCTGTCGGCCGGTGATTCGGTTCCCTTGCGCCTGATTCGCCGCGGTTCGCCTCTGTTCATCGGGCTCAAGCTGCGCGACTAGACCCACGCTCACCCTCCCGCCGCCCCCGCCGTGCGTCCCGGTGCGGCGGCATGGCGGCGGAAGGGCCATTGGGGTACAATCGCGCGTCTTTTCGCCAGCACCCATGACCCCAATCGAGCCCATTTGAGTGAGTGACTTAAGCCACATCCGCAATTTTTCCATTATCGCGCACATCGACCACGGCAAATCGACCCTTGCGGACCGCTTTATCCAGCACTGTGGCGGCCTGAGCGAGCGCGAGATGGCCGAGCAGGTGCTCGATTCCATGGATATCGAGCGCGAACGTGGTATCACCATCAAGGCGCAGAGCGTCACCCTGAACTACAGCGCGCGCAGCGGCAAGGTCTACCAGCTCAACTTCATTGACACGCCGGGCCACGTTGACTTTTCCTACGAGGTGTCGCGGTCCCTGTCTGCCTGCGAGGGCGCGCTGCTGGTAGTGGATGCCGGGCAGGGCGTGGAGGCCCAGTCGGTCGCCAACTGCTACACGGCTATCGAGCAGGGTCTGGAAGTCCTCCCCATCCTCAACAAGATGGATCTGCCCCAGGCTGACCCGGACAAGGTCAAGCGGGAAATCGAGGAGATCATCGGCATTGACGCGACCGGAGCCTGCCTGGTCAGCGCCAAATCGGGTATGGGGATCGAGGATGCGCTGGAGTACCTGGTCGAGAATATCCCCCCCCCGGAAGGGGACATCAACGCGCCCCTGCAGGCCCTGATCATCGATTCCTGGTTCGACAACTATCTTGGCGTGGTGTCGCTGGTGCGGGTCAAGCAGGGTGTGCTGCGCAAACGGGAAAAGTTCATTACCAAGTCTACCGGCCGGGTGCACCAGGTGGACAGCGTTGGGATATTCACCCCCAAGAGGCTGGAGACCGGGGAGCTGAAGGCGGGAGAAGTGGGCTTCGTGGTAGCCGGGATCAAGGATATCCACGGTGCGCCCGTGGGCGACACACTGGTGAGCGCCCAGCACCCGGATGTACCCTCGCTGCCCGGTTTCAAGCAGGTCAAGCCGCAGGTCTACGCCGGCATCTTCACCATCTCCACTGATGACTACGAGGACTTCCGCGACGCGCTGTCCAAGCTGACCCTCAACGACGCCTCCCTGTTCTACGAGCCCGAGACCTCTGACGCCCTCGGTTTTGGCTTCCGCTGCGGCTTTCTCGGTATGCTGCACATGGAGATTATCCAGGAGCGGCTGGAGCGGGAGTACGACCTGGACCTGATTACCACCGCGCCCACGGTAATCTACGAGGTGGTGAAGAAAAACGGCGATATCGTGTACGTCGACAACCCGTCCAGGTTGCCTGACCCCGGTGAAATCGATGAGATGCGCGAGCCTGTTGCACGCTGCAATATCCTCGTACCCCAGGACTACCTGGGCAATGTCATCACTCTCTGTGTCGAGAAGCGCGGCACACAGAAGGACATGCTGTTCCTGGGCAGCCAGGTTTCCGTGGTCTACGATATTCCCCTGGCGGAAGTCGTGCTCGACTTCTTCGACAGGTTGAAATCGGTAAGCCGCGGTTACGCGTCCCTGGACTACAGCTTTGACCGCTTCGAGCCCGCCAGCCTGTCGCGCCTGGATGTGATGATAAATGGCGAGCGGGTTGATGCGCTGGCAGTGATTGTGCATCGCGACCACATTATGCACCGGGGCAGGGTGCTTACCGAGAAAATGAAGGATTTGATCCCGCGGCAGATGTTCGATGTCGCTATCCAGGCTGCGGTGGGAGGCAAGGTTGTTGCCCGCCAGACCGTGAAGGCGCTGCGCAAGAACGTTACTGCAAAGTGCTATGGCGGCGATGCCAGCCGCAAAAAGAAGCTTCTGGAGAAACAGAAAGCAGGCAAAAAACGCATGAAGCAGGTCGGCAACGTGGAAATTCCCCAGTCGGCATTCCTCGCGGTGCTGAAGGTGGATGGATAACCCCCTATGACAATTGATTTTCCTCTCATTCTTGTGATCCTTGTATTTGGCAGCGGCGGCATCTGGCTGGTTGATGCCCTGTTTATGGCACCGCGTCGGCGCAGCGTCCGGGAGGCTCTGCAGGCCCAATACCCCGGCTGGTCCCGGGATGGCAGCAAGGATGCGGCGGCCTACCAGGCCAAGGTGCGCGCCACGGCCGCCGAGCCGACGCTGGTGGAGTATTCCCGGTCGTTTTTCCCGGTGGTGGTTGTGGTTGTCGTGCTGCGTTCATTCCTGGGTTAGCCGTTCCAGATCCCGTCCTCCTCCATGGTCCCGACGCTGGAGGTCGGTGACTATATCCTGGTCAACAAGTTTACCTACGGCATTCGCTTGCCGGTGGTACGGACCAAGGTTATCGACATCAATGAGCCCCAGCGCGGTGACGTCATGGTGTTCTTTCCGCCGCACATGAACGATACCTATTACATCAAGCGCGTTGTCGGCCTGCCGGGAGACACGGTCAGCTACCGGAACAAGCGCCTGTTCGTGAATGGCGAGCCGGTTCCCACCGAGCCGCTTGCCGTGGTGCCCCAGGGGCAGGCGCGGATGGAGGTTGCCCTGGAGACCCTGGGGGAGGAGCCGCACCTCATGCAGGATGATCAGATGCGCCCGGGCCGGGATTTTACCCTGGTCGTCGAGGCGGGCCACTACTTCATGATGGGCGATAATCGCGACAACAGCAGTGACAGCAGGGTATGGGGTCAGGTGCCGGAAAGGGATATAGTAGGCAAGGCGTTCGCGATCTGGATGCACTGGGATTCCCTGTTCAGCATCCCGAGCTTCAGTCGTGCCGGCGCCATAAAATGAGTAGACACCAAGCTTTGGGGGTACGCAGCATGAAATTGCGGCAACAGCAGTCAGGCATGTCTTTCCTGGGAATGCTCACCGTGGCCATCATGGTGGGGTTCTTTGTCATGTGCGGCCTGAAGATGGGCCCGAGCTACTTTGAATACTTCTCTGTCCGCGACGTGGTGACCCGTGTTGCTGCTGAATACGACCCCGCCTCGGAGAGCATTGGCGATATCCGCCGCAAACTTTCCAACCTCTTCAACACCAACCAGATATACGGTCTCAAGCCCGGCGATGTCGAGGTTTTCCGCAAGGACGGCAAGACCTACATCGACGCCAGCTACGAAGCGCGTGTGCCGCTGTTTGGCAATATCGATGTGATCATCAAGTTTGATGACCTGCAGCGGGAAGCCGGCACTCGCCGCTCGTCCTGATGCTGCATGGATAAGCTTCGCCGCCT
Organism: Haliea sp.; assembly: GCA_041583655.1. Lineage (GTDB taxonomy): Bacteria > Pseudomonadota > Gammaproteobacteria > Pseudomonadales > Halieaceae > Haliea. The sequence continues at coordinate 4,556 of JBFHFJ010000121.1, read as the reverse complement.
GCAGCGGGTGCTGGGGTATGAATTCAATGACCCCTCGCTTTTGCAGCTGGCACTAACGCATCGGAGTGCGTCCGGCAGTAACAACGAACGCCTTGAGTTTCTCGGTGACTCCATTGTCAATCACGTGATTGCCGAGGCGCTGTACCAGAAGTTCCCCAAGGCTCGGGAGGGCGATCTCAGCCGGATGCGCGCAGCCCTGGTCAGGGGCGATACGCTGGCGGAAATTGGGCGCGAACTGGGCCTGGGGGAATTTGTCCAGCTTGGCCAGGGCGAGCGCAAGAGCGGCGGGCACCGCCGGGGGTCCATTATCGCGGATGCCCTGGAGGCGATCGCGGGCGCGATCCTGCTGGACAGCGGAACCGGCCGCTGCCGCGAGTGCCTGTTGCACTGGTTCCACGGCCGGCTCGAGGGGCTGGAGATGGCCGCCGCAGGCAAGGATGCCAAGACGCGTCTGCAGGAGTACCTGCAGGGCCGCGGGCGCCCCTTGCCGGCCTACGAACTGCTCGCGGTCGAGGGCGAGGACCACAAGCAGCTGTTCCGCATCGAGTGCCGCCTGGCGCAACCCATGCGGATTTTCGAGGGCGCCGGCCGCAGCCGGCAAAAGGCGGAACAGGCTGCTGCCGAAGCGGCACTGGAGGCAATTGCCAATGACCAATGAACCGGAACCCGTGCAGCGCTGCGGGTATGTTGCGATCGTAGGTCGGCCGAATGTCGGCAAATCGACACTGCTTAATCATCTGCTGGGCCAGAAGATCAGCATTACCTCGCGCAAACCCCAGACGACGCGTCACCAGGTGCTGGGTATCAAGACCGAGGCCGGCTGCCAGTTCATTTTTGTCGATACCCCTGGTTTGCACCGCGCCGAACCACGCGCTATCAACCGCTTCATGAACCGGGCCGCCAGCAGCGCCATCCGTGATGTCGACGTTATCGTCATGGTCGTGGATCGAACCGCCTGGACGGATGAGGATGAGATGGTCCTGCAGCGGGTGGGTCAGGCCGGGGTGCCCACCCTGCTGGTCGTGAACAAGGTTGACCTGCTGGAGGACAAGAGCGTACTGCTGCCGCAGTTGCAGCAGCTTGCCGAGCGGGCGCCCTTTGCCACCATCATCCCGCTCTCCGCCCTGCGCGGCCAGAACCTGGACGCGCTGGAGCAGGAGATACGCCAGCGTCTGCCCGAGGCCGGGCACTTTTTCCCTGAGGACCAGATCACCGACCGCAGCCAGCGCTTTCTGGCAGCGGAGATAGTGCGCGAGAAGATCATGCGCCAGCTTGGCGATGAGCTGCCCTATGCGGTTACGGTGGAAATTGAGGAGTTCCGCCAGGACGAGACCATACTGGACATCTCCGCCCTGATCCTGGTCGAGCGCGATGGGCAGAAGCGGATCCTGATCGGCGAGAAGGGTAGCCGACTCCGCTCAATTGGTACCGATGCCCGCCGCGACATGGAGCGGCTGTTCGAGAGCAAGGTCATGCTGCGCCTCTGGGTCAAGGTGAAATCCGGTTGGTCTGACGACGAGCGTGCACTGCGCAGTCTCGGTTACGATGATCGCTGAGCGCCCGCGAGCTGCCCATGCGCGTAAATCTCCAGCCCGCCTACCTGCTCCACGGTCGCCCCTACCGGGACACCAGCTTGCTGCTGGAAGTGTTTACCGCTGAACACGGACGCTTGAGCCTGGTGGGCAAGGGGGCCCGGCGGCGCAGTCGCGGCGGCACCCAGGCGTCCCTGCTGCAACCCTTTCGCCCCCTGCTGGTCAGCTTTGCCGGGCGCGCGGAAATGAAGCAGCTGGTAGCAGTAGAGGGGGCGGGCAGCGCGCCGCTGCTCCAGGCGGAGCGTTTGTTCACCGGGCTTTACCTCAACGAGCTTCTGGTGCGGCTGCTGCAGCGGCAGGATCCGCAGCCAGAGCTGTTTGCGCTTTATGGTGAGACGCTGCTGCAACTGGCGGCCGGTGACGTCGGCGACGCCTGTTTGCGCCGGTTCGAATTCAGGCTGCTGGAAGCGCTGGGTTATCATTTCGATCCTGCGGTGGATGGCTACAGTGGGGAGCCGGTGGACGCTGAGGGCTGGTATCAATACCAGGTGGAATTCGGGCTGGTGGCCTGTGCCCGGCATGCGGGTTCCCCGGCGGTACTGTTTTCAGGGCGCGACCTGCTGGCGATTGCCGACGGGCGCTACGATGGCGAACAGGCAGTGGCGGCAAAACGCCTGCTCCGCCAGGCGCTTGCCGGTCATCTGGGTGACCGCCCCCTGCACAGTCGCGAGCTGTTTCGCCAGTTCCGCAGCCGGAGCCAGCAGCAGTGATCGCCCTGGGCACGGATATTCTTGAGGTGGCGCGGGTCGAAGCGGTAGTGGCGCGGTTGGGCGACAGGTTTGTGCGTCGTATCCTGACCCCGACGGAACAGGCGGAGTACGCCGCCAGCCAGCAGTCGGTACGTCTGCTGGCCAAGCGCTTCGCGGCCAAGGAAGCGGTGGCCAAGGCCCTGGGTACCGGAATCGGGCGCGGTGTCAGCTGGCAGGATATCGAGGTGGGCCACGATGCACACGGCGCACCTCTGGTGTTTCTGTCCGGCGGCGCCGCGGAGGTCGTGAAAAGCCGCGGCGGGTCGGCTATCCTGCTGTCGCTTGCCGATGAGCAGGCCTATGTGGTTGCCTTTGCCGCGCTGAAGTGACCGGAGGCATGTCCGTGCCGGTGAAAATCGCTATACTGCCCCGCCCGGCGGGTTGTGGAGAACTATGTCCGAATATCCAACCATCGAAGCCTGTATCGGCAACACCCCGCTGGTGCGGCTGCAGCGCCTGCCGGGGGAGACTTCCAATACGCTGTTGGCGAAGCTTGAAGGTACCAATCCCGCCGGCTCGGTGAAAGATCGCCCCGCATTGAGCATGATCGCGGAAGCCGAGCTTCGCGGTGACATCAGGCCCGGGGACACACTGATCGAGGCTACCAGCGGCAATACCGGCATCGCCCTGGCCATGGTCGCGGCCATTCGCGGCTATCGCCTGATCCTGATCATGCCCTCGCATATGAGTGCGGAGCGCAAGCAGGCCATGTCTGCCTACGGTGCGGAGCTGGTGGAGGTAAGCCAGGCCGAGGGAATGGAGGGCGCACGGGACCTGGCGCTGCAGATGCAGGCCCAGGGCAAGGGCAGGGTATTGGACCAGTTTGGCAATACGGACAACCCCCTGGCGCACTTCCGCGGCACCGGTCCGGAAATCTGGCGGCAAACCCGCGGTACGATCACTCATTTTGTCGCCTCCATGGGTACCACCGGCACCATCATGGGGGTCTCGGCTTTCCTCAAGCAGCAGAACCCCGAGATCCAGATTGTCGGCCTGCAGCCGTTGGAGGGTTCGAGTATCCCGGGTATCCGCCGCTGGCCGCCCGCCTACCTGCCGGCGATTTTTGACGCTGCCCGGGTCGACAGGGTGATCGACATCTCCCAGGCCGAGTCGGAACACCACATGCGCCTGATGGCGCGGGAAGAGGGCATTTTCTGTGGCGTGTCCTCGGGCGGCGCAATCGCCGCTGCGCTGAAGCTGTCGGCCGAAGTCAACAATGCGGTGATTGTCGCCATCGTCTGTGATCGGGGCGATCGCTACTTGTCCACGGGTGTTTTCGCCAACCCCTGAGCGGAGCCGGATCATGGTCCGAGTACGGGAACAGTCACATCTCACGGATTCCGGGGAGATCGACCTGGAGCGCTGGCTGGAGCAGCTCCCGGTCCTGCATCACCAGGATGAACTGGAGGTGTTGCTCAGGGCCTGCGCGCTGGCCCGGGAGGCCTGCTCCGCACCTGGCCGCGATGTGCCCGACTGGGCGCATGAATCCAACTGTTTTGCCACCGGGCTCGACATGGCCCAGATTCTCTCCGAGTTACACGTGGGCACCGAGTGCCTGGTGGCGGGCATTCTCTATCGCGCGGTACGAGAGGAGCGGCTGGCCCTGGACGCCGTGGGTGAGCAGTTTGGATTGGGAGTGCAGAACCTGATCACCGGCGTGCTGCGCATGGCCGCGATCAGTGACCTCAAGACCCAGATTGATTCCCCGGTACTGGGGCAGGCCCATGGCCAGCAGGACAACATCCGCAAGATGCTGGTGGCGCTGGTCGACGACGTGCGCGTGGCACTGATCAAGCTCGCTGAGCGGACATGCGCGATTCGCGCGGTGAAGAATGACGAGGAGCGGCGCTGGCCTATCGCCCGGGAGGTGTTCGATGTCTATGCGCCGCTGGCCCACCGGCTCGGTATCGGTCACCTGAAATGGGAGCTGGAGGATCTGTCCTTCCGTTACATCTACAGCGATGCCTATCGCAAGATCGCCCGGTTGCTCGACGGCAAGCGCCTGGAGCGGGATCGTTTCATCGCCCGCGTCACAGAGGAGCTGACCCGGGTCCTGGAGCAGGCCGGACTGCAGTTCAACATCAGCGGCCGGGCGAAACACATCTACAGTATCTGGCGCAAGATGCAGCGCAAAGGTATAGGGTTCTCTCAGGTCTACGATATCCGCGCCGTGCGAATCCTGGTGCCCGAGGTCAAGGACTGCTACGCCACCCTG
>JBFHFJ010000120.1:0-8965 GCA_041583655.1 Haliea sp. | reverse complement strand
TGGTGGCAATTAGGGCCAGATCAATTGACAAAAGCTGCCGAGACTCTATAGTTGGGCACCCCACGAAACTACATCGCAGGACCCCCTATGAGTGAAAGAAAGGCAACCCTGAAGGTAGATGGCCTGGATGAAGCCATTGAGCTTCCCGTCTACTCCGGCACCCTCGGCCAGGATGTCATTGACGTCGGCGGCCTGACTGCCAGGGACATGTTCACCTACGACCCGGGTTTCGTCTCCACGGCTGCCTGTGAATCACAGATTACCTATATTGACGGTGCCAAGGGCGTACTCCTGCATCGCGGCTACCCGATTGACCAGCTGGCCGAGCACAGCGACTACCTTGAGACCTGCTACCTGCTGCTCTATGGAGAGCTGCCCAACGCGGCGCAGAAGCAGAACTTTGTCAGCACGGTCAAGCGCCACACCATGGTGCACGAGCAGATTCGTACATTTTTCAACGGCTTCCGCCGCGACGCACACCCCATGGCGGTCATGTGCGGTGTCGTCGGCGCGCTGTCTGCCTTCTATCACGACTCGCTCGATATCTCCGACGAACACCACAGGGAAGTTGCGGCCTTCAGGCTGATAGCGAAAATGCCGACTCTTGCGGCCATGAGCTACAAGTTCTCCATCGGCCAGCCGTTCATGTATCCCGACAACCGCATGAGCTACTCCGAAAACTTCCTGCACATGATGTTCGGCAATCCCTGTGAGCCGAGCAACATCAGCCCGGTACTGGCAAAGGCGATGGATCGCATCTTCCTGCTCCATGCCGACCACGAGCAGAATGCCTCTACCTCCACGGTGCGCCTGGCCGGTTCTTCCGGCGCCAACCCCTTCGCCTGCATTGCCGCAGGCATCGCGGCACTCTGGGGGCCCTCACACGGCGGAGCCAATGAAGCAGTACTGGAAATGCTCGAGGAAATCGGCGACGTTTCCCGCATCGATGAGTTCGTGGCCCGGGCCAAGGACAAGGATGACCCGTTCCGTCTCATGGGCTTTGGTCACCGCGTCTACAAGAATTTCGACCCCCGTGCCAAGGTCATGAAGGAGGCCGCCGATGAAGTCCTGGCGGAACTGGGCATAGACAACGAGCCGCTGCTGGCGATCGCCAAGAGGCTCGAGCAGATCGCGCTTGAGGACCCCTACTTCATCGAGAAAAAACTCTACCCCAACGTGGATTTTTACTCCGGCATCATTCTCAAGGCCATCGGCATTCCCACCAGCATGTTTACCGTGATTTTCGCCGTAGGGCGCACGGTAGGCTGGATTGCCCACTGGCACGAGATGATCAGCGGCAGCTATCGCATTGGTCGGCCGCGCCAGCTTTACACTGGTCACGCCCAGCGGGACTTCGTACCCCTGGACAAACGCGGCTGAAGCCGCGCTGCGAACAACAAGGCCGCCCCGAGCGGCCTTTTTTCGTTACACTGCCCCATAACAGGGCATAGCTTAGGGAAACGCAGGTCATGAGTGACGTCGTCATCAGCGGCACAGGGCTTTACACCCCGCCCCAGTCGATCAGCAACGAAGAGCTGGTCATTTCTTTCAATACCTGGGTCGAGCAATTCAACGCGGACAATGCAGAGGCCATCGCCTCAGGTGCGATAGCGCCCATGCAGCCATCCTCCGCGGAGTTCGTTGAAAAGGCCTCGGGTATCAAGTCGCGCTATGTCATTGACAAGGCCGGGATCCTGGATCCACAGCGCATGGTGCCGCGGATACCCGAGCGCCCGGACGCCAGCCCGTCGATTCAATGCGAAATTTCCGTTGCCGCTGCACGCGAAGCCATGGCGCAGGCCGGCAAGGCCGCGTCGGACATCGATGCGGTTATCGTCGCCTGCTCCAACCTCCAGCGCCCCTATCCCGCCATCGCCGTGGAAGTCCAGGACGCACTGGGCATCCAGGGTTTCGGGTTCGACATGAACGTGGCGTGCTCATCCGCCACCTTCGGCATCCAGCAGGCGCGCGACAGCATCCTCTCCGGCAGTGCCCGCTGCGTACTCATCCTCAATCCCGAGATCTGCAGCGGCCATCTCAACTTCCGCGATCGCGACTCACATTTCATTTTCGGCGACGTCTGCACGGCGATCATCGTCGAGCGCGGCGAGAGCGCCACCGCGGCAGAACGCTATCGCATCATCGACAGCAAGCTGCAGACGCTGTTTTCAAACAACATCCGCAACAACTTCGGCTTCCTCAACCGGGCGGCCGAGGAAGGGATCGGCCAGCCGGACAAGCTGTTCGTGCAGGAGGGGCGCAAGGTGTTCAAGGAAGTCTGCCCCGCAGTCGCGAAGCAAATCAGCGAGCAGCTGCAACGCCTGGATATCGCAGCTGACAGCCTCAAGCGCATGTGGCTGCACCAGGCCAACCTGAGCATGAACCACCTCATCGCACGCAAGGTGCTGGGGCGGGATGCCACCGAGGAGGAGGCCCCCACCATTCTCGACGAGTACGCCAACACCAGTTCTGCCGGCTCGGTGATCGCGTTCCACAAGCACCGCGGGGACTTTGCCAGTGGCGATCTGGGCGTGCTGTGCTCGTTTGGAGCGGGGTACAGTATCGGGAGCGTTATTCTCCAGCGGGTTTGACGCGCCGCTACCCCTGTGCTGCGCGGGCGACCACTGCTGGTCGCCGGGGGCGCAACCAGGCCGGCCTACGCAAAGCTGGGGCCGGGTTTCAGGTCACGCCGTAAATACATCCCTGCAGGCTCTTTGGCGGCATCCCTGCCGCCAACGGTCCTGAAACCCGGCCCCCCACCTTCCCGTCCGGATCCTGCCGGGGACATCCCGATGCTTTCAGGTCAACAAACCTGGAAGTGCCTCCAGCAAGGCGTCACACTGCTCATCCGTACCCACCGTAATCCGCAGGTAGTCGGCTATCCGTGGCTGGTCGAAGTAGCGGACGATGATGCCCTGCTCCCTGAGCGCGAGGAAAATTGCCCGGGCATCGCGGCCCGGGCCAGGAGTTGCGAGAACAAAGTTGGCGGTCGATGGCAGCACGGTGAAACCCAGGGCCTCCAGTCCGCGGTGGAGTCGCTCACGGGATGCGATAACCTTGCGCCGGCTGTCCTGGAACCAGTCTTCGTCGGCCAGTGACGCGATGACCGCGCGCTGGGCCACGGCGTCAAGGGGATAGGAATTGAATGAGTTCTTGATCCTCTGCAGTCCGTCGATCAGGTGCGCCTGGCCAAACGCCATGCCCACGCGCAGGCCGGCGAGGGCGCGGGATTTGGACACGGTCTGTACTACCAGCAGATTGTCGTAGTCAGCAATCAGCGCCACCGCGGAGTCACCACCAAAATCGATGTAGGCCTCATCAATGACCACCACCCGATCAGGGTTCGAGTCGAGCAGCCGGCGGATATCCGCCAGTTCCAGCACCATTCCCGTGGGCGCGTTCGGATTGGGCAGGATAATACCGCCGTTGGGGCGCTGGTAGGCGCTGACGTCAACTGCGAAATCCTCTCCCAGGGGGATCTGCTCGAAGGCAACGCCATAGAGATCGCACCAGACCGGGTAAAAACTGTAGCTGATGTCCGGGAAGAGCAGAGGCTGGTCCTGCTTGAGCAGCCCTTGGAAAACATGCGCAAGCACCTCGTCGGAACCGTTGCCGACGAAAACCTGCTCGGCAGCCAGCCCGTAGTAATCTGCCATCGCCTGGCGCACCTCGGTGGACTCGGGATCCGGATAGCGGCGCAGGGCCTCGCCATCAGTGGCGCGGATCGCGGCCAGTACCCGGGGTGAAGGAGGATACGGCGCTTCATTGGTGTTCAGCTTCACCAGGCGCTGATGCCGGGGCTGCTCACCGGGCACGTAGGGCGTCAAGCGCCGGGTAAGGTCACTCCAGAAGCGGCTCATGCGTGCAGTCCTGCGGTACCCAACTCCCGCAGCGGGAGTTACCGGGTGGGCGATTGGATGGCGTCCCCTAGGGGGTTCGAACCCCTGTTACCGCCGTGAAAGGGCAGTGTCCTGGACCACTAGACGAAGGGGACGCAGATGCTCCGGCACACCGCCGGACGCAGCGGTATTTTACTTGAGCAAAACGCCATTGCAAGCTGCGTGGAAGCCGCGCAGCTATGTTGCCTGGGCAACCGGGTCCGGGATATTGATAACGACGAGGCGCAGTGCGGGTGCCGCACTGCGCACACAGCTCAATATTTGAACTGGGTATCGAGCATCACGCGATCGTAGCCGCGACCAGTGCCCGTGGCATTCTCGCCTGACTCATTGTCCAGATAAACCGTCACACCCATATGCCACTGCTTGGCTATGGCATAGTTCCCGAACAGTCTGTGGCCCCGGACATCGGTCCCACCACCGGCAAAATCCGAGTCGCGAAGCAAGCCGAACACAGCATCGGCTTCAGTGCGCTCATAGTGGTAGCCCAGATCCCAGCTGCCGGCAGCATCGGCCTTCCCCAGCCGCAATCCCGCCAGCCATCCCTTGTCAAAGTCATCCGCATCAAGGTTCTGAACATAATGCGCATAGACCGCCAGCGGCATAGCCATGCCGCGCCAGGTCAGGTCGGAAAACACCTCCAGCTCCTCGAAGTTATTGCTGTAGGTGCAGCTGCCATTTTCCGCACAGCTGAAGCTGTTGCCGAAGAATTCGTCGCTGTCGCCGTAAAATACCGTCTTGCCCCGCACGGGTATATCGATATAGCCCGCACCAGAGGTCAACGCAAGCTGATCGGTCAGATCCACGGTGAAGCCGGTCTGAAGGCCGTAATAGAACGTGTTGTTAGCGCGATTGCTGTCACTCTCCAGGGCTATCGCAGCTGCATTGATAAAGACACCGTTACCAGACCAGCCCAGGGCAATCCCCTCCGGGGTGTAGTCCGAGTCCCAGACCAGACCCGTACCCTGGGGGCGATAGAAGTTGTTCTTCATCTTGCCGCCGGTCAGGTAGGCGCCGTCAAAGGGCCGCCAGGTTGCATAGGCCTGGTCCAGATACAGGTCCTTGCTGGTCGCTCCGCCACCGAGCGTCGTGTTGCCCGAGATGGGAGACTCGTTCCCGGCCGCCAGGCGCAATCCCACTTCTACCTCGTTGGGAAGCGTGGCGGTGATCCCCGCACGGGCGCGCAGGCGATGCCGGGTGCGCACATCCCGCGCAGCGATATCGATTTCTTCATAGCGATAGCGGAAGTCGCCGCTGAAACTGACAGTGTCGGTCCAGTGACCTGCCGGACGGGACGGCGCCGCTGCCGGCGCCCGGATCAGCTTGAGCTCGGAAACAGCACTGGCTGTGTTCTCGCGCAGCTCGGCGTTTTCCTGCTCCAGCTGGGTAACCCGCTGCATCAGGGCATTCATCTGGGTTTTGAGCTGCTCGAATTCCGCTTCGCTGACCGCAGCCTGGGCACTGCCGGCCAGCAAAGAGCCGGCAACAACGGCAGCCAGTGCTGACGCCGCCTGTCCTGTCTTGTTCATGTTGGATCCTCACCTGTCATTGTCAGCGCGGAGGGCGCATGACCGATTGATGGCAATTTTATGTCTTTTTTATGACAAAACCATGACAGAGATCCAATCCTTATCTGTTATTTGTCCTCAACCTGATTGATCAGCTCATCCGGCTCGACATGGCGCACGTCGAGGCCGCGAACGAGGTAAATCACGCTCTCGGCAATATTGCAGGCGTGGTCTCCCACCCTCTCCAAGCTGCGCAGGGCCCACATCTGTCCAAGCACGGGCCCTATTGTGCGCGGGTCCTCCATCATGAAGGTCACCAGGCTGCGCATTGCGGTGGCGTATTCGGAATCCACAGAACGATCGGCAATCACGGTTTCCACCGCCATGTCGACGTCAAGACGGGCAAAGGCGTCCAGAGCGTGTCGCAGCATCTCTCCGACATGGTTACTGATGTGACGAATCTCGGTAAAGCTGCCACTGCTGGACGCGGCCTCCTCGGATGCCTTCACTGCCTGGCGGGCGATCTTGCTGGCCTCGTCGCCGATACGTTCCAGGTCCGTCGTGACCTTGGAGATGGCCAGCACCAGGCGCAGGTCGCTGGCCGCCGGCTGGCGGCGGGCTAGAATGCGAAAGCACTCCTCGTCAACGCTGATCTCGAAGTCATTGACCTGCTCGTCGCCGGCGATGACCTCTTCTGCAAGCCCGCTGTCGCGATTGAGCAGCGCATCGACAGCCTTGCCGATCTGCTGCTCCACCAGCCCACCCATCTCCAGCAGGTGGTTCTTTACGGACTCCAGCTCGGCGTTGAACTGTGCGGAGATATGTTGTTTGTAGCTATCCTGTTGCAGCATGGCAGTGTCCTCAGCCGTAACGGCCGGTGATGTAATCCTCGGTCTGTTTCTGTTCCGGGTTGGTAAACAGCGTATCGGTGTCGTCGTACTCAATCAACTTGCCCATGTACATGAAGGCGGTCATGTCCGATACCCGGGCCGCCTGCTGCATGTTGTGGGTCACGATGACGATGGTGTAACGGGACTTAAGCTCGTAGATCAGCTCTTCAATTTTCAGCGTGGAGATCGGGTCCAGGGCTGAGGCCGGCTCATCCAGCAGCAGCACTTCCGGCTCGACGGCAATGGTGCGGGCAATTACCAGACGCTGTTGCTGGCCACCGGACATGCCCAGCGCGCTCTCATGCAGCCGATCCTTCACCTCTTCCCACAGGGCCGCGGCGCGCAGGGATTTTTCCACCACCTCATCGAGAATGCGCTTCTTGTTGATGCCCTGAATGCGCAGGCCATAGGCAACGTTCTCGTAAATGCTCTTGGGAAAGGGGTTGGGCTTCTGGAACACCATGCCGACGCGCCGGCGCAGGGCGGCCACGTCCACCCGCCGGTCATAGACATCCTCGTTTTCCAGCAGCAACCTGCCGTCCACCCGGCAGCCGTCCACCAGGTCGTTCATGCGGTTGATACAGCGCAGCAGGCTGGACTTGCCGCAGCCGCTTGGACCAATGAACGCTGTCACACGCTGGCGGGGTATTTCCAGGTTGATATCGAACAGCGCCTGGGTGGTGTTGTAAAACAGGTTGAGGTTTTCCATTCGCAGACTGGTTTCCGCGGGACTGGCCTGCCCTGGTGATTGAGCCTGGTCGCGCTTCAGCGCCTGAATATCTATGGCATGGGTTTGCATGGTTGGATCCTGTCTAGTGTTCCAGCGACTTGTAACGCTCCCGCAAGCGGTTGCGCAGGCTTACAGCAGCGAGATTCAGAAGCGCGATGATCAGCACCAGCAACAGCGCCGTAGCATAGACCAGAGGGCGCGCCGCCTCCACATTGGGGCTCTGGAAGCCCACATCATAGATGTGGAAACCCAGGTGCATGAACTTCTGGTCCAGGTGCAGATAGGGGTAGTTGCCATCCAGGGGCAGGGTCGGCGCCAGCTTCACCACACCGACCAGCATCAGCGGCGCCACTTCGCCCGCAGCACGCGCGACCGCCAGGATGAGACCGGTCATCATCGCCGGGCTCGCCATGGGCAACACGACTCGCCACAGGGTTTCCGCACGGGTGGCGCCGAGGGCCAGTGACCCTTCGCGCAGGGTCTTGGGAATACGGGCGAGCCCCTCCTCAGTCGCCACGATCACCACCGGCAGGGTCAGCAGGGCCAGGGTCAGGGAGGCCCACATCAGGCCCGGGGTGCCGAAGGTAGGTCGCGGCAAAGCCGCCGGAAAGAACACCTGATCCAGCTCACCGCCGACAAAGTAGACAAAAAAGCCCAGGCCAAACACGCCGTAGACTATTGACGGCACACCGGCCAGGTTGTTGACTGCCACCCGGATTGTGCGGGTAATGAAGCCCTGGCTGGCATACTCGCGCAGATACACCGCCGCCACCACACCGAATGGGGTGACGATGATCGACATCAGGATCACCATCAGCACCGTACCGAACATGGCCGGGAAGATCCCGCCCTCGGTGTTGGCCTCGCGGGGCTCGGCGGTTAGGAACTCCCACAACCGCTCTGAGTACATCCCCAGCTTGGCGAACACGCCCATGGTGTTGGGCTGATAGGCACGCACCACCTTGGCAATGGGCAGCCTCACCACCCGACCGTCAGCCAGTTCAGCGCTGTAGCTGTGGTCCTTGATGCTGTCGTAGAGTACGTAGAGTTGCTCCTGGAGTACGCGGAAGCGGGCTTCCTGCTCCGCACGCAGGCTGGCCAGGTCCGCCGCTGCCGTCGCGTCCAGTCCGCCTTCAAGTTCCAGCCGGCGCTCGCGCAGGCGCAGGCGCTCCAGCTCGTAATTTATGGCACCGATGTCCACCTGCTCTATATGGCGGATCTCTTCCCGCACGGCCACCGTGTCGGCAATCAACCCCTGCAGCGCCTGCCAGGTTGCCGCGGCGCCGTCCGCGGCGACCGTCACCTCCGGGGCATTGAAACGGCTGACGCCGCGCAGGTAGCCGTAGAAATTACCCCACTCCAGGCGCTCGACCACCATGACATCCGGCGGCAGGCGACGCTCACCGAACTGCTCGTTGATCAGCCAGGTGAAGTCCGTGCCCAGGAAATCGCGATTGCCCTGCTTTAACAGGGTTCGCTTGTAGTAGGGGCCAGGCCCCTGCAGCTCGATTCCCGCCTCCCGCAGCTGGACACCGGCCACCTCCACTTCCTCCACGACCTCGCCCAGCAGTTCCCGCGACTGATCCTGGTAGCTGACCGTGACCGCCAGCACATCTGCGGGCCAGAAGTGGCTGAGACCGCGCACCGCCAGCAACAGCAGCAGCCCTACGACTGCGATCACGCTCACGCTGACGGCGGCGGCATTGAGCCAGATCAGCGGCTCGCCACTGCGCACCCAGGCATTGACCCGGGGGGCGCGCTCGCTGTGCAAATCCTGTTCGTTGATCATTTTCATCACAGGGACCCGTACTTGATCCGCAGCCGCTGCCGCACCAGCTCGGCAATGGTGTTGACCACAAAGGTAAACATGAACAATACAAACGCCGCCAGGAACAGGACCCGGTAATGGGTGCTGTCCACTTCAGCTTCCGGCACCTC
>JBFHFJ010000119.1:0-9005 GCA_041583655.1 Haliea sp. | reverse complement strand
AGGGTGCGTGCCAGCAGCATTGACGAAGCGGCGGCCGAGGAGCTGACGCTGGCCTTTCTGCGCGATTGGGTGGCGCCCGGCAGCTCGCCAATCTGCGGCAACAGTATCTGTCAGGATCGACGCTTCCTGGCCCGGTACTTGCCGCGTCTTGAGAGCTACTTCCATTACCGAAATCTCGACGTCAGTACGCTCAAGATCCTCATGCAGCTCTGGCGCCCGGAGCTGGAGCAGGGCATTGTCAAGGCGGGCAGCCACCAGGCCCTGGAGGATATTCGCGAATCGATTGAGGAGCTCCGCTACTACCGCAAGCACCTGCTGGTTGCGGGCCCGCCTGGAAATGGGGGATGAGAATGCCAGACGGTTTCGCTGCAGCGGCGCTTTCATCTATAGTGAGCAGATAATAAAGGACGCTGCGATGATGACCCTTTTTCGCGAACTGCGGCGACGCAAAGTATTCCAGACCTGTTTCCTGTATATCTTCGCAGGCTGGGGCAGCCTGCAGATTATCGACGTCCTGTTCCCTCTGCTGGACCTGGATGGCGACCTGATCTCGCGCTATATCTTCGTCCTCACTATTGCCGGGTTCCCGGTTGCCTTTGCGCTGGCCTGGTTTTTCCAGATTACGCCCGGGGGCATAGTACGTTCGACGCCGTTTGTCGAGCGCCGGGTGTTATCCAACATCCCCCCGCTCAATGACCGCCGCGCGGCCGGGAAGCCAAGCTATTTTCGCAAGACCGACAGGCCGGAAGAGTTCGAGTGGACCCTGACTGCCGAGACCGGCCCCCTGGCTGGGCTGAGTTTCGGCGTGGACCGCTCGCTGGTGATGGGGCGCTCCCTGGAGAGCGATATCGCTGTGGTCAGCCCCCACGTGTCCCGTCAGCATGCGCGACTTGATCTCGATGGCGACCAGCTGACGCTGGAGGACCTGGGCTCCGCGAACGGAACGGTGGTTAACGGGCGGCCGCTGAACGGGCGCTGTGCCCTGCACAACGACGATGAAATTCGTTTCCACGATATCGTGTTTCGGGTCAGTCGCAGCTACAGCAGCGCCTACCGTGAGGTAGAGCTGCACAGCAAGACGACCTATATCGAGTCTCCTCCCGGCCAGGATACCGGCAGCGACCCCCGCAACTAGCAGCCGGCGGCGCCCCTTTCACGCTGCTGCTGCAGGGCCCAGGCAACGTGTTCGCGCACCAGTGGGGAAGGGTGGTCGAGACGACGGCTCAGGGCGGCAACCACCGCCGCTGCCGGGGGTGCGTTGCCGAGGGCTATGGCGATGTTGCGCAACCAGCGCTCGTGACCGATGCGGCGAATGGCCGACCCCTCGGTGCGGGCCAGGAAGGTGGCCTCATCCCACAGAAACAGGTCTGTGAGATCAGCGCTGTCGAGGCCGTGGCGGGGGCGGAAGTCAGCTTCATCGCTGTAGCGGGCAAACTTGTTCCAGGGACAGGCCAGCTGGCAGTCATCACAGCCAAAAATGCGGTTGCCCATCAGCGGCCGCAGTTCCTCGTCGATACTGCCCTTGTGCTCGATGGTCAGGTAGGAAATGCAGCGCCGCGCGTCCAGCTGGAATGGGCCGACGAAGGCATCGGTGGGGCAGATGTTCAGGCAGGCAGTGCAACTGCCGCAATGTTTGCTTGTTTGCGGCGGGTCTGGCGCCAGCGGCAGGTCGGTATAGATTTCGCCGAGGAAAAACCAGGAGCCGGCGCGCTCATTGATCAGCATGGTGTTCTTGGCGATCCAGCCCATGCCTGCACGCTCCGCCAGCGCTCGCTCCAGCACGGGCGCGCTGTCCACGAAAGCGCGGTACTGGCCCCCGCCAGCTGCCGCCTGCAGCCGGGCAGCCAGCTGGGCAAGGCGCTTGCGGATCAATTTGTGGTAGTCCCGGCCCAGGGCGTAGCGTGAAATATAGGCCTTTTCCGGCGCTTCCAGCACCGCCTCCGGTCGGGTGTCCGCAGCCAGGTAATCCATGCGCAGGGTGATGACGCGGCAGGTATCCGGAACCAGCTCGGCGGGGCGCGAGCGCTTCTCGCCATGGCGCTCCATGTAGTCCATGCTGCCGTGGTAGCCGGCCTCCAGCCACTTTTGCAGGTAGGCTTCATGCTGGTCCAGCTGGATGTCGCTGACTGCGAGCTGGGCAAAGCCGAGCTCGGTCGCCCACCGCTCAAGCTGGCGGCGCAGGTGCAACTGCTGTTCCTGGGTCAGTATCGTTGCCATGGGGCTGGGCCGGGGCAGTGAACCTGCCTATAATCCGCGGATTTGCGATGATTTTCAGGAAGAGCAGTGTAGCAGCGTGAGGTCACGATTGGCGATGGCAGGCAAGCTGGGATTCACCTGGACGGACCATGAGCCGCTGTACAGTGCTGCGGAGACCCGGGCGCTGGACCGCTGGGCCATCGACCATGCGGGCATCAGCGGTGCCGTGCTGATGTCGCGCGCCGCCGCGGCCACGCTGGAACAACTGCTGGTGCGCTGGCCGGAACCCCCGCTGCTGCAGGTATTGTGCGGAACCGGCAACAATGGCGGGGATGGCTACCTGATAGCCGACCAGGCGCAGCGCCGCGGCATCCCCGTGCAGGTGTTGCAGGTGGGCGATCCGGAGCGAATTACCGGCGATGCGCTGCTGGCGCGTGAGCAGGCGCAGGCGAACGGCGTGGATGTGGTGCCGTTCACTCCCGGCGGCCTGCAACCTTCCGCTGTTCTGGTCGATGCCATGCTCGGCACCGGCCTGGGCGGGGAGGTTCGCGCACCATTCGCCGCGGCCATCAACGCCTGCAACAGTGGCGGGCAGCCGGTGGTCGCCGTGGACATCCCATCTGGCCTGTGCAGTGATTCCGGTCGCATTCTTGGCTGTGCGGTACGCGCCGGGCTCACCGTAACGTTTATTGGTTACAAGCGCGGCCTGTTCACCCTGGACGGGCCCGACTGCTGCGGGGTGCTGGAGTTCTCCGATCTGGCGCTCCCTGTCGAGGCCTGCAGGGCGGTAGAGCCTGGCTGGCGCAGGCTGCTGCTGGACGAGCTGCTGGCCCAGTGGCCAAGGCGGCCGGCCAACGCGCACAAAGGCGATTTTGGCAGCGTGCTGGTGGTGGGTGGTGACCTTGGCATGCCCGGTGCTGTGGCGCTCGCCGCTGAGGCTGCCCTGCGCAGCGGTGCCGGCCTGGTGCGCGTGGCCACCCGGCAGGAACATGTGTCGGCACTGGTTGCCCGTACGCCCGAGGCCATGGTCACCGGGGTGCGTTCGGGCCAGGACATGCAACCGCTGCTGGCCGCCTCGGATGTACTGGTGGTCGGGCCCGGTTTAGGGCGCAGCAGCTGGTCGCAACAACTACTGCAGGCGGTGGCGGCGAGCGACCTGCCCTGTGTTCTCGACGCAGACGGGCTCAACCTGCTGGCCGAGGCAAGGGTGCTGCCGCGACAGCGCAGGGACCACTGGGTGTATACCCCCCACCCGGGTGAAGCCGCGCGCCTGCTGGGAGTGACGACGGCCGATGTGCAGAGGGACCGGTTTGCTGCGGCGGCACAATTGCGGGAGCAGCTGGGTGGCACGGTTGTGCTCAAGGGCAATGGCAGCCTGGTCGTGTCGGATGCCCTGCAGCTGCTCTCCGATTACGGCAATCCGGGCATGGCATCGGGCGGGATGGGCGATGTCCTGAGCGGCATCGTCGGCGGGCTGCTGGCCCAGGGTCTGGATGGCGCCGCGGCAGCGGCACTGGCAGTGTGCCTGCACGGTGCGGCGGCCGATGATGCCGCAGCGCAGGGGCAGCGCGGCTTGCTCGCCAGCGACCTGATGGCCCCACTGCGGCGCCTGCTGGGATGAGCGTTGCAGAGGCCAGCTGGGAAGCCGCCGACGAGGAGGCCATGGTGGCGCTGGGCAGGGGCCTTGCCGCCGCCTGCGAGCCGGGGCTGGTGGTCTACCTGCAGGGCGACCTGGGTGTGGGCAAGACAACGTTCTGCCGGGGATTCATCCGCGCACTCGGCCACAGCGGGGCGGTAAAAAGCCCGACCTACACACTGGTGGAGCCGTATCGGCAGGGTGATCTGGATATTTATCACTTCGATCTCTATCGCCTGGGTGACCCCGCCGAACTCGAGTTCATTGGCATCCGCGATTATTTCGGGCCGGACAGTTTATGCCTGATCGAATGGCCCGAGCGCGGCGCGGGTGCTTTACCCCCCGCGGACATAGCGATTACTATAGCGACAGCCGGCAGCGGCCGTAGTGTCAGGGTGCGAGCCGGGTCGGTGCTGGGAAGTACAGTTCTGGCGCGCTGGCAATCTGGCGCCTGAACTAGACGACCGATAATCGGCTGGAGTGAGATGAGCAGGGCTTTCTGGATCAGGCTGGTCCTGGGTTGGGTGATCGCATCTCCCGCATTGGCGGTGGATGTGCACGACGTGCGGCTGTGGCGAGCCCCGGATCACACCCGCGTCGTGTTTGACCTGACCGGTCCCGCCGAGCATCGGCTCCTGACGCTGGAGAATCCCGACCGCATCGTGCTGGATGTGTCCGGCGCAACACTCAAGGCGAGTCTCGCCGCGCTGGACCTGACCAGCACCCCGATTTCCCTGGTGCGTTCCGGTGTCCGCGACGGCCGTGACCTGCGCGTGGTCTTCGATGTCACCGAGGGTGTAGACCCCCGCAGCTTCGCCCTCAAGGCCAATGCCCAGGCGGGTGACCGGCTGGTGCTGGATCTCTACGACCGCAATCCGGCCAGGAAGCCGGCGGTGGCGGAGGTGCGCAAGAGCGCTGCCAGCGAAACCGGCCGCCGGGACATCATTATCGCGATAGATGCCGGCCACGGCGGTGAGGACCCGGGCGCTATAGGGCCCAACCGCCTGCGCGAAAAAGACGTGGTGATGGCCATATCCCGCGAACTGCATGCTTTGCTGGAGCGGGATGAAGGCTTCAGCCCGACCATGGTGCGCACGGGCGACTACTACATCAGCCTCAAGGGACGTCGCGACATAGCCCGCCAGCGTCAGGCGGATCTGTTCGTATCGATCCATGCCGATGCGTTTACCCGCCGCGAGGCCAACGGCGCCTCGGTGTATGCACTCTCGACCCGCGGCGCCACCAGCACCACGGCGAGCTATCTCGCCCAGCGCGAGAACGAGGCGGACCTGGTGGGCGGGGTACGGCTCTCGGACAAGGACGACGTCCTGGCCGGCGTACTCACCGATCTCTCCATGACCAACACCCTGGACCACAGCCTCAGGGTTGGCGGCAAGGTGTTGCAACGCATGGACACCGTGGCGCGCCTGCACAAGCGCAATGTGGAGCAGGCCGGCTTCGCAGTGCTGAAATCTCCGGATATTCCCTCGATCCTGGTGGAGACCGGGTTCATCTCCAACCCCGGCGAGGCGCAGAAGCTGGGGACCCGCGATTACCAGCGCAAAGTGGCGCAGGCCATCCACGCCGGCATCCGTGACTGGTTCATTGCCCAACCGCCGCCCGGTACGCTGCTGGCCTGGCGCAAGCAGCAGGGAGACCAGGAGTATGTCATCGCCCGGGGTGATACACTGTCGGGCATTGCCCAGCGCTTCAATGTGCCCGTGAACCGCTTGCGGGATCACAACGGTCTTCGTGACTCCCGCATCCTGGTGGGCCAGACGCTGAAAATTCCTACCACCTGAGCGCCGTAGCGCCCCCGGCCCATGTCAAGAATACACCGCCTCAGCCCGAGGCTTGCGAACCAGATTGCCGCCGGCGAGGTGGTCGAGCGCCCGGCCTCCGTCGCCAAGGAAGTGCTGGAAAACAGCCTGGATGCCGGCGCCACCCGGGTGGAGATCGATGTCGAATCCGGCGGTACCCGGCTGATTCGCATCCGCGACAATGGCGCGGGCATGGAGCCTGAGGATCTGCCCCTGGCCCTGGCCCGGCATGCCACCAGCAAGATTTCCTCACTGGAGGACCTGGAGTGTGTCGGCAGCCTGGGCTTTCGCGGCGAAGCCCTGGCGTCCATCGGTTCCGTGTCGCGCCTGACGCTGACCAGCAATCACCGCGACGACAGCAGCGAGGGCTGCAGCGCACTCTGCGAGGGGCGTGAAATGGAGGTCCAGCTGCGCCCGGCCCCCCACCCACGCGGCACCACGGTGGAGGTGCGCGACCTGTTCTTCAATACGCCTGCCCGCCGCAAGTTCCTGCGCACCGAAAAGACCGAGTTCAATCACCTGGAAGAGGTGGTCAAGCGGCTCGCCCTGTCCCGCTTCGAGGTGGCCTTCAGCCTGCGCCACAATGGCAAACTCATCCACAACCTCGGCAGCGCAGACAGCACCGCCGAGCAGCAGCGGCGAGTGGCGGCGGTGTGCGGCCCGGCCTTTATGGAACAGGCCCTGTATATCGAAACCGAGCGCAGCGACATGCGCCTGCGCGGCTGGCTGGCGCTGCCTACCTTCTCCCGCAGCCAGGCGGACCTGCAGTATTTCTTCGTCAACGGCCGGGTGATCCGCGACAAGCTGGTGGCGCACGCGGTCAAGCAGGCGTACCGCGATGTGCTCTACCACGGTCGCCATCCGGCGTTCGTGCTGTACCTGGATCTGGACCCGGCGCAGGTTGACGTCAACGTACACCCGGGCAAGCACGAGGTGCGCTTCCGGGACAGCCGCGCCGTGCACCAGTGCATCTTCAGCGGCCTGCACCGGGCGCTGGCTGAGGTGCGCCCCGAGTCGGCACCGGCTCCGCTGGCCACCCCGGAAGGCCTTGCCGTGGATGTTCGCACAGGCGAGATTGCACGCCAGCCAGGCCTCGGCTGGGGCGGCAACGGGTCTGCCTACCGTCCGCCGCCAGCGCCGGCGCCCGGGCGCGCCATGGAACAGGTGCGCAGTTATGCCGGCCTGCATCCCGAGCGCCTGCCCGGGCAGGAGACCCCGGAGGAGGCGCCGCCACTTGGCTATGCCATGGCCCAGCTCAAGGGCATCTACATACTGGCGGAGAACGCCGAGGGCCTGGTGTTGGTCGACATGCACGCGGCCCATGAACGCATTACCTACGAACGCCTGAAGGCGGCCCGGGCGCTGGATGCCATCCCCGCCCAGCCTCTGCTGGTGCCACAGGCGATAGCCGTGAGCCAGCGCGAGGTGCTGCTGGCCCAGGAGCATGCCGAACTGTTCCAGGGCCTGGGCCTGACCCTGGATGTGGCGGGCGAGGAATCCCTGCTGGTGCGGCAGATTCCGGTAACCCTGCGCGACTCCGATGTGGAGGCCCTGGTGCGCGATGTGCTCTCCGACCTGGTGGAGTACGGCAGTTCCGACCGCATCGAAGCCCATATGGATGAAATTCTCTCCACCATGGCCTGCCACGGTTCGGTGCGCGCCAATCGCCGGCTGACCATCCCGGAAATGAATGCCCTGTTGCGGGACATGGAAGAGACCGAGCGCGCCGGGCAGTGCAATCACGGGCGCCCGACCTGGACCCGGCTGACCCTGGAGGAACTCGACAAGCTGTTCCTGCGGGGGCGCTAGTGACACTGGAGCGGGAAAAGCCACTGCTGCTGTGCATTATGGGGCCAACGGCGGCGGGCAAGACCGAGCTGGCTATTGGCCTGGCACGGGCGCTGGACGGGGAGCTGGTCAGCGTCGACTCCGCCCTGGTCTACCGCGGCCTGGACATCGGCAGCGCCAAACCCGGTTACCCGCACCACCTGATGGATGTTCGCGACCCGTCCGAAAGCTATTCGGCGGCAGACTTTGTCGCTGACGCGGTGGCCGTGGTGGAGGATATCGTCGCCCGCGGTCGCACCCCGATTCTGGTCGGTGGCACCATGCTCTATTTCAGGGCGTTTCTCCAGGGGCTGGCGGCAATGCCCGCCACGGATCCCGTGATCCGGGCGGAGCTGGCGCAGGCTGCCGAGCGCGATGGCTGGCCCGCACTGCATGCCCGGCTGGCGGAAGTTGATCCAGTCGCCGCGGCGGCGATCCACCCCCATCACTCGCAGCGTATAAGCAGGGCTCTGGAGGTGTTCATGGGCAGCGGTGTCCCCCTGAGCGAGTGGCATCAACACGCAACACCCAGCCCGGCGGCCGGCTACCGTGTGGTGCAGCTGGCAATCTGCCCAAAGCAGCGGGGGGAGTTGCACCGCCGTATCCGGTTGCGGTTCCAGTCCATGCTGGCGGAGGGGTTCCTGCGGGAGGTGGAGGGACTGCACCGGCGGGTCGACCTGCATCCTGGCCTGCCGGCGATCCGTGCGGTGGGTTACCGCCAGCTGTGGCGCCATCTGGATGGTGAATGCAGCCTCGAGGAGGCGATCGAGCAGGGCATCGCCGCTACCCGCCAGCTGGCAAAGCGGCAGTTGACGTGGCTGCGGAAGTGGCCGGATCTGAATTGGCTGCTGACCGATGCGGCCGGGAACGTTTGTGCGGTCGGGGAGTCAGAGCTCGGGGAGCGGGAAATTGAAGGCGATCCACTCCAGGTGGCCTTGAACTTTGTTCAACGTGTCCCCATGTAAAGTGTCAAACCTGTTCTATACTGTGACAGGGGCAAGAAACGAACGTCCGCGGTCCTCTTCGCGCAGCGGGGTCAAGCCGGCAGCGAGGACGAGCAGAGACAGTCAACAACCCATCATATTTGGCTCGCGTTGAGCCGACCAAGGAGAGAATTATGTCAAAAGGGCACACGCTACAAGACCCTTACCTGAATATATTGCGGAAGGAACGCGTCCCCGTTTCCATTTACCTGGTTAACGGCATCAAGTTGCAGGGGCAGATTGAGTCTTTCGACCAGTTTGTCGTCCTGCTGAAAAACACTGTCAGCCAAATGGTCTACAAACATGCCATCTCTACCGTGGT
The DNA here is from genome assembly GCA_041583655.1 of Haliea sp. Lineage (GTDB taxonomy): Bacteria > Pseudomonadota > Gammaproteobacteria > Pseudomonadales > Halieaceae > Haliea. Next base: position 221 of record JBFHFJ010000119.1, on the reverse strand, counting down.
TCCGTCTCGCGTGGTGCGCATGCCCATGCAGAATCCCCCGGAAGACGATGAAGGCGCCAGCTAGCCCCGGGCTGCGGCGCCGCGGCGTCGCAGTTACCAGCTGCTGCGTTCGAGGTGCCTTTGTTCTTTGAGCGTCCGGCGTCCGGCGAGCGCGCAGTCCTTGTTCACCTAACCATAGCCAGCGAAGACGAGCGGGAAGACCCCCGCGAGTTCGAGGAGCT
>JBFHFJ010000118.1:0-9041 GCA_041583655.1 Haliea sp. | reverse complement strand
CGCCGGTATTGCCGTCAGTACCGCGCGCCACGAATTCCAGGGGCTGGCGATGCTGGAGGCCGCCAGCGCCGGGGCCCGGCCGCTGGTGCCGGATGCGCTGTGTTACCCGGAGCAGTACCCCTCCATCTACCGCTACCCGGCGGATGACCCGCACATGCTGGTCGCGCGCCTGCGGGAGTGGCTCGCCGGGGGCCTGCCGCCAGTCGTGGATGTCTCGCCCTGGTACGCCGAGCACCTGGCGCCATTGTGGGCAGAGGTGCTGGCGCTGCAGCAGAGCTGATTACACTGGCTCCGCACAGCGGCGGCTCGCTGCGCTGTCCAGCGGGCCCTGGCCATTGTGGCGCGCCCGCTGCGGGCAGGGGCAGCGCAGTGGCTGTGGCGGCCTTTGCATCGAGCTGCTCGCAGGCTCCATGAACAGGCACGCATCGGCTATCTCCCGGGGGGCTTATCGTGTTCACCGCTGTCCTGATACTGCTCCAGCAGGCTTTTCAGCGCCACCAGTTCGAAGTGGCGCTTGGCGGTAATCGCATAAAACCGTTCCACCACCTTGTCCAGAACACAGTAGCGCTTCAGTTTGCCACTTTGCAGTTCGTCCTGCACCACAACCTCGGGCACCACCGTCAGCCCGCCGGAGTCGCGGGCCAGCAGGCGCAGCATCGCCATGTCCTCAACCTCGGCATAGGGGTCGGCCTCCACGCCGTGCTCTTCGCACAGCAGGTCGAACTGGTTGCGGATTTCGCTGTTGGGGCCGGGCAGCAGCAGCGGTAGCCGGCCCAGGTCCTGCGGGAAGCGAAACCGCTTCGCCAGCTTGCCGGGCGGGCCGACGATGCACACGCTCTGCTGCGCAATCTGCTGGCAGCGCCAGGGCGTGGAGGTGTCCGCGGCAACCGCGCGATTGGAGAGAATCAGGTCCAGCCGGTGCACGCGCAGCTGCTCCAGCAGCTCTTCCAGGCTGGCGGACCGAATCACCAGCTTCACCCTGGCCTCGCCGATCACCGGGCGCAGGAAGTTCTCCTGGAAATTGCGCGACAGGGTGGCCACCGAGCCGATGCGCAGGCGCTGCAGGCGCTGCAGTTCCCCGCTCTCGGTGAGTGCCAGCAGTTCACTGCCCAGGTTGAATATGCTCTCCGCATACTCCAGCACCAGGTGGCCGGTTTCTGTCAGCCGCAGGGAGCGGCCGTCGCGACTGAACAGCTCGTGGCCCAGTTGTTCCTGCAGCTGGCGAATCTGCGACGACAGGGCCGATTGCGACACATGCAGTTGGGCCGCGGCCCGGGTCAGGTGGCCCTCTTTGGCGACCACCCAGAAATAGTAGAGGTGGTGGAAGTTCAGCTGGCGCATGCAAATGTTCTCATAAAAAGAACGATAGTATCTAAACTATATATTTTACAAAAGTATTGTCTCGCCTCAGGATTCGCCTGCTGGAACAGTATGCAACGGGAATAAACAGGAGGGCTGGAATGTCGGAATTCACCGGTGGCTGGTTGCTGCCGTTCATCTACACCGCAGGTTGCGTGCTGACCTGCATCCGCGCACAGCGCTACTGGGCGGTGGCGCGCTTCACCGCGGCCGCGGCGCTGGCGGCGACGGTGGCCGCCGCGGTGACCGGGCTGGCGGAGTCCATATGGGCGGGCCGTGCGGTGGACGCCCTGGGCCTGACTGCGGCGCTGCTGGTGGCGGTGCTGGGCTGGGCCATCATCAACTACGCTTCCCGTTACCTGAACGGCGAACCCGGCCAGGCCCGCTTTGTGCGCGCCATGCTGTTTACCCTGGGTGCCGTGGGGCTGCTGGTGGTGAGCCGCCACCTGGCGGTCATCGCGCTGGCCTGGACCGGCACCAGCATCGGTCTGCATCACCTGCTCACCTTCTACCGGGAGCGCAAGGCGGCACAGGTGGTGGCGCACAAGAAATTCCTGGTGAGCCGCTGTGCGGAGATCTGCCTGGTCGTGGCGCTGCTGCTGATCTACCAGACAGCGGGGACCCTGTCGCTCGACGGCCTGCAGGCCTACCTGGCCGCGGTGGAGGCCCTGCCGCGGGCACTGCAGGTGGCGGCACTGCTGTTGGCGCTGGCCGCCATCCTGAAGACCGCGCAGCTGCCCCTCCACGGCTGGCTGATCCAGGTCATGGAGGCGCCGACGCCGGTCTCCGCCCTGCTGCATGCGGGGGTGGTGAACATCGGCGGCTTTGTCCTGATCCGGCTGGCGGACCTGGTCTCGCTGGCGCCGCTGGCGCAGGTCGCCCTGGTGGTGACCGGGAGCCTGACCGCCGTGCTGGCCGGGCTGGTCATGCTCACGCGCATCAGCATCAAGGTGCGTCTCGCCTGGTCGACCTGTGCCCAGATGGGGTTCATGCTGATGGAAATTGGCCTGGGCCTCTACGAGCTGGCCCTGCTGCATCTGGTGGCGCACTCTCTGTACAAGGCCCACGCCTTTCTCGCCGCCGGGGAAACCGTGCAGGCCGCGCGCGACCGGGACCTGCTGGCCGCGGGCCGGGCGCCGCGCTCGCCGCTGTGGTACCTCGCTGCCCCGGGCTTGAGTGGCAGCCTGGTCGTCGGCTCCGCCGCAGTCTGGCAACTCTTCCTGCCAGCGCTGGCGGTACCGCCGGTCGCCCTGTTCATCGTCGCGCTCGGCCTGGCCTCACTGCTCTGGTTTGAACACGCGGCGGCCCCCGCGCTGCTGCTGCGGGGCCTGCTGCAGGTCGCGGCGCTCACCCAGCTCTACCTGCTCTGGCACCTGCTGTTCGCCGGGCTCGCCCCGTCACCGGGCGCGGCTGCCTGGCCGCTGGTGGCGTGGGTTGCCTGCAGCTTCGCACTGCTCTACGGCATCCAGGTCTGGTTGCGCTGCCATCCCGGGGGCCGCTTGGCCCGCGCGTTCTACCCCTGGGCTTACTGCGGTTTTTATCTTGATGAGCTTTTCACCCGCTTGACCTTCAGGGTATGGCCCGTGAAGTTGAACCCCATCCAGGCGCAAACCCTCGCTAACCGGAATTTGCCGGCACAAGGAGACGTACTGTGAACGCACCACTGAAACCCCTGCTGCTCCACAGCGACGCTGTCGCAAAAGCCATTGCCTCTGCAATCGAGAGCGTCGCCCCCAACTGGCCGCTTGACCGGATGATCGCGGTTAACCCCTACTGGGGGCGGATCCAGCAACCGTTCCGGGAGGTGGCGGCGAACCTGGCCCAGGTGGCCGGGTCGCCCATGGCCCTGCCTCTGGCCGCTTACCGGGAAGCCTGGGAACAGAGAGAGATTGGCGTGCAGGACCTGCAGCAGGCGCTTGCAGAGAGCCGGGCTGGAGTGAGCCTGGAGCAGGCGGTCGCGGCCCTGGACCAGCCGCAGCCGGAACTGGTACCGCTGCCCCTGCTCAGCGACCAGCTGGACAGCCAGCGCGACCTGCAGCAGCAGCCCGCCTGGTGCGACACCATCACCCACCAGGTGTCGCAATTCTGTGCGGCCTGGTTTGACCGCGAGCAGGCCGACTGGCACCCGGATCAATCGGGACGGCTCTACGCTGCGTGGCGCGACGGCTTGCGCCGGGATCACAGTGTCGCCCTGCTGATGCAGGCGCCCGGCATTCCGGCCCTGGCAGGAGGGCTGGCCCCTGGCCCGGAGCAGCAGATCAGCAACACCCTGGCGCAGCTGGGCGTGGCAGAGCGCGACTGGCCCCGCTATCTGCAGGCGGTCCTGATGCGCGTGAGTGGCTGGGCGGCATGGTGTGCCTATCTGCGCTGGCAGGCGCGGCTGGAGGGAGGGGATGACCAGTCCCTGGTGGATTTGCTGGCCATACGCCTGGGCTGGGAGTCCCTGCTTGATGACGGCGCGCGCGGCGGCGGTTCTGCGTGGTCAGCCTGGCAGGCGGACTGGCGGGGCAGGGCCGGCGAGGCGGCTGATGAACGGGTATTGCTCCCGCAGGTCTGGCAGCGGGCCCATGAGATCAGCTACCAGCGCAGCCTCAGGGACCGGCTCCTGTCAGCCCCCCGGGTCGAGGTGGCCGAGGCGCCTGCGGTGCAGGTTGCCTTCTGTATTGATGTGCGCTCCGAGGTGTTGCGGCGACATCTCGAAGCCCAATCCACCGCTATCCAGACACTGGGCTTCGCCGGTTTCTTCGGCCTGCCGATCAGCTATGCGCCGCTGGGCACCGCGGCCCGCCGGCCGCAGTTGCCGGGACTGCTGGCCCCGACCCTGCACATCAGCGACAGTAGCGGCTCGGCCGCCAGGGATGCGGCAATCTCCCGGCAGCGCCGCGACAATCTGCGCGGCCTGCTCAGCTGGCGCACGTTCCAGTCGGTGCCGCTGTCCTCGTTCACCCTGGTCGAGGCGCTGGGCCTTGGCTACCTGGGCAGGCTGGTGCAGCGCAGCCTGCCCGGCACCGCCGCCCCGGGCGCAGCGGACTCCCTGGGCCTGGGAGCGCACGCCGGCTGCGTGCGGCCCACGCTGGATGCGGCGACCGCTGGCGGGGTAACCGGGCAGGCGCAGATAGTCGCCCGGGTGCTGGGCGCAATGGGCCTCGGGCAGCGGTTCGGGCGCCTGGTGCTGCTGCTCGGCCACGGCAGCCAGAATCGCAATAATCCCCAGCGCGCCGGGCTGGATTGTGGCGCCTGTTGTGGCCAGACCGGGGAAGTGAACGCCCGCGCCCTGGCGGGCCTGCTCAATGATCCCGCGGTGCGCGAGCAGCTGCCGGCGTTGGGGGTGCGGATTCCCGAAAGCACGGTTTTCGTGGCGGGCCTGCACAACACCACCACCGATGAAGTCGTGCTGTACGACCTGGAGGATCTGCCCGCCAGCCATGCACCCGACCTGCAGTGGATCCGCGAGCGGCTGGCCGCCGCCGGCGCCGGGGCGCGCCGTGAGCGGGCTCCCGCGCTGGGCCTGGCAGGGCTGCTGGAGAAGCAACCCGATGCCCTGTTGCGCGCCGTTCGCGAGCGCGCCGATGACTGGGCGCAAACGCGGCCCGAGTGGGGCCTCGCCAACAACGCGGCGTTCATCGTCGCGCCGCGCGCGCGAACCCGGGGCGTCGACCTGCAGGGTCGCAGCTTCCTGCATGACTACGACTACCGGGAGGACAGGGACGGCAGCCTGCTGGAGCTGATCATGACCGCGCCGATGGTCGTGACCAACTGGATCAACATGCAGTACTTCGCCTCGACCGTGGACAACAAGCGCTACGGCAGCGGCAACAAGACCCTGCACAATGTCGCCGGCGGCCGTATCGGCGTATTCGAAGGCAACGGCGGTGACCTGCGCATCGGATTGCCCTGGCAATCGCTGCACGATGGCCAGCGCTGGATGCACACGCCCCTGCGCCTGACCGTGGTTATCGAGGCGCCCCGGGACGCCATTGATGCGGTGATAGCGCAACACGCCACGGTGCAACAACTGCTGGACAACCAGTGGCTGTACCTGGCCCGGCTGGATGGCGAGCGGATGGAGCGCTACTGCAACGGGAGCTGGCAGGTGTGGGCAGAGTAACTGCGCGACACCCATTAGGGGAGCGCAGCGTCGCCCTGATCACGCGCCACGGCAAGGGCTCGCTGGCTCGGCGTCGGTTGCTGCCACCAACACGGAGGGGTTAAGGAGCCCCGGTCTCGCCCAACCGGCAGCGCCACATGCTATACTCCGCGTTTGCCCTGCCCACTGCAGCCGCAGGCGAGCAGTACCAGCACAGCCCATCCGGAATCTGCATGACCCAGTCCCAGCACACGCCGCTGGCGATCGTGTTTGCCCTCGGCTTCACCATGATGCTCGGGCCCTTCGCCATTGATACCTACCTGCCCGCGTTTCCCGCGATTGCGGCCACCCTGGGCGTGGAAATCAAAGTGGTGTCCCTGACCATATCCGTCTACATGTTCGCCATCGCCCTGGGGCAGCTGGTGGGCGGCGCGCTGTCGGACCGCTTTGGCCGCCGCCGGGTGCTGGTCACCGGGCTGCTGCTGTTTGCCGGCGCCAGTTTCTTTCTCTCCCGGGCGCAGACCATCGAGGCGCTGTTGCTGGGCCGGGTGTTGCAGGCCATCGGTGGCGGCTTTACCGCGGTGTCCGTGCCGGCCCTGGTGCGCGACCGGGTGCGCGGCGTGCAGGCCGCCAAGCTGTTCTCCATGATCGGCCTGGTGGCGATTGTGGCACCGGCGATTGCCCCGACCATCGGCACCCTGCTGCTGCGGCTGGGCGACTGGGACATCATCTTTGTTTTCCTCGGTGTTTACGCCCTGTGCCTGTTGCCGCTGCTGTCGGCCACAGTGTTCAAGGGGCCGCGCCGACCGCCCGCGGGCCCCGGCGGGGTCGGCATGCTGGCGCGGTACCTGGGCGTGCTGCGGGAGCGCCGGGCATTGCCGCATATCGGCTGGCAGACGGCGGGTTTCGGCGGGCTGATTATCTTTGTCACCTGGTCCGCCTTCATCTACCAGGTTCACTACGGGCAGTCCCGCGAGGCCTTCGCCGCGTTGTTCGCCTGCAATATCGTCGCCATGTTTTGCTGCAACCTGCTGAACCGCGTGCTGCTCAATCGGCTGCCTTCGCTGCAGATCCTGCGCGGGGCCACCGTGGCCCAGGCCGTGGCCGCAGTCTGGCTGCTGGGCGTGGCTTCGGTTGACGGCCCGCTGCCCGCTTTTTTGCCCGGCATGATGCTCTACGCCGGTACCCTGGGCGCCATCAGCCCCAATAACCAGGCCGGCTTCCTCGAGTACTTTCCTGCCAGCAGTGGCTCCGCAGCTGCGCTGATGGGCTTCGCCACCTTCAGCCTGGGGGGTATTGCCAGCGGGTTAAGCACGCTGCTGCCGCAGAATCTGCTCTCCGTCACCCTGTGCATTCTGGCCTGTTCCGCGCTCAGCCTGGGTTTCATGGCACTGCGCGGTACCCGCAGCCACGCCCTGAACTGACGGCATCAGCCGCCGGCGCACAGCAAGTTCTTTCCCTTCCTCTTCGGCGCATGTAAGGTACGGGGGCGACATTCGCAATTCTACCCGCAGATAACGCATAACATTGCAGGGAGACGCAGTCTTGACAGACATCCCCCCGGGCGCCGCTGCGCCGTCGGCAGCCTTTGGCGCGGGCACGCGCCGCTACGTGCTGACTATCCTGGTCTTGGCCTACACCTTCAATTTCATCGACCGGCAGATCCTCGGCATTCTGGTTGAGCCGATCCGGCTGGAGCTTGGCGTCGGCGATACCGCCATGGGCCTGCTCACCGGGCTGGCCTTCGCTGTGTTTTACACCCTGATGGGCATTCCCATCGCCCGCTACGCGGACCGCGCCAACCGCCGCAACCTGATAGCCGCCGCGGTCGGGGTGTGGAGCCTGTTCACCGCGGCCCAGGGCCTGGCGCAGAACTACTGGCAACTGCTGGCCTTTCGCATCGGGGTGGGCGTGGGGGAGGCGGGCTGTTCGCCGCCGGCGCACTCCATGCTGTCCGATTACTATCCCGCCAATCAACGCGCCACTGCGCTGGGGATCTATTCACTCGGGATACCTGTTGGCATTCTGTTCGGGTTTTTTGTCGGCGGCTGGATGAATGAATGGTTTGGCTGGCGGGTGGCGTTCTTTGTGGTCGGCATACCCGGCATCGTCCTCGCCCTGGTGATTCGCTTCACCGTGCGCGAGCCCGAGCGGGGCATGTCCGAGCAGCGCGCCACGGCGCAGCCCGGCGCGCAGCAACCCGCCATTGGCGCTGTGTTTCGCTACCTCCTTGCCCGCAAGTCCTTTATCCACATGGCGCTGGGCGGCGGCATCTCCGCCTTTGTCGGCTACGGCCTGATCTCCTGGTCCGCGGCGTTCCTGGCGCGCACCCACGGCCTGTCCTCGGGAGAGATCGGCACCTGGCTGGGGCTGATCTTCGGCATTCCCGGCGGCATCGGCATCGTGCTGGGCGGGCGCCTCGCGGACCGCTTCGGCGAGCGCGATGCGCGCTGGTACCTGTGGGTGGTGGCGGTGGCGCTGCTGCTTGCGGTGCCCGCCGGGGTGGGGGTGTTCCTCTCCGATTCGGTCAGCTGGGCCCTGCTGTTCTTGATCATTCCGGTGATGTTGGGGAATTTCTACCAGGCCACGACCTTTGCCCAGACCCAGACCCTGGTGGGCCTGCGCATGCGCAGTGTCGCCGCGGCAATACTGCTGTTCGTGATCAATATCGTCGGCCTGGCGTTCGGGCCCTCGGTGGTGGGGCTGCTCAGCGACCTGCTGGCGCCGCACTACGGCGTGGATTCCCTGCGCTGGGCGCTGTTGATCTGCTCCATGGCCAATCTCTGGGCGGCGTTCCACTACTGGCGCGCGGGGTTGCATTTTCCCGGGGATCTCAAGCGGGTGGAGGATTGAAATGCGCCACGTTCGCTTTTATGGAACGAAAACTTCAATTTAAATGCCTGTAGTTGAACAAATGACTTGAGTTAGCCTTTACATGTCCGGAAAACGGTTTTCGGAAAGTTCTGCTACTTTAATAATGTTGAACCCATCTCTATCCGGTTTGTGACAACCAAAGAGGCTCGCGATGATCAAGAAAACAATTCCCTTGGTGGCGGCGGTGGCAATAGCCACTGCGTCAATGCTGCCCAACGCCCAAGCCAGCACCCAGGCCCAGAATATGTCCAACCAGTTCTGGTGGCCGGAGCAGTTGAACCTGTCCCCGCTGCGTCAGCACAGCCCGCAGTCCAGCCCGCTCGGGGAAGATTTTGACTACGCCGAGGCCTTCGCCAAGCTCGACCTCGCGGAAGTGAAAAAGGACATCGAGGCGCTCATGACCACCTCCCAGGACTGGTGGCCTGCGGACTATGGTCACTACGGCCCGTTCTTTATCCGCATGGCCTGGCACAGCGCCGGGACCTACCGCGTGGCCGATGGTCGCGGCGGAGCCGGGGGCGGCCAGCAGCGCTTTGACCCCCTGAATAGCTGGCCGGACAACGCCAACCTCGACAAGGCCCGCCGCCTGCTGTGGCCGGTGAAGCAGAAGTACGGCAGCAGCCTGTCCTGGGCGGACCTGATGGTCCTCACCGGCAACGTTGCACTGGAGTCCATGGGCTTCAAGACCTTTGGCTTTGCCGGCGGTCGTGAGGACGACTGG
>JBFHFJ010000117.1:0-9137 GCA_041583655.1 Haliea sp. | reverse complement strand
GCGGACGGCGTTTCCGGTAACCCGCAATGGCCCAATCTGGCCGGGCAACACGAGACCTATCTTGCCCAGCAGATCACTGCCTTTCGTTCCGGCGCCCGCGCCAATGCGCTGATGGCTCCCTTTGTGCGAAACCTGAGTGACGGGGACATCCAGGCTCTCGCGTCCTGGTATGCGAAGCAGGAACCCGCCTCAGCGGCCAATGGTGATGCCGGGCTGGTAGAGCGCGGCAGGCAGCTCGCCGGCGCCTGTTCCGCTTGCCATGGCTTCGACGGCAAACCGGTTGCCGACGAATGGCCGATACTTGCGGGGCAGCACGCCACCTATCTGCAAACCCAGCTGGCTGCCTACAAGAAGGGCGAGCGTATCCATCCCCTGATGCAGGCGGCGGTGGCGCAGCTGCCTGAAAAGGAGTTCGCTGCCCTGGCTGCCTATTTCAGCCAGCTGCAGCCCTGAATGACAACACCGGCAGGCAATGGGTCGGTTGGGGCCTGACACAAGTGTATTGAAAGCGCTGCGCCAGCCGGCGCAGCGTGAGTTGGAGCCGTCACTGTCCCCCCGCTTTGTCGCCTATGTGCGCGACTATCTGCTGGATCACAACATTGATCCAACCCCCGTTTTCCGCCAGTGCAATATTGACCCTGACCGCAGCGAGGAGCTCGACGCGGCGTTGCCCGCGACTCAGGTATCGAACCTTCTGGAGCTGGCGGCACAGTACAGCAACAACCCCCGCATGGGCCTGCAGATGGCCCGGCGCTATCATTATGAATCCGCGAGCCTGCTGATTCTGGCAATGCTCGCCGCGCCCTCCGTAGGGGACGGCATACGCTGTCTTTCGCATTACGATCGCTATGTGGACACGGCGATCGCCATCGACTTTGATTTCAGTCAACCCCTGGCCGAGTTTGGCTTCCGCGTGATTGTTCCCGAAGGCGTGGCGGTGAACCAGTTGAACGAATATCTGCTGGCCTTCCTGGTCCAGGCACTGAACACAGCCACACGAATTCCGGTTCCCATCAAGCATGTCTGCCTCAGTCACGACAACGACCAGAATGCGGAGGCGCTCCAGGCTTTTTTCCAGGCCCCGGTGAAATTCTCCTGCGTGGATAACCGCCTGTTCTTCGATCGCAGCTACCTGCAGGAACGCTTCCATACCAGCCACGCCCTGCTGTATGACATTCTGGTCAACGCGATGAAGACCTACTTCGTCTCCGAGCAGTCATGCAACGGCTTTGTCGATATCCTCTGCCGGGAAATTATCCGCTGTGGTGCTGACGAATCAGCGACCCTGGAAAACATCGCGGAGCGGCTGGCCATTTCCCCCCGCACCCTGCGGCGCAGGCTGTCCAGCGAGGGCCGCAGCTTCCAGGAGGTGAAGAATCTGGCGCGAACCAAGCGCGCCAAATACTACTTGCGGCGCACTTCAATGCCCATCGCGGAAATTGCCTATGAGCTGGGATTTTCCGAGCTCAGCGCCTTCAGCCGCGCCTTTCGCTCCTGGGTGGGGCAGGCTCCGCAGGCCTATCGCGAGCAGGGGGACGCGCAGACCGGCGAATAAACTGCTCTTCTGCGGCTCAACGTGGCCTTTGGTCAAGCTTTTGTCCACATCTGTCAACCTCCGAAGAAGCCGCTGACACTAACATCAGTTGCTCCGACACATGCACGGAGCCCGATATGAAACGATCGACTGGAAGCTGCCTGAAAGCTTGTGCAGCAGCCCTGCTGGCAGTTGCCACGCAATCCGCCATTGCCAGTTCCACCCCCGCAGCTGCGGACACGATCTACCTCAATGCACGCATCTATACCGTAAACGACGCCCAGCCCTGGGCCGATGCGGTGGCGATCAGGGATGGGCATTTTGTTCACGTTGGCGACAGCGCTGCTGCGCAAGCCTATCGCGGGCCGGCAACGACGGTGGTCGACCTGCAGGGCGCGATGGTCATGCCGGGCATCAATGATGCCCACGTGCACGCCCAGCGCGGCGGCGTCAAGAGCCTCTACGAATGCAACTTCCCGTTTTCCTCCACGCCCGAGCAGATCGCCACGCAAGTTGCGAAGTGTGTGGCCGAAAACCCCGATCTGCTGTGGATACGCGGTGGGCAGTGGGACAGCGGCTTCTTTGACACCCACGACATAGCGTCGCCGCGCGCGTTCCTGGATGCTGTCTCCGGTGACAAGGCCGTACTGCTCAACGATGACAGCAACCACAATGGCTGGGTGAACAGCCGCGCACTGGCGCTGGCCGGTATCGACAAGGACACACCTGACCCGTCTGACGGCACTATCGTTCGTGACCCGGTGACAGGTGAGCCCAATGGCCTGCTGCTGGAAGGTGCGGAGCAGCGTGTCTCGGACCAGCTGCCCGAGTGGAGCGAGGCCCAGTTGCAGGCCGGAGCCCGGGAAGCGCTGCGGATTGCCAACAGCTTCGGCATCACCGGCTTGAAGGAGGCCTACTCCGAGCCACACGCCATGGCGGCATTCCAGGCACTGGAAGCTGCCAATGAACTCACCGCCCATCTGGCACTCGGTATCCAGACCCCCTACGGGCACCGCGACGGACCCCTCGACTACGCCGCGATCGATGCGCAGCGTGACCGGTACGCAAGTGACGGCCTGCATACCGCATTTGTGAAAGTGTTCATGGATGGCGTTCCCACCGCCTCGCGTACCGCGGCGATGCTGGAGCCCTACACGCCGGAACACAACGAGGCGGAATCCCATCGCGGCATGTTGCACCTGGCTCCCGAGTTGTTGACGCAGGACCTCATCGAACTGGACAAACGCGGCTACACCGTCAAGATCCACACCGCCGGCGACCGCTCAGTGCGGGTTGCACTCGATGCCATCGCCGCCGCCCGCAAGGCGAATGGCAACTCCGGCCTGCGCCACGAACTGGCCCACGCCGGGTATATTGATCCAGAGGATGTGCCGCGGTTCGCAGAACTGGACGCGGTAGCGGATCTCTCACCTTACCTCTGGCATCCCTCGCCGATCATTGACTCCGTTGTCGCTGCCGTGGGTTCGCCGCGGGGCGAACAGTACTTCCCGGTCAGGAGCCTGCTCGAGGCCAACGCCCCGATCCTGGCAGGCTCCGACTGGCCCGCTGCGGTGGAAACCATCGACCCCTGGTTGGGTATCGAAGCTCTGGTAACGCGGCAGGATCCGCGCGGCCAGTTTCCCGGCAGTTTCTGGCCCGAAGAAGCCATCACTCTGGCCGACGCGCTGCGAATCATGACCCTGGGGGGAGCCAGGGCCATGCGTCTGGACCAGCGAACCGGCTCAATTGAGGTCGGCAAGTCCGCAGACATGATCGTGCTGGACCGGGATCCTTTTGCCATTGAGCCGCAGGACATCAGCGAAATCCGGGTTTTGCGCACCCTGTTCGCCGGTAACACCGTGTACACAGCAAACCACGCAGCGGAGTGACTTTCCGTTGCGAGCCAGCGCACTCATTCAATAACTGTTTTTTTCGGGGGAATTATCATGTTCGATAGCAATCAGGTTACGGGATATCAACGCCGCAAGCTCGGCACCGCGGTACTGCTGGCAACGTTGACCGCAGGCGGCACGGTTGCCAATGCCCAGATCGAGGAAGTCATTGTGACGGCGCAGAAGCGCGCCCAGAGCGCGAATGACGTGGGCATCACCATCAACGCGTTTACCGGCGATCAGTTGAAAGATTTCGGGGTGCTGACGGCGGAGGATATCGCCATGCTGACCCCTGGCCTGACCGTAAACGAAACCGCAGCCACCGGCGTACCGCTCTACACTATTCGTGGCGTCGGCTTCCAGGACTACTCCACGGCGGCGTCCTCCACGGTCGGTATCTATTTTGACGAGGTCGCCATGCCCTATACGGTGATGACCCGGGGACTGGTATTCGATACTGAGCGGGTAGAGGTCCTGAAGGGGCCTCAGGGTGATCTCTACGGTCGCAACACGACCGCCGGCCAGATCAATTTCATCAGTAACAAACCCACGCAGGAGTTCGGCGCAGGCGTCACTGCGAGCTACGGCAGCTACTCCACCTTCGACCTGGAGGGTTTCGTTACCGGGGGCAGCGACAGGGTGCAGGGGCGCCTGGCATTCAAGACCATCCAGTCCAGCGAAGGCTGGCAAAAGAGTCTGACCCGCAACGATGAACTGGGTGAGAAGGATGCAACCGCCTTGCGCGGTATCGTCAACTTCGATCTCACAGATTCCCTGCGCCTGACGCTGAGCGGCCATTACGTCAAGGATGAATCCGAGAACAAGGCAAATACCGCCTACAGCGGTACGCCTTTTGGTCTCGGCGAGTTCAACAATCCCTACAGACCTCTGAATGAATACCTGTTGCCCACCGGCAGCAATTTCGGCGAGACCCCGCCCTGGTATTCTACCGGCGACAACGAGGCTGCGGACTGGACCAACAGCTATACCAGCCCGATCACCGGCAAGACCTTCAATATCAGGCCCCAGCGGGACAACGAGTTGACCGGGTTCACGGCCAGACTTGAATGGGATATCAGTGGCATGACCCTGACCTCGATCACCGGCTACAACGAGTTCGAGCGTGTGGAAGCCAACGATTGGGACGGCGGCTTCTACAACGACTCCAGCAACATCAACACCACAGACCTGGAGGTGTTCTCGCAGGAGCTGCGCCTGGCCGGTGATGTCGGCCCGCTGAACTGGATTGCCGGGCTGTACTATTCCAAGGATGAGATGGATGAGTACTACCACTACTTCATGTCCGACTCCGTATTCGGCTTTGGCTCGATCCCCTGGGGCGTGGACCTGTTTGCCGCGACCCCGATTCTGGAGCTGGATACCAAATACAGCCAGGAAACTGAATCCCAGGGCGTTTTTGGTCATGTGGAGTGGCAGTTCACCGACGCCTGGCGACTGACGGTCGGCGCACGCTACACGGAGGAAGACCGTGACTGGGCCGGTTGCACCTTTGTTGCCGAGGATGGCAGCCTGGGTAACTTCCTCAACGCAAACTTCGGCGCCAACCTGAGTCCCGGCGACTGCGGTACCATCAACGATGATCCAGGCTCCCCCGATTTCATCTTCGCGGTGATTGGTACACCTGATGTCAATAACGCGTTCCAGGTCTACGAGGACAGCATCAGCACCAACCGCTGGATGGGCAAGCTGGGGCTGGACTACGCGTTCAATGATGACGTGCTGGCTTACGGGATGGTCTCGGTGGGCTTCAAGTCCGGCGGCTTCAACGGTGCCAACTCCAACACCACCCAGCAGCTGGCCCCTTACGACGAGGAGAAGCTCACGTCCTATGAGTTGGGGGTCAAGGCCACGTTGCTGGACGGCCGTATGCAGCTCAATGCCGCGACATTCTTCTACGATTACGAGGACAAGCAGGAGCAGGATGTCGCCGTGACATTCGTCGGCAACATCGCCGGCCTGACCAATGTGCCCGAGTCGGAAATTACCGGCGCCGAGATTGATCTCAAGTGGCAACCGCTGGCCGGGCTCAACGTCAATCTGGGCGTGGCCTGGCTGGATACGGAAGTGACCAAGTGGAACGCTGTAGATCCGCAGGCGAGCAGCTGGCCGGTAACCGTGCGGCGCGATGTATCCGGTATCGAGCTGGCCCAGGCGCCTGAGTGGTCCTATGTCGGTCTGGTCAGCTACGAGTGGCCGCTGGCAAATGGACTGGTGATGGAAGTTGCCGGCGACTTCAGCTTTACCGATGAAACCTCCGGTGGTGTATCTCCGGAAAACGCAACCGAGGACTACACCCTGTTCAATGCCCGGCTGGGAATCGGCTCCGCCGACGGCCGCTGGCGCACCCTGCTATGGGCGCGCAACCTCACCGATGAGGACTACTATCCCGCGGCCTACGCCGGTGGTAATGGTCCTTTTGTACGCAGCTATGGCATGCCCCGAACCTACGGCGTGACGCTTAACTACAACCTCGGCGAGTAGGACGCCTGGTCATGGATGTAGCCGAGTACCTGCAGTACGACGGGCTGGGACTGGCGCAGCTGGTTCGCCAGGGCGATGTCACCGCGGGGGAACTGACGGATTGCGCGCTCGCCCTGGCTGCAGCGTGGAATCCCCGGATCAATGCCCTGGTGGAGCTGTTCGAGGATGTCGATGCGGATTCCGCCTCGACTGCGCCCGATGGCAGCTTCGCCGGTGTGCCGTTTCTGATCAAGGACCTCGTATTACAGGCAGAGGGCCGGCGCTCTGAAATGGGCTCCCGCCTCGGCGCAGGCCTGGTGGCGCCAGCGGACTCGGATCTCATGGCCCGTTTTCGTCAGGCGGGGCTGGTTACCCTGGGGCGGACCACCGTTCCGGAAATGGGTTACAACTGCGCCACCGAGACCGTGGCCTGTGGCGCCACGCGCAATCCCTGGGACCTGTCACGCAGTCCCGGTGGCTCCAGCGGTGGCAGCGCTGCGGCAGTGGCCGCGGGAATCGTGCCCGTGGCACATGCCAACGATGGCGGCGGTTCTATACGTATTCCGGCCTCCTGCTGCGGCCTGGTGGGACTCAAGCCAGGCCGTGGCCGGGTTCCCATCGGTCCGGGTGCCGCTGACGGCCTTGGGGGCCTCGGCATCGAATTCGTGCTGACCCGCACGGTGCGCGATTGCGCGGCCATGCTGGACGCGGTGCAGGGGCCTGGCATCGGCGACCCCTATATCATCGCGCCCCCGCAGCGCGCCTATGTGGAGTCGCTGCAGATGCCCGCGGGGTTGCGCATCGCCTTTACGACCGAGCCCTGGTCGGGAGTACCGGTGGACCCTGTGATCCGCGCCGCCCTTGAGGCGACCGCGAGACTCCTCGCCGACATGGGCCATCATGTGCAGCAGGCCGCACCTGTGCTGGATGCCGAACGTTTTGCCCAGGCCAATACGGACCTCTGGTCCGCCCATATTGCCCACTGGGTAGTGGATATTTGCGCGGCCACAGGCCGCAGGGCGGACAGTGGCAGTCTGGAGCAGGCGACACTGGCCATTCACGAACACGGGCTGCAATTGTCCGCGGTCGATCTGTTACATGCGGAAGACTTTTTCAACGTCGTCAGTCGTGACTTTGGGCGCTTCTTTACCCAACACGATATCCTGATGACGCCGACGGTGGCCCAGTTGCCCTGGGTCATCGGTGAGCATGCGTCTACCGGCGGCAATTACACGGCCCGCAGCTGGACCGACCATGTCTTCCGCGATGTTCCTTTCACCGCCGTGTTCAATGTCACCGGGCAACCCGCTATCTCCCTGCCTCTGGGGCGCGGCGAAAACGGCCTGCCGTTTGGTATCCAGTTTGCTGCCCGCCAGGGTCGCGAGGACCTGCTGCTGGCACTGGCGGCAAGCCTGGAACAGGCCAGGCCCTGGCCGCAGATTGCGGATCAGCCCGAATTTCAATCGCAGATACGGAGTTAATACCATGCAGGCCGCCAGCCGGAAAACGGGCTTTGTCGCCCACGAACTTTACATGTGGCACAACACCGGCAATTACGCCGGGCCGATGCCCTATGGCAATCCAGTGCAACCGGATACCCATGCCGAAAACCCGGAAACCAAGCGCCGCTTCCGCAATCTGCTGGAGGTTGCGGGATTGACCCCGCAGCTCTGTTCCATCGCACCCAGGGAAGCCACCGAGGAGGAAATCCTGCGCTTTCATACCCGCGAACACCTGGAGAAAGTCCGGGCGCTGAGCGCGGAGCATGGTGGCGATGCCGGTCCCTTCACCCCGATGGGGCGGGGCAGTTATGAAATTGCCGTGCTTTCAGCGGGTGGCGTGCTGGCCGCACTGGAAGCCCTGATGGCGGGGGAGGTCGATAATGCCTATGCCCTGGTGCGGCCTCCGGGCCACCATGCCCTGGCAGACATGGGTATGGGCTTCTGCCTGTTCGGCAATGCGGCGATTGCCGGCTTCCACGCGTTCGAGCGCTTTGGCCTTGAGCGCATCGCTTTCGTTGACTGGGACGTGCACCACGGCAATGGTACCCAGAGCGCCTTCTACGAAGACCCGCGGGCGCTCACCATCTCCGTGCACCAGGATAACTGCTTTCCCCCGGACTCCGGCCATCTGCACGAAAATGGCGCCGGTGCCGGCACCGGCTTCAACATCAACGTGCCGCTGCCCCCGGGATCCGGTGTCGGCGCCTATGAGGAAGCCTGGGACCGGGTGGTTATCCCCGCAATAGACCGTTTCAAGCCGCAGTTGATTGTCGTTCCCTCGGGTTTCGATGCCGGTGCCTATGACCCCCTCGGGCGGATGCAGATGCACAGCGATGGCTATCGCAGTCTTACGCGAAAACTCCGCCTCGCCGCCGAGCGCCACTGCGGCGGACGCCTGCTCATGTGCCACGAGGGCGGCTACAACACCTGGACGGTGCCTTTCTTCGGGCTCGCAGTCATGGAGGAACTCAGTGGCGCCGTGACCGGTACCATTGATCCGTTCCTCGAGATGCATGCGGCGCTGGGGGGCCAGGATCTGCAGCCTCACCAGGCCGAGGCCATCGCCCTGGCGGAGGCCCTGCTGGACAAGCTGCCGGACCATTCACCCGTTGCAGCGTGCGCCGGGCGACGCTGATGACTCGGGCAGAGCCGCTGGCTGCGGTGCAGGCCGTGGTCCGGTCGTATGTCGACGCCTGCGCTCGCGGTGATGTGCTGGCACTGCGGGCCCTGTTTCACCCCACGGCGATTCTCAGCGGGTACCTTGCGGGTGACCTTGTCACCGGAAGCCCCGAGCCCTTTTTCGATGCGGTGGGGGCCAATCCGGCGCCGGTTGACTCCGGTTTGCGCTACGATGCCCGCATTGATACTGTCCACATCGATGGCCGGATTGCCACTGCGGTTTTGCGGGAGACGGGTTACCTGGGCATGGATTTCGTGAATCATTTCCAGTTGCTGGAGGTCGACGGCCAGTGGCACATCGTTGCCAAACTGTTTGAATCAACGTAAGCGGGAGCTGCCATCGTCATGAGACCTGACGGCCGGGGCGAGCTGGAGTCGCTGTATTTCAACTATTGCGAGTATCCCTTCCACGCGCCTGCAGAACTTGGTGGCGCACGGCCCTGTCACCCGGTCATCATCGCCGGGGCTGGCCCCGTAGGCCTGACCGCCGCCCTGGCGCTGGCACGGCTGGGCGTGGCTTCGGTCGTGGTGGAGAAGAAAAATACTGTC
>JBFHFJ010000116.1:0-9209 GCA_041583655.1 Haliea sp. | reverse complement strand
GTGTGCAGAACTTGTTTACCTACGAGCTGGAAAACTAGGAAGGTTGGTACGTATGAAACTCCATGATTCCGGTGTCTGGCTGCGCGCAGCCCTCCTGGCCCTGCCGGTTGCGGTTGCCCAGGTAGCCGTCACCCAGGTCCAGTCCGACTTCGGCATGCGCCCTTTCGCCGCGGCCCAGGCCCAGGAAGGCGAGCAGCGGGAAACGCGCCGCACTCCGGCACTGCGCAACGCGGTTTACGAGAAGCTGGCGGAGGCCCAGGCCGCCGCGGAAGCCGGGGATATGTCAACCGCGGCCCGTGTGCTGGACGGTATGCTCGCCTCTGGCGGCAAGAACGAACTGAACAGTTACGAGCTGGCGAACGTCTACAACCTGTATGCGTTCATCCATTACACCCGTGAAGACTACAACGCCGCGCTGCAGGCCTATGAGAACGTGGCGCGCCAGCCTGACATCCCGCTGGCAATGGAGATCAACACCCGCTACACGATTGCCCAGCTGTACTTCGTACAGGAGCAATGGCAGCGGGGGGTCAACGCCCTGCTGGACTGGTTCAAGCTGACCGAGAATCCCAACGAAGAAGCCTATGTCCTTCTGGCTCAGGGTTATTACCAGCTGAACGACTACACGAAGGCGTTGAGCAACGTGGAAAAGGCCATCTCCCTGTACCGGGAGAAGGACAAGACGCCGAAGGAGCAGTGGTACAACCTCGCCCGCTTCCTCTATTTTGAAAAAGGCGATGTCACCAATACCGTGCGGGTTCTGGAAGAGTTGCTGAAGCATTATCCGGACAAGCAGTACTGGGTGCAGCTGTCCCACATGTATGGTGAGCAGAAGCGGGATAACCTCCAGCTCGCCGCCATGGAGACCGCCTATGTACAGGACATGCTGGACAAGGGAAGCGAACAGGTCACCATGGCCTACCTTTACCTGAATGCCGAGGTGCCCTACAAAGCTGCCAAGGTGATGGACAAGGGCCTGAAGAACAAATCCATCGAGAACAACTCGCGCAACTACGAGATCCTCGGTAACGCCTGGCGCCAGGCGCAGGAGGTCGACAAGGCCATTCCGGCGATGGAAGAGGCCGCGAAAAAGGCCGAAGACGGTGAACTTTACGCCCGCCTGGGTAATATCTACCTGGACGGCGACCGCAACGAGGACGCGATCAGGGCGATTACCCGGGGTCTGCAACGCGGTGGTGTGCGGCGGCCGGACTCCGCCCGGCTGGTACTCGGTATGGCGTATTTCAACACCAAGCAGTACGAGAAAGCCCGTGAAGCCTTCCAGGCAGCTGGCCGCGACGAGCGTTCAGCGCAGTATGCCAAACAGTGGATCCAGTACATGGATTCAGAAATCGAGCGCCAGAAGCAGCTCGAAAGTGGCTGAGAGCCGGTAGTCGCGGTAAAAAAAAGGAGCACTGAGTGCTCCTTTTTTTGTCCCCGAACGTGGCCCCTTAGATAGGGGTTACGTTCTCGGCCTGGGGGCCTTTCTGGCCATTGGTGACAGTGAACTGCACCTTTTGACCGTCAGTCAGTGTCTTGAACCCTTCGCCCTTGATGGCGCTGAAGTGTACAAATACATCGGGGCCGTTTTCGCGCTCGATAAAGCCGAATCCCTTGGTCTCGTTAAACCACTTAACGGTGCCGGTTTCTGTAGACATAAGTGTTACCTGTATAGCATTGGAAAGCCCGTCGGGGCCCCAGGGGTTTAGTCACTATTTATGTTCGACGTACCGAGGAACTTGAGGGAACTTCGACCACGCGCATAAATACCACTGATCTCTCAGCTCCAAGAAGTGTAGCACCGCCGTCAGCGGCTGGGATTACGGCGGGAACAAAAAATTTGGGCAATTTTACGCGTTTGTAGCCTGCGCCCGTGTTCCCCTGTCAGCGCAGGGGGGCGTGCCCGGCGCCCAACAGGCCGGGGTAAGGGTGGGTTATGACTCGCACTGGCATCCGTTCAAGGTGTTCCCGCATCGGCCCGCGATCGGCCAGGCGCCGCAGGAAAGCGCTTGCCTGCAGGAACGCGGGAAAGCGCGGCAGGATACCCCCCGCCAGGTAGAGTCCGCCGAAAGCGCCGCTGGCCAGGACGAAGTCAGCGCATGCTGCCCCCAACAAGGCACAGAACTTCTCCAGCGTTGCCCGGCACAGGGGGTCAGCGCCCGCCACCGCCCGAGTGGTGATGTCCTCACTGCGCAGCGGCTCCGCCGTGATCCCCTGCAGCAGGGCCATACCCTGGTACAGGTGTTGCAGTCCGGGCCCGGACAGCAGCAGCTCCGTATAGATCCTGCGATGCTGGCTCATCAATATGCGCCACAGTTCCAGCTCTTCTGCATCGCCTGGCGCCAGGTCCATATGCCCGGGTTCGCAGGCTACGGCGAGCGGCTGTGCCAGGCTGGTGTCGAGTATGGCGCCTCCCAGTCCGGTGCCGGGGCCGAGGACGGCAATGCGGGGGTACTCCGCAGTACCGCTGTGGATGTCGTAACAGTCTTCCGGTTGCAGCCAGGGCAGGGCGTAGGCATTGGCCTGGAAGTCGTTGATCAGGCCAACCCGCTCCCAGGCAAACTGTGCGGCCAGCCCGCGGCCGCTAAAGGACCAGCTGCAGTTACTCATGGTCGCGGTGTCGCCATCGGGCGGGGCGGCGACGGCGATACACGCTTCCCGGGGTCGGGCCCCGGGATGTTCCTCCAGCCAGCGGGCAAGCACCGCCTCGAGACACGCAAAGTCCCGGTTCTGGTAGAGCCCGAGCGCCCGCAGGCTGTTGCCCTGGGAGTCAAACAGGGCGATCCGGGTGTTGGTGCCGCCAATATCCGCGACCAGGCGTCCGTACCGCTCAGTGCTGCGAATCATGGTACAGGCAGGATCTTCATGATGTTGGTGGCGCCCGGCCTGCCCATGATCGCCCCCTTGGTCAGCAGGACCGCGTCGCCCTTGTGCAACTGGCCCTCGTCACAGAGAAACTCGATAGCGCTGCCTTCGACAGATTCCTGGTCGAACACGGTGGCGTCGAAGAACAGCGGCACAACGCCCCGACACAGGCAGAGCCGCTGCAGGGTCTCACTGCGGTTGCTCAGAGCGAAAATCGGCAGCCCTGAGCTCAGCCTGGACATCAATAGCGGGGTGGTCCCGGATTCGGTGAGGCAGGCAATCCCGCGCACGGTGTTGTAGTGGTTGGCCGCATAGATTGCGGACATGGCTATGGTTTCCTGGGCACTGGCGAACTGCTTGTCGAGACGATAGCGGGAGGTGCGCGCCACGGGGTGCCGCTCCGCTCCAAGTGCAGCGTCGGCCATCGCGGCGACTACCTCGACCGGGTAGTTGCCGACGGCAGTTTCCGCCGACAGCATGACCGCGTCGGTGCCATCGAGTACGGCGTTGGCAACGTCGAAGACCTCGGCCCGCGTGGGCATGGGGCTGTTGATCATGGATTCCATCATCTGGGTCGCGGTGATCACCACCCGGTCCATCTTCCGGGCGCGGGATATGAGGTCCTTCTGCAGGCCGATCAATTCCGCATCCCCGACTTCCACACCGAGATCACCCCGGGCGACCATGATCCCGAAGGCAGCGTTTATGATGCCGTTGAGCGTGACATCATCAGCGACGACTTCCGCCCGCTCAATCTTGGCGATGATGGCCGGTTCCAGCTGGTGGGCACGCAACAGGTCCCGGGTCTGGAAGATATCCTCGGCGCTGGAGACGAAAGAAACAGCGACAAAGTCCGGGCGCACTTCCGCCAGGCTGTCGATGTCGGCGATATCCTTGGTAGTCAGCGCCGGGGCGGCGAGTCCGCCACCGAGACGGTTTATTCCCTTGCGTGAACCGAGCACGCCCCCGACGAGAACCGTACAGTCCACAGCGTTACCCTGGACCTCGTCCACCCGCAACCGGAGCCGGCCGTCGTCCAGCAGCAGGGTGTCCCCGCGAAACACGCTGGTGGTCAGTTCTCGGTAGTCCAGGCCCACGCCGTGGGCATCCCCTTCTCCCTCGCCCAGCCCCAGGTCCAGGCGGAACCGGTCACCGTTCTCCAGCCGCACTGAGCCTGTACGAAAACTGCTGATGCGTATTTTCGGGCCCTGCAGATCGGCCAGTATGCCGATATAGCGCCCGGCTACCGCGGCCTGCTTGCGGATTCGCTGCGCAACCTGGGCGTGCTGGGCGGCGGATCCATGGCTGAAGTTGAGCCTGAAGACATTGACGCCCGCAGTGATGAGCCGGGCTATCATGTCCTCGGACTCACTGCCCGGGCCGATGGTGGCGACGATCTTGGTGCGCCGGTTGACTTTGGGTGTCACGATTCGATCCTGTTGACGGAATGCTGTAGCAGAAAATCCCTGGCGAGATCGGGAAAGTCGGTAAACAGGCCATCGACGCCGGCCTGGTTGAAGAATAAATCTAGCAACTGCCCGAAGCTGTCGATGCCTTCCGGCAGCGCGTCGGCGCGGAAGGTGTAGGGATGTACCTGTAACCTGCGCTCGTGTGCCAGCTTCACCAGGGCGCTGATCTCGGGGCTGCCATCGGCGCGCCTGCCCCGGTAGATTTGCATCAGCCAGGGACCTATGCCATCGGCGTAACCGGCGACCGAGTCCAGCCCCTCGGGGGTCTGCAGGAAATCATAGTCCACCTCACTGTCCTCGCCCCAGCTGTTGTCGGCGATCAGCTGGATCAGTGGCAGTGTCGTCTTCAATGAATTGCGCAGGTAGCGCAGGGTGGCATCGTCGAAGCACTGCAGGAAGACCTGGTCCCGGCGCTGGTCGTAGCCTTTCTCCACCAGCACGTCCAGTACCCGGAGCGCAATGTCGTGCCCCTCCCGGCGATGGAAATTGGGCGCCTTGAATTCAATATAGAGCCCGGTCCTGCGCTTCCTGCTGTGATCCAGCCCGCTGATAAAGTCAATTTCCTCCGCCAGCGTGGGGATCCCCAGCAGACCGGGCCCGAGCGGGAAGCGGGTGGGGAAAGCGGCACCGCCGTCCGGCCCGGTGCGCTCATGCACGCGCAGGCTGCGGATCTCGTCCAGGGTGAAGTCCACCGCGTAATAGCGGCCATCTTCCCGGGCGCGGCCGGGGAACCGCGCCGCCACATCCGAGGTGGACTCCAGGTAAATGTCGTGGAGGACAATCGGGACGCCGTCGCGGCTCAGTACCACATCCTGTTCGATGAAATCCGCGCCCATGGCGTGGGCCATGGCCTTGGCGGCCAGTGTGTGTTCCGGCACATAGCCACTGGCGCCGCGGTGGGCAATGATTATCGGTGAGCTGGCGCCTGTCGTCATAGCCGCCCATGTTAGCAGGACAGGGCCGACTGCGGCGACATGCCGGGCCCCTAATTGTATCGCCGCGCTTTCGGCTGGCTTACTTCCTGACCTGCATGCTGATGGTTTTCTCCGTGGCCTTGCCGTAGGGAGGCAGCATTCCGCCCAGCTTGCCGACGTTGATTCCCGTCTGCCGGTAGACGGACTTGGCATGGCTGAAGGTGCGGAAGCCGGCCTCGCCGTGATAGGCCCCCATGCCGCTGGGCCCGACGCCGCCAAAGGGCAGCTCTTCCTGCATGACGTGCATGATCACGTCGTTGACGCAGGCCCCGCCCGAGGTGGTGCGCTTGAGCACGGCCTCTTCCTCGGCCTTGTCGGTGCCGAAGTAATACGCCGCCAGCGGCCTCGGGTTGGCGTTGACATAATCGATGGTTTCATTGAAATCTTTGTAGGTACGGATCGGCAGCAGGGGGCCGAACAGTTCCTCCTGCATCACCTTGAGGTCATCCGCGGGTTGCGGGATCAGGGTCGGGGGAATCTTGCGCTTGTCCGGATGGGCGCTGAAGTCCTCGTTTGCCGGGTTGATGGGGATAATTTTCAATCCCCGCTCCTCCGCCTCGCGCAGGTAACCGGTCAGACGCTCATAGTGGCGCTGGTTCACTACCGCGGTGTACTCGGGGTTGTCCAGGATCCGCGGGTACATCGCCGTGACGGCCTTTTCCGCGGCGGCAATGACGTCCTGCAGCTTTTCCTCCGGCACCATCAGGTAGTCCGGTGCCAGGCAGATCTGGCCGGCGTTGAGGGTCTTGCCCAGCATGACGCGCTCCAGGCTTTGCTCGAGATTGGCGCTGCGGGAAATGATGACCGGGGACTTGCCGCCCAGCTCCAGGGTCACCGGCACCAGGTTGCGAGCGGCCGCGGTCATGATGTGGCGGGCAACGGATGTCGCGCCGGTAAACAGGAGGTGGTCAAAGGGCAGGGCGGAAAAGGCCTGGCCCACTTCCGGTCCGCCGGTAAAGATCGCGACTTCCTTTTCGTCCCAGGCCGCGGCGACCATTTCCGCCATGACCTCCGACGTCGCGGGGGTAAACTCCGAGGGCTTGATCAGGGCCCGGTTGCCGGCCGCGAGAATCCCCGCCAGGGGACCAAAGGTCAGGTTGACCGGAAAGTTCCAGGGCGAGATCACGCCGACCACGCCGAGCGGCTGGTACTCGATGCGGGAGCGACCGCCGAACAGGTTGAGCGGGAACATGGTGGGCCGGCGCCGCGGCCGCATCCACTTGTGCAGGTGCTTGCGCGCGTGCTTCAGCGGTGTCACCGCCGCGGCAACGTCGGTCAGCAGACTGACCTGGCGTGCCCTGCAGCTGAAATCCGCATCCAGCGCCTCGACGATCCTGTCCTGGTACCGGAGCAGGACATCAATACCGCGATCGATGCGGTCGACGCGGGCTGCCGCGGACACCTCCCCTTCGCGCAGGTAGTCCTTGCGCTGGGCCTCCAGTACCTGCAGCATGCGCTGCCCGGTTTCCGCTGCCTGCGGGATGGTTGGCGGTGCATTCATGGCTGTTATCCTCTTTTGGCCCGGATTGCTGAAATGTGTTGCCCTCGCGGCAAGTATAGTAGCCGCCCGGGCCGAAATTAACTGGCAGTGCAGGTCTTTTGTGGCCAGCCGGAGCCGGCCGGGTGACGGCTTGCCGTGGCTTCACGCGGTTTTGGCTTGGCAACCGGATTCGCTCCTGCTAAAACAGCGCCATGAAAGAGACGCCAGCGAAAAAAGACCCCCGCACACCATCGCCGCCCTACGGGTATTCCCGCGAGTGTCACTACAGTCGCGAGCAGCAGATGCATATCGTGGCGGAATTCCACGCCCACCGGATACGTCCCAGCCGCATTGCCTACCGGGTGGGCATCGACATCGCCTTTATCGAGGCGCTGATCGCGGGCGAACTGGAACCCGAGCGCTTTCCGCGCCTGGTGGCCCGATATCGGCGCAATCGCTATCAGCAGCGCCTGCAGGAGAGCCAGCGGGAGCAGGGTGTCACGCGCTTCGAGTTGCAGCAGCGGATTGAGGCGGACTTCCAGCGCGAGGTCGATCTTTAGGAATTGCCGTCTTTCTGGCTGTCTATCCGCTCGACCAGCCAGGCCTCGCGCCGTTCCAGCTGTGCGAGCTGGGTCTCCAGGGCGGCCTTCTCCTCGGGGCCGGCCTGCTTGAGTTGCTCGCGACCGGCCTTCAGGTCGTGGTGGATTTCTTCCCGGCGCTGGCGCAACTCTTCGAGGCTCGCCGCTTCCTCGGCCTCATCGAAGATTTTCTCTTCGGGAGCCGGTGCTTCTGCTTCGGTCTTGCCTGCGCGAAGTACGGGCTGCTCCGGGATGACCTTTTGCCCCGCGTCCACCTGGCGCTGGTAGACGAAGCCGGGCGAGACGATTTCCACACCGTTGCCGTGCAGCTGCTCGAGAATCTTCTTGCGCAGGTTGGAGCGCGCGGTAAGTGGATGCTTGACCTCCTCCAGGAAGCCGCAGGCCCTGTAGAGCACCGCGTGGTCCAGCAGTTCCTGCACCAGGACGAAAGGTTCGATCAGGCCGGCCTCCTCGCCGGCCACCAGCAGCAGGTCCTGAACCTGGGTGTAGGGCACGTCGTAGCCAATGGAAACGTCGGCGGAGATGATTGTGCCTTCGCGATGCTGCACGGTGAAGGGCTGCGAGACCAGGAGCAGGTTGGGCACGGTGACCAGGTCGCGCATTTCGCTCTGGATCTGGGTGTTGAGCAGGGCGCGGCGGGTTACCCGGCCGAACAGGTCGCTCACCCGGATATAGTCCCCGGGGCGGAACGGGCGGGTGACCTGCAGCATGACGCCGGCCATCGCATTGGCGACGAAGGTCGTGGAAGCCAGGGCGATGATTGCCGAGAGCAGCACGCCCATCAGGCTCAGCACCTGCCCCTGGGTCTCGTCGCTGATCGGAAGCACGACGACCAGGGCGATGATTCCCCCGGAGACAATCAGCCAGACGGACAGCTGGAAGACAATGCTGCTGGTGCCCAGCGGGCCGCGCATTGCCACCAGCCAGGCAGCGACTACCCCGGACAGGACCAGGGCCACGGTCAGCAGGGCCGGCCAGGCCCCGCTCCAGAATGGGGCGAGTTCGGTCACGTGGTGGTCTCCTTGCCGCACACCTGCCTGAACCCTGCGGCCACGAAAGGGATCATGTGGTTATAGGCGGCCTCGAAATCAGCAGAGCGGCACTTGCCGCCGGAGAGCTTGTCGATGCGCCCGGTCTGGGCCAGGGTCAGGGTCAGCGCACCGGAAAGATTGTGGTAACACCAGTAGATATCCTCGTCCCGGGCGTCCGGCAGCGCCTTGCGCAGGGCGTCGATGAACTCGCTGACGAGGCCGTCGAACAGCTTTGACATCATGCGCGGGCCCCAGTAGGGAGAATTGTTGATGTAGGCGATGAGCGCCAGATAGTGCTGCCAGCCCGGGTCGCCGGTCTCCTGGGCGAGTTCCAGCGGGCGGAGAAAGGCCTCTATGATCTGCTCGACACTCGGGCCCTCATTGCCGGCGGACTGCTGGCAGGCGCGCAGCGCGTCCAGGCGTGCGCTGTTCAGCAGCGCGGCCCGGCGCTGGAAAACCGCGTTGAACAAGTCGAGCTTCTTGCCGAAGTGGTAACTGGCCAGGGCCACATCGACACCTGCGCCCTTGGCGATCTGGCGCAGGGTCACGCCATCGTATCCGTGCAGCGCAAACAGCTCCTCGGCGACGTCCAGGATGCGTTCTCGTTTGGAAAGGCTGCGGGGATTTTTCATTATCGGTGTGTGTGATCCTGACGGTCCGGACAATAGCATAGTTTAAATTTCAACGCTTGTTGAAATATGCGCCGGATTTGTTCAGAATCCCGAGCGGACAGAAAGCATAACCATAACCAGGCCCCTGCCATGACCCCAGAGATTTTCAAGTACCTGATC
>JBFHFJ010000115.1:0-9221 GCA_041583655.1 Haliea sp. | reverse complement strand
GACGATTCGCCTGGCGTTGACCGCCGCTGAGACCGGTCACCTGGTATTTGGCACCCTGCACACCACGTCGGCCGCGAAGACGATCGACCGGGTCGTGGATGTATTTCCCGCGGCGGAGAAATCCATGGTTCGTTCCATGCTCTCGGAGTCCCTGCAGGCGGTCGTTTCCCAGACCCTGCTCAAGCGCGCCACTGGGGGCCGGGTGGCGGCCCACGAGATCATGCGCGGCACCTCGGCCATCCGCAACCTGATCCGGGAAGACAAGGTGGCGCAAATGTACTCCGCTATCCAGACTGGACATGCCCTGGGCATGCAAACCATGGACCAGTGCCTGAAGGATCTGGTGGAGCGGCGTGTAATCTCCCGGGATATTGCCCGCGAGAAAGCGCGCATGCCCGAAAACTTTTAGCCCGGACGCCGAGAGGAGTAGCCCATGAAGATCGAGCATCTATTGCAACGCATCGTCAAGGAAGGTGCTTCCGACGGATTTATCTCCGCCAATGCCGCCCCGTGCATCAAGGTGGATGGGCAGATCTTCCCCATCAGCGACACCGTGCTCACTGATGAGCAGACCCGGGAAATAGTCCTCTCTACCATGAGCGAAAAGCAGAAGGAGGAGTTCCTCAGTACCCACGAATGCAACTTTGCACTGGCCAGCGAAGGCCTGGGCCGGTTCCGGGCCAGCGCCCTGGTGGAGCGGGGTCGTTTCGGCATGGTGCTGCGGCGGATTGAAACCCGCATCCCGGAAGTGGAGGAGCTCGGCTTGCCGGAAATCATCAAGGACCTGGCCATGACCAAGCGGGGCCTGGTGATTTTCGTCGGTGCTACGGGCACCGGCAAGACCACCTCCCTGGCAGCGATGGTGGGTCACCGCAATCTCAACAGCCGCGGCCACATCATCAGCATTGAGGACCCGATCGAATTCATACACGAGCACGGCAATTGCCTGGTTACCCAGCGCGAGGTGGGTATCGACACCGAATCCTTCGACGTGGCCCTGAAGAATACGTTGCGCCAGGCACCCGATGTCATCCTTATCGGGGAGGTGCGCTCGGCGGAAACCATGGCCCAGGCGCTGACCTTCGCCGAAACCGGCCACCTGTGCCTGTGCACCCTCCACGCCAACAATGCCAACCAGGCCCTGGACCGCATCCAGAGCTTCTTTCCAGCCAACATGCACTCCCAGGTCTGGATGGATCTGTCGCTCAACCTGAAGGCGATGGTGGCGCAACAGCTGGTGCCGCGGAAGGATGGCAAGGGTCGTGTACCCGTGGTGGAAGTGCTGCTCAATACGCCGCTGGTGCAGGACTATATTCGCAAGGGCGAGGTCCACCTGATCAAGGAAGTGATGTCCAAGTCGACCGAGCTTGGCATGCAGACCCTCGACCAGTCCCTGGTTGCCGCCTACAAGAAGAACTATATCAGCCTGGACGACGCACTGCGCTACGCGGACTCGGCCAACGATGTCCGCCTCATGATCAAGATGTTCGAGAAGAGCCGCACCGCCACCGACGACACTCTGGGCCTCAGTTTTGACGAGGTCGACAATCGCGGCAACTTCATGGGCCAGCGCAAACCGTAGTAGGCAGGTCGGGCCGCGCAGGTCGGGCCGCGTCAGGTCGGGCCGCGTCAGGTCGGGCCGCGTCAGGTCGGGCCGTCGCGTACCCCCGTATTCTCCCGCAGCCAGGTTTGCAGGATCAGCTCCGCCGCGTAGCTGTCAATCGGCACCGCCTTGTAGTCACCGCGGTGCCCCTGCTCGCGCTGCTCCTGCTTGGCGGTATAGCTGCTCAGGCGTTCATCGGTCATGGTTACCGGCAGCCCCAGCCGGCCGTGCAGCCGCCGTCCAAACTTGCGCGCCCGGGTGGCCAGTTCGCTGACGCTGCCGTCCATGTTCAGGGGGTCGCCCACCACCAGCAAGTCGGGTTGCCACTCCGCCACCAGTGCCGCGAGTGCCGACCAGTCCGGAACACCGTCCCGGGCTCGCAGTACGGTCAGGCTGCGGGTGGTGCCCAGCAGGGTATTGCCCACGGCGACGCCGATCTGTTTCAGGCCGTAATCGAAGGCGAGGACAGTGGCGGGCTTCTGGTGGCTAGGGGCTTGCGGGTCAGGCATGCCCTGCCTGGGCTGAAATCAGGTTCATGTCGATACCCAGGCCGGCCGCCGCTGCGGCGAGTCGGCGATGCCAGGGGGTGGCGAAGATGACCTCGCTGTCCGCGGGCAGGGTCAGCCAGCTGTTGTGCGAGAGCTCCTCTTCCAGCTGGCCGGCGGACCACCCTGCGTAGCCGAGGGCGATCAGGTGCTCTTCCGGACCGCTGCCTTCGGCAATGGCGCGCAGTATGTCGCGGGAAGTGGTAAGCGTTATCTCCGGGGTCACCTCGAGGCTGGCTTCCCAGTCGGTTGTGCAGTGACGGTGGAGCACGAAACCGTGGTCGATTTGCACCGGTCCGCCCGCCATCACCGGCTCGTCGCTGAAGTCCCGCTTGGCCTTGATATCGAGGTGCTCGAAGATCTCGGCCACATTCAAATCCAGGGGCTGGTTGATGATGATACCCATGGCGCCGCTCTCACCGTGTTCACAAATGTAGGTGATGCTCTGGGAGAAAATCCCTTCGGACAGACCCGGCATGGCCAGCAGAAAGTGATCCCGCAGGCAATTGCCACTTTTGATTGCGCTGCTCGCGCCCCGGACAGACATCTTGTGTGTTGACCCTCATCTGCGACGGGAAAGTGAAGAAGCCGCCTTTACCCCGAGCTTAGCTGGTTTTCCTCGAATTGCCACGTGCGGATGATTTCCAGCTTGTCGGTGGTGGCCCTGAGTTGCTTGGGGAAGGGGGCGAATGGCGCCGCCATGCGCACGATTTTGATTGCCGCCTCGTCCAGCACCGCGAAGCCTGAGGAGGCCAGCACCTGGATGTCCTCCAGCTGTCCATCATAATTGATCACCACCAGCAGGCGCAGGCTGCCGTATATGCCATAGCGAATCGACGCTTCCGGGTAGTACTGGTTGCCCACCGCCTCGACCCGCCGCCGCCAGTCGTGCAGGTAGGCAGCGTCCACCGCTTCACGGGTGGAGAGCGAGGTCAGTCGGCGAACACGAGGCCTGTTGGAATAGTCCCGGGCCTGGTCGTCAAGCGCTGCCTCCAGGTAGGCCAGCTCCTGGGTCAGTCTCTCTGAATCCGGATTCAGGCCGGGCGTGGGCCCGGTCTCCCGGAGAATTTCCTCCTGGCTGGCGGGGAGCTGCCGCGAACTGGTGTGACTGGTAACCGGCGCTGCCGCCCTCTGCTGCTCTCTGGTCTCCTGTATTGCCTGTTGCTGCTGCGCCAGGGACAGGGGCGCGCTGTCTGTGGTGCTGACACTGGTTTCTTCCGCCTGGTCACCGCTGCCCTGCTGGTTGAACTGGGCCAGATGGCTGGCATCGTCGGGCGCGAGTTCGCTGCGACGCTGGGCCAGGGTTATCTCCAGCTGCGGGGTGTACTCTGGTTCGGCGCCGGGGTCAAATCCCAGCCCGAGCACCAGGATGGCGTGCAGGGCCGCGGCCAGGAAAATGGCTATTCCCATGCCGTTGCCCGGGTCTGTGGCGATACCTTGCTGCATGCCTTGCCTCAGCGTGCGGCCAACTCCTGGGCAATACAATCCATCAGCAGTGCGCCAATGTCCAGATTGTAGGCGTTCTCGATTTCACGGATCCCCGTGGGACTGGTGACGTTGATCTCGGTAAGGTAGTCCCCGATCACGTCCAGGCCGACAAAGTACAGGCCGCGCTCGCGCAGGGCCGGCCCTACCTGGGCGGCAATCCACTTGTCGCGATCGGAAAGAGGCTGCGCCCGGCCCGTGCCCCCGGCTGCCAGGTTGCCGCGGGTTTCTCCGGCTACGGGTACCCGGGCGAGACAGTAGGGCAGTGGCTCACCGTTGATCATCAGGATGCGCTTGTCCCCCTCGACGATTTCGGGAATGAAGCGCTGGGCCATGATCGTGCGCCTGCCGTGTCCGGTCAGGGTTTCGAGAATGACGTTGAGGTTGGGGTCCCCGGGCATGACCCGGAAAATAGAGGAGCCGCCCATCCCGTCCAGGGGCTTGAAGATGACATCGCCGTGTTCACTGTGAAAGGCCTTGAGACGGGCTGAATCACTGCTGACCAGCAGGGGTGGGCAGCACTGGGGAAACCAGGTGGCGAATACCTTCTCGTTGCAGTCACGCAGGCTCTGGCAACGGTTGATGACCAGTGTGCCCTCGCGCTCGGCAGCCTCCAGTATGTAAGTGGCGTAGATGTACTCATTGTCAAAGGGCGGGTCCTTGCGCATCAGGATAACATCCAGATCCGTCAGGTCGTGCACGTGTTCAGCCTCCAGCTGGAACCAGGCTTCCGGGTCCCGGAAAACCGTCAGGTGCGCCATGCTGGCCCGGGCCTTGCCCTGTTCCAGGAACAGGTCGCCTGGTTCCATGTAGAACAGCTGCCAGTCGCGGGCCTGGGCAGCCAGGAGCATGGCCAGGGTGCTGTCTTTCTTGTACTGGATCCGCGCGATGGGGTCCATGACTACGCCGATCTTGATCGTCATCGGTAAATTCCGCCAGTCTTGAAGGATGATTAAAGTACGCAATGGGAGAGGGCGGTGCAAGCGCCGCCCCGCCCCGGAGTTAGTCGAGACCAGCCATGTCGCCCCAGCGGGCCTGCAGGATCGCCACTGCGGCCAGAGGGGCTGTCTCCGTGCGCAGGACTCTTGGGCCGAGCGCCAGTGACTCGAAACCGGCGGCCTCGGCTGCCGCGACCTCCGCCTCACTGAGCCCGCCCTCGGGGCCGACCAGCAGGTCGATCGAGGTGGGAAGCTCTGTTCCCCCGGGCGTTGCCGTGGCCCGGTGGTGCAGCACGAACCTGCGCTCCCCGTCAGCCTCCCGCAGCCACTGCTCCAGGGCGATGGGCTCACGCACCTCCGGGAGCACACTGCGCCCGCACTGTTCACAGGCGCTGACCACCACCTGCCGCCAGTGCTGCTGCTTGCGACCCTCCCGCTCCCCGCGCAGGCGCACCTCGGTGCGCTCGGTGTAGATTGGGCTGATCGCCGCCACACCGAGTTCGGTAGCCTTTTGCACCACCCAGTCCATGCGCTCCCCCCGGGAAATTCCGATACCCAGGTGGAGACGCAGCGGCGATTCCGCGAGCCCGGGAGTGGCCCCAAGCACCGCCACCACCACCTGCCGCTTGTCGGCCGTGACAATCCTGGCCCGGTATTCGCAGGCACTGCCGTCGAACAGCCGCAGCTCGTCGCCAGGACCCATGCGCAGGACCCGGGCGAGGTGCTGGCTGGGGCCCGGTTCCAGTGCCAGTTCAGCTCCCTCGGCCAGGGGCTGCCCGGTGAAGATGCGCGGTACGCGCACGGCGCTTGCTCAAAGCCCCAGATTGTTCCGGATCTGCCGGGTCGGCTCGATCTGGTTCATGGTGTAGAAGTGCAGCCCCGGCGCGCCGCTCTCCAGCAGGGTCTGGCACAGCTGGGTAACCACGTCTATGCCGAACTGGCGGATACTCTCCTGGTCGTTGCCGTAGCCCTCGATGCGCTGGCAGATCCAGCGCGGAATCTCGGCGCCGCAGTTGCGGGAGAAGCGCGCCAGGTTGGCGAAGTTCGTGATGGGCATGATGCCGGCGACAATGGGCTTGTCGATCCCGATCGCAGCGCACTGGTCGAGGAAATAGAAGTAGGATTCCACGTTGTAGAAGTACTGGGTGATCGCGCTGTCGGCGCCCGCATCCAGCTTCTGCTTGAGAAACTTCAGGTCGCTGTCGTAGCTCTCGGCCTGGGGGTGGATTTCCGGGTAGGCGGCCACCTCGATATGGAAGTGATCGCCGGTCTGCTCGCGGACGAAGGCCACCAGCTCGCTGGCGTAGACCAGCTGGCTGGCGCCCCCCATTCCCGAGGGCATGTCACCGCGCAGCGCAACCAGCCGCCGGACGCCCATGTCGCGATAGCGTTGCAACAGGGCGGCGATGGTGTCGCGGTCATCCGCGCCGAAGCTCAGGTGCGGCGCGACATCGACACCGCGCGCGCACAGTGCTTCCACAATGCCCAGGGTGCTGTCGCGGGTTGAGCCGCCGGCGCCGTAGGTTACGGAGAAGAACGCTGGATTCAGCGCCTGCAGGGCAGGCGTGGTCTTTTCCAGCAGCGCGGTGCGGCCCTCCGGGGTTTTCGGCGGGAAGTATTCAAAGCTGATGATGCTCATATCTTCCCTAGTATTTGTAGCTGTCGGGCTTGAAGGGGCCGTCGACCTTGACGTTGATGTATTCCGCCTGCGCCTTGGTCAGCTTGGTCACCACGCCGCCGAAACCTGCGACCATGTGCGCGGCCACTTCCTCGTCCAGCTTCTTCGGCAGGACCTCGACCTTCAGGGCCGCTGCCTTCATTTCCGGCTCAAGGTTGGCGAAGCGACGCTCGTAGAGGTAGATCTGCGCCAGTACCTGATTGGCAAAGGAGCCGTCCATGATGCGCGAGGGGTGGCCGGTAGCGTTGCCGAGATTCACCAGGCGGCCCTCGGACAGCAGGATAAGATAGTCGCTGCGGGCGTCATCGCGGTAGACCTTGTGTACCTGGGGCTTCACCTCTTCCCACTGCCAGTTGCGGCGCATGAAGGCGGTATCGATTTCGTTGTCGAAGTGGCCGATGTTGCACACTACGGTGCCGGATTTCAGTGCACGCAGCATGTGCTCGTCGCACACGTTGTAGTTGCCGGTAGTGGTAACCAGCAGGTCGACGTTGCCGAGCACAGAATGGTCGATGCAGTCCGCATTGCCGGTGTTGAGGCCGTCGATGAAGGGGGAGACCACCTCGTACCCGTCCATGCAGGCCTGCATGGCGCAGATCGGGTCGATTTCCGTAATGCGGACGATCATGCCTTCCTGGCGCAGGGACTGGGCCGAGCCCTTGCCGACATCGCCATAGCCAATCACCAGGGCCTTCTTTCCCGCCAGCAGGTGGTCAGTGCCGCGCTTGATCGCGTCGTTGAGGCTGTGCCGGCAGCCGTACTTGTTGTCGTTCTTGGATTTGGTGATGGAGTCGTTCACATTCACCGCGGGAATCTTCAGCTCACCGCGTGCCAGCATCTCCTGCAGGCGGTGCACGCCGGTGGTGGTTTCTTCAGTAACGCCGTGGATGCGGTCCAGCATCGCGGGGTACTTCTGGTGCAGCATGGAGGTGAGGTCACCGCCGTCGTCCAGGACCATGTTCGCGTCCCAGGGCTTGCCGTCCTTGAGAATGGTCTGTTCTATACACCACTCGTACTCCTCCTCGGTCTCGCCCTTCCAGGCAAAAACCGGGATACCTGCTGCGGCGATCGCAGCGGCGGCGTGGTCCTGGGTGGAGAAAATGTTGCAGGATGACCAGCGCACTTCCGCGCCAAGTTCGATCAGGGTCTCAATGAGCACGCCGGTCTGGATGGTCATGTGTATGCAGCCCAGGATTTTGGCGCCGGCCAGTGGCTGGCTGGCGCGGTATTTTTCGCGCATGGCCATCAGTGCCGGCATCTCGGTTTCGGCGATGTCCAGTTCGCGGCGGCCCCAGTCGGCCAGGGTGATGTCGGCGACTTTGTAGTCGGGCTTGGTGTCCAGTTTGGTGGCTGTGCTCATGTTCATGTCCTTCCTGCTGGTTGATTCAATTGCTACTGTTTGTTGTTCCGTGTTCCGTGTTCCGGTGCTTCGTAGCGCGGCCCCTCTTGCCGGCCGGCCGGTGCGCCCGGGGCCGGGCGGCCTGCGGCTGCCCTCGCTACGGAGCCTGCTCCGGGCCCCGCCCCGACGCGCGTCCTGCGCGGCGGGGCTTTCCGGCACATCCCTGTGCCTCCAGGCCCTGCGCCGACTCCTCCGCTCGGCGCCCTCTACGGTCGCCCCGGCCGGCCGGCAATCGGGGCCTGGTCGGGCCGGGACGCTGCGCTGCCGGCCGAGGCTGCACAGTGGCACGCAACCGCGACGCACCCGGAGGGCGACCCAAAGTTCGTGTGGCACCCAACTCAGGCTCGGTGTGGTGGTAGGGGCTACGGGACTGTGTGAGACATGGATGTCGAACACAAGCCCCCATGGATGGGTTCACGGCGTGTCCCGTAGCCCCCTACCACCACCCCGAGCCGATACTACGGAGTACCCTCCCGCACTCATCGGTCACCAGATGCCCGCGTCACATCGCTGCCCGCAACACCTCCGCCTTGTCCGTCTTCTCCCAGGTAAAATCGGGATCCTCCCGCCCAAAATGCCCGTATGCGGCAGTTTTACGGTAGATGGGCCGCTTCAGATCCAGCATGTCCACGATCCCCTTTGGTCGCAGGTCAAAATGTTCCCGCACCAGCTTCACGATGGTGGCATCGGACAGCTTGCCGGTGCCGAAGGTGTTGACGGAGATTGAGGTCGGCTCGGCTACACCAATGGCATAGGAAACCTGGATCTCGCAGCGGTCGGCAAGGCCGGCCGCAACAATGTTCTTGGCCACGTAGCGGCCGGCATAGGCCGCGGAGCGGTCGACCTTGGACGGATCCTTGCCGGAGAAGGCGCCGCCGCCGTGGCGGGCCATGCCGCCGTAGGTGTCGACGATGATCTTCCGTCCGGTGAGGCCGCAGTCACCCACGGGGCCGCCAATGATGAACTGGCCGGTGGGATTGATGTGGTAGCGGGTGTCCGGCCCCAGCCACGCCTCGGGCAGGACCTCCTTGATAATCAGGTCCATCACCGCCAGGTGGATGTCGGCCTGGCTGATGGCCTCGTCGTGCTGGGTGGAGAGCACGACCGCATCCACGCCTACCGGAATGCCGTTCTCGTAGCGCAGGGTCACCTGGCTCTTGGCGTCGGGCCGCAGCCAGGGCAGGGTGCCGTGCTTGCGCAACTCTGCCTGGCGCTCTACCAGGCGGTGGGCGTAGAAGATGGGGGCGGGCATCAGGGTGGCGGTTTCATTGGTGGCATACCCGAACATGAGGCCCTGGTCGCCGGCGCCCTGTTCCTTTTCCGCGCTTTCGTCCACCCCGCGGGCAATGTCGGGGCTCTGCTTGCCGATGGCGTTGAGGACCGCGCAGGAAGCGCCGTCGAAGCCCACCCTGGAGCTGTTGTAGCCGATGTCCAGCACCACGTTGCGCACCACGTCCTCGAGGTCGACATAGGTGTTGGTGGTCACCTCGCCGGCGATCACGACCATGCCGGTCTTGACCAGGGTTTCCACCGCGACCCTGGCATCCCGGTCATCCCTGAGGATCTCGTCGAG
>JBFHFJ010000114.1:0-9290 GCA_041583655.1 Haliea sp. | reverse complement strand
GATGGCTGCCCCCGGGGCTGAATCGAAGCTCCAATGGGCTTCCTGAAAGCCCCCATTACCAGCTCAGAGAATGTTCCGGGAGAACAGATGATGAACCTGCAAGGCAAGAAGATCACCGTCCACGACATGTGCCTGCGCGACGGCATGCACCCCAAGCAGCACAAGATCACCGTCAGCGAGATGGTGGACATCGCGGTGGCGATGGACGAGGCGGGCATTCCGATGATCGAGGTTACCCACGGCGACGGCCTCGGCGGCGCCTCGGTGAACTACGGCTTCCCCGCGGCCAGCGACGAAGAGTACCTGACCGCGGTGTGCAAGGCCGTGCGCAAGACCAAAGTATCGGCGCTGCTGTTGCCCGGCATCGGTACCGTGGACCACCTGAAGATGGCGGTGGACTGCGGCATTGGTACGATCCGGGTGGCGACCCACTGCACCGAGGCGGATGTGTCCGAGCAGCACATCAGCATGGCGGCGCAGATCAAGGGCCTGGACACGGTGGGCTTTTTGATGATGGCGCACATGATTGAACCGGAAGAGCTGCTGGTCCAGCTCAAGCTGATGGAGTCCTACGGCGCCAATTGCGTGTACATCACCGACTCGGCGGGCTACATGCTGCCGGACGATGTGAGTGCGCGGGTGAAGCTGGCGCGGCAGGAGCTGAAGCCGGAGACCGAGTTGGGCTTCCACGGCCACCACAACCTGGGGATGGGCATTGCCAACTCCCTGGCGGCGGTGGAGGCGGGGGCCAATCGCATTGACGGGTCACTTGCGGGTCTCGGCGCCGGTGCGGGCAATACGCCGCTGGAAGTGTTCCTGGCGGTCTGCGACCGCATGGGTGTGGAAACCGGGGTGGACCTGTTCAAGGCCATGGATGTGGCCGAGGACCTGATCGTGCCGCTGATGGATCACATCGTGCGGGTGGACCGCGATTCCCTGACCCTGGGCTGGGCCGGTGTCTACTCCAGCTTCCTGCTGTTCGCCAAGCGCAGTGCGGCGAAGTACGGCCTGTCGTCCCGGGACATCCTGGTGGAACTGGGCCGCCGGCGCACGGTGGGCGGCCAGGAGGACATGATCGAGGACCTGGCGCTGGATATGGCGCGGGAGCGGGATACCGCTGCCAGCTAATTGCAGCCGGAGAGGAGCGGCCGGCGAGGTGGGGCCGGCCCGGCATCTACCGTGTGGCCCGTTTCGGGCCGGTGGTTTCAGTGGCGCTCGTCCTTGCGCGGTTGGCGGCCGCCCTCCGGCTCAGTGCTGTTTTCATAACGGTCCAGTAGGCCCAGGTCCAGCACCGGCGAAGCGTCGATGTGCTCCGCGTCCATCATCTTTGCAATACGCTGCAGGGAAGAGATGATCATGGTTTGCTCCCATTCCTCCAGGTCGCCAAACTGTCGTGTGAACTGCTCCTGCAGCGGGATCGGGGCACTTTTGAGGATTTCCTGGGCGTCAGGCGTGAGGTGCGCGTGAACCTTGCGCTTGTCCTCACTGGAACGTTTGCGATAGACCAGGCCCCGCTTTTCCAGGCGGTCGAGAATCGTGGTTACCGTGGCCTGGCTCAAGCTGATATCCGTCGCAAGCTCGCCTATGGTGACCTCGCCTCGGTCGCGGATAGTCTGCAATAGCAGGATCTGCGGCGCGGTCAGGCCGGTGGTCTTGACCAGCTGGCGGGAGTGCAGGTCTGTGGCCCGTATAACCCGCCGCAGGGCAACAAGTACCTCGTCTATCCTGCCCAACAGTATGTCTCCCCTGCTCGCGTAAACCAGCATAGTGTACCTCCGGGCCGTGTCACGGCGTTAGTGGTGAGTACCGGATCCGCCGCCTTCAGGGCGGTGGCGGTGTGTGCCTATCCCAAATAGTGTAAATATTTAGTGTACAAAAAACAAAAATCCCCTTGATAATTGTTCAAAAGCGCCAAAAGTCGCCAAAAAAGCACGAATAGCCGGTTAATATACTCGGAAAGCCCTGTTATAATCCTTAGCGTTCTAAACAAATGGAGGCAAGGATGAGTCTTGACCTGACATTGCGCCAACCAAAGGCTACCGACGGCATGGCCGTGCACCAGCTGATCGCACGCTGTCCGCCACTGGATACCAACTCTGCCTACTGCAACCTGGTCCAGTGCACACATTTCGCCAGCACCTCTGTGGTCGCGGAGGCGGCCGGTGAAGCGGTCGGATTTATTTCCGGCCACCGCATTCCGGCGCGCCCGGACACATTGTTCGTGTGGCAGGTGGCTGTCAGCGAGAAGGGCCGCGGCAAGGGGCTCGCGGGGCGGATGCTGGCG
Source organism: Haliea sp. (assembly GCA_041583655.1). Taxonomy (GTDB): domain Bacteria; phylum Pseudomonadota; class Gammaproteobacteria; order Pseudomonadales; family Halieaceae; genus Haliea. Next base: position 7,006 of record JBFHFJ010000114.1, on the reverse strand, counting down.
GCCATTCTCGACCGCCAGGAAAACGAGGATATCTGCTATGTCGAGACAACGGTGACCGCTGATAACGCGGCCTCCTGGGCGTTGTTCGAGAGCTTCGCCCGCAAGCGGGGCACGGAACTGGAGCGCAGCGTGTTGTTTGATCGCGAGCTGCACTTTGCGGGGAGCCACGACTCGGAGCTGCTTGCCCGCATCGGACCATTCCGGCGCCAGACCCTGCGCGCCGTGACCCATTGATTATTACCTCAAAACCGACTTTTAACCGAACAGGATTGTTTAATGAAAATTTTTGAAGAGATTGAATCGGAAGTACAGAGTTATGCCCGCTCGTTCCCGCGCGTTTTTAATCGCGCCAAGGGCGAGTTTCTCTACGACGAGGAGGGCAAGGAATACCTTGATTTCCTCGCCGGCGCGGGGACCCTCAACTACGGGCACAACAACCCCGTGTTCAAGGAAAAGCTGCTGGCCTATATCGAGGCAGACGGGATCAGCCACGGCCTTGACCTGCATACCCGGGCCAAAGCGGAGTTCCTCGAGACTTTCAACGAAAAAATCCTCAAGCCTCGTAACCTGGAATTCGTGGTCCAGTTTACCGGCCCTACCGGCACCAATGCGGTAGAGGCGGCGCTGAAGCTGGCTCGTAACGTGACCGGGCGCGAAAACGTCATTTCCTTCACCAACGGGTTCCATGGGGTGAGCCTGGGCTCGCTGGCAACCACAGGTAACTCCCACCACCGGGGTGCCGCTGGCGTCAGCCTGGGCGGCAGCAGCCGCATGCCCTATGACGGCTACCTCGGCGATGGTATCGATACCACCGCCTATCTCGACAAGGTGTTGTCGGACTCCAGCAGCGGTATCGATCTGCCAGCGGCGGTTCTGGTCGAGACGGTACAGGGCGAGGGCGGTATCAATGCCGCAGGCTTTGAGTGGTTGCGTAACCTGGAGGCTGTCTGTCGCAAGCACAAGCTGCTGCTGATTGTAGATGACATTCAGGCCGGGTGTGGCCGCACCGGCACCTGGTTCAGCTTCGAGGAGGCTGGCATTTCTCCGGACATCGTGACCATGTCCAAATCTCTCAGCGGTTACGGGCTGCCCTTTGCAGTAGTCCTTATCCGCCCGGAACTGGACCAGTGGCGCCCCGGCGAGCACAACGGGACTTTCCGTGGCAACAATCTCGCCTTTGTCACCGCCAAGGCGGCAATAGATCATTACTGGTCGGATGACAGCTTCGCGAAACAGGTACAGGCGAAAGGCCGCTATGTTTCCGGGCGCTTGCAGACCATTGTCGACCGCTATGGCGAAGGCAATTTCACCACTCGCGGCCGCGGCATGTTCCAGGGCATCAACTGCGTGAATGGTGATATCGCTGCCCGTATCACCCGCAAGGCCTTCGCCAAGGGGCTGATGATCGAGACCAGCGGCGCGGACGACCAGGTCGTCAAGTTCCTCTGCCCGCTGACAATTTCCGAGGCGAATCTGAAGCGCGGTATTGATATTGTCGAGCAGGCGATTGCCGAGGTGTGTGCGTCCCAGGGTGACATCCCTGAGGTGGTGGACTTCTTTGAGGATGACTACAGCGTCTCGGCAGAGGAGCGTTTTCGCAAGGCGAGCTGAGCCGGCGACCGACGGGAGGCGGATCCGCCTCCCGGCCAACTTTTCCCTGACACATTTACAGGAACAGACGATGATTGTACGAGACATGGAAACTGCCGCCAAAGAAGGGCGGATGATCAAGGACCCGGGCGGCAACTGGGACAGCACCCGGTTGCTGTTGAAAGACGACAATATGGGATTTTCCTTCCACATCACCACGATTTATGCCGGCGCTGACTTCCGCATGCATTACCAGAATCATCTGGAGTCTGTGTTTTGCATGTCCGGCGAGGGTGAAGTGGAAACCTTGTCCGACGGCAAGGTTTATCCGATCAAGCCCGGCACGATTTATATCCTCGACAAGCATGACGAGCATATCCTACGCGCGCGCAAGGAAATGAAAATGGCCTGTGTCTTCAATCCCCCACTCCACGGAACAGAGGTGCACAACGCCGAGGGCGCCTACGAACTGGAAGCTGATCCGGTGGGGGTGTAAGCGTCGTGACCCGGATAACGGACATCACAGCAGGACAAAGGATGGAGAGAAAAAGCGTTGGAGGTAACGGGGGGACTGTGAACAGGCATACTGTGGAAAAAATCGGCGGCACATCCATGAGCAACTACGCCGCTGTGCGTGACAGCATTGTGTTTGGCCAGCGCAATGGAGAAACTCCGTACCAGCGCGTATTCGTCGTGTCTGCGTACGGTGGCATGACCAACAAGTTGCTTGAGCACAAAAAGGATGGGAAGCCGGGAGTGTATGGGCTTTTTGCCAGCAGCTTCCAGGACAGCACCTGGGAAGAGGCGCTGGATGAGGTTCGCGATGACATGTTCGGCATCAACGCGGAACTTTTCACCGACGCTGAATCCCTGGCTGAAGCCAACGCCTTTATCGGTGAGCGTCTCGACAATGCGCGGAAGTGTCTCCAGGACCTGCAAAGTCTGTGTGGTCATGGTCACTTCCTGGTGGAGGATCACCTGGTCACGGTACGCGAGATGTTGTCCAGCGTTGGCGAGGCGCACAGCGCCTGGAACCTGGCCAGGTTGTTGCGGCGTGACGGTCTGAACGCGACGTTTGTGGACCTGTCCGGCTGGCAGGCACCCGGGAACATGCCTCTCGACGAATGCGTGCAGCAGGCCTTCGCTGGCATTGATCTCGACAACGAGTTGCCCATCGTCACGGGCTATGCCTATTGCAGCGAGGGGCTTATCACCCAGTTTGACCGCGGCTACAGCGAAATGACCTTCAGTCGCATCGCGGTCCTCACCGGGGCGCGTGAAGCAATTATTCACAAGGAATTCCATCTCAGCAGTGCGGACCCGCGCCTTGTGGGTGAGGGCAATGCGGTGCCTATCGGTCGTACCAACTACGATGTGGCCGATCAATTGGCCAATCTGGGCATGGAGGCAATTCACCCCAAGGCCGCCAAGGGTTTGCGCCAGAACGATATCCCGCTGCGGGTCAAGAATACCTTTGAGCCTGAGCATACCGGCACCCTGATTACCCGCGACTATGTGAGCGACAATGCCTGTGTCGAAATCATCGCCGGCTGCCGCGGTGTGTACGCGCTGGAACTGTTTGATCAGGACATGGCGGGCATTGTTGGCCAGTACGACACGGAAATCCTGCGCAACGTGCAGCGTTTCAGGGCGCATATTGTCGGCAAGGATATCAATGCCAATACCGTCACCCACTATCTCGACACCAACCTGAAGACGGTGAAGCGGATCAAGACCGTGTTGCAGGAGGCGTTTCCGGAGTCCGAGATACGGGAGCAGAAAGTTGCCATCGTGTCGGCGATCGGCAGCGACATGCAGGTACCTGGCCTGCTGGCACGCACCGTGGCGGCCCTGTCGAAACACGACGTTAGTGTGCTGGCCATCCATCAATCCATGCGCCAGGTCGACATCCAGTTTATCGTCAACGACGATGATTATGAGACGGCGATCAGGGGCCTGCATGAAACCCTGGTAGAGCCGCACGATCATGGCAGGGCCATCTGCCTGGCCTCCTGAGCAGGCACCGCACCCGGGGTTCTCGCCAGTGACTTGAGTCACCGGGTGAGTAAGCCCCCGGGCTTGACTGACATCAATGCTTGAAATCTGTCGCTTCCTTACTATGGCGCCCGGGTGAGTGGTTCACCCGTTTCCATAGTGAGGAGCGAAACATGAAACAGGTAACAAGCCTGGCCCTGGCGGCCATGCTGGCCGCTGCCGCGGTGAATGCCAATGCCTATGAAGAGGGCGACTGGGTCCTGCGGCTGGGCGCCACTACGGTAGCCCCGGACGAAGACAGCGATCGGATCGTCCTGCCCACTGCGCCGGCAACGGTCCTGCCAGGGGTATCAATTGATAACGATACCCAGCTTGGCATCATCCCTGTCTATATGCTGACGGACAACTGGGGGATGGAATTGCTGGCGGCGACGCCGTTCGAGCATGATGTAAAGGTCAAGGGGGCGGGCATCAATGCCGGCTCGGTGACCCATCTGCCGCCGACCCTGAGCTTGCAGTGGTACCCTCGCGGCGGACAGCGTGGCTGGCAGCCCTATGTGGGTGCAGGTTTGAACTATACCCTCATCTACGATGAAGACGTTGATCCGCAATTGGCGGGTGCGCTGGAGGGTCTGCTCGGCGCCAGTAAGGCAGATCTGTCGCTTGACGATTCCTTCGGCCTCTCTGCGCAGGCCGGAGTGGATATTCCCCTCTCCGGTAACTGGGCGATCAACCTGGCGGTCTGGTATATCGACATAGACTCGACAGCGAAGATCCGTACGGATGTCGGCACGGTGGAGTTCGATGTGGAAATTGACCCCTGGGTCTACAACGTGGGTATTGCCTACCGCTTCTAGCGGGTGTAGCGAGCGGGCCGCCGGGTGCGTACCGCTCGCAACTCCCTGCCTGCCAATCAATGGTGATGTGCGTGTCCGGCGGGCATCTGTTCCTGTGGAGCAGCGCTGCCGTGACCAGCGTGGCTGCCATGACTCAGCGTCAGGTACACGGTCCACAACCCGGAAAGTATCAGCAGCACCCCCAGAACAACTTTCAGTCCCCTGCGCCGCAGCACCGACTGCACGGTGCCGGCACCGAAGCTCGTGGCGAGCATCGTGGGCAAGGTCCCCAGGCCAAAAAACAGCATCATGAGCGCAGACAGCCCGGCATCCTGGGCTGTGGCGGCCCAGGCGAGACTGCTGTAGATCAGCCCGCAGGGCATCAGTCCCCAGCACAGGCCCAGCGCCGCGCCCTGGTACCAGTGGCGCAGCGGCAGCAGCTGGCCGGACCAGCGCTGAACGGGGCGCCAGAGCAGGGCGCCTCCCCGCTCCAGCCACTGTAGTGCGCGCCACCAGTCGGCGATGTACAGGCCCATCGCCACCAGCAGGAAGCCGGCCAGGTAGCGCAGTGCCACCGTCCAGGCGGCAATATCGATACTGCCCGCAGCGAAGCCCAGTGCAGCCCCCAGCAGGGTATAGCTGGTGATTCGACCGCCGTGGTATGCCAGGGTCATGCCGCTGCCTTTGGCCCCGCCCAGTTGTAGCGCGGCGGCAATGCCGCCACACATTCCAAGGCAGTGGCCGGCTCCCGCCAGCCCGAGCACAAAGGCACTCCCGAGTTCAGTCAGCACTGTCTTTATCCTTCCGGGGCGTGGATTGCCGGCAGTCGGTTTCCTCCTCCATGAGAATGCGGGAGGCCTCCTTGTCCAGGTCCTCGTACTGACCACTGTCGATGGCCCAGATCAGCAGGCGGATGACGATGACGCAAAAGACCAAAGCAATGGGGATCAACAGGTACAGGCTTTCCATAGTCGGCGCCTCCTCAGTCTCCGGACTTGTTCAGGCGTAGTGAGTTCATCACCACGATCAGAGAGCTGAGAGACATCCCCAGTGCCGCAACCCAGGGCGGAATGAAGCCCATGGCCGCCAGCGGAATTCCGCTGCAGTTGTAGGCCAGTGCCCAGGCGAAGTTCTGCCTGATAATGCGGGTGCATTCGCGCGCCTTGCCGAGGCTGGTTATAACAGCAGCAAGGTTGTCGCTGTCGACCACGAAGTCGGCCTGGGCCCGGGCCAGATCGGTGGCACCTGCCACCGCGAAAGAGGCGTTGGCCAGGCTCAGCAGCGGCGCATCATTGAGGCCATCGCCCACCGCCATGACGACCTCTCCGCGAGCCTGCCAATCCCGCACCTGCTGCATCTTGTCCTCCGGTGACAGGCCGGTACCGATATGATCGAAGCCGAGTTCGGCCCCCAGCCGATTGCCGGCGGAGGAGCTGTCACCCGTCAGCAGCGCCAGGGACATTCCAGCCTGGCGGGCTGCAGCGATTACCGCAGGGGTTTCCTGGCGCAGCTGGTCGGCAAGCCCGAGCCACGCCAGCGGACGACCCTCGCCGCACAGGGCAACCCAGTACAGGTCGGTATCGGGTGGCACCGGCAGGCTTGGCGCTATCTCGCGGCAGAAACGGTCGCTCCCCATGCGCACACGCTGCCCCTGCCAGCAGGCCTCGATACCGGCGCCGGTGACATGGGTCGGGTTGGTGACTCCGGTTGCCGGTGCGATGTCTCTGAACGCGTGTGCTATCGGATGGTTGGAGTGTTGCTGCAGGGCGCTGGCCAGCGCGGTCAACAGTTCCCCGCGCAGCTGACCGCAGGGCTCGACCTGCTGCAGCCTGAATTTGCCTTCGGTCAGCGTGCCGGTCTTGTCGAAGACCAGCAACCTGGAACGGGCCAGTGCTTCAATCGCGTTTTCCCCGTGTACAACAACACCCCTCTTGCGCAGCGCGCTGGCGGCAGAGGTGAGTGCCGCGGGGGTGGCCAGGGCCAGGGCGCAGGGGCAGCTGATTACCAGGACCGACAGGCAAATCCACAGCACCTGGTCCGGCGCGATCTGGCTCCATACCAGCGCGGTAGCAGCAGTGATGAGCAGGATGCCGGCCACGAACCAGGCGGACAGCCGGTCTGCCATCCGTGCCAGTGCCGGTTTGCTGCGCTGGGCCCGCTCCACACTCTGCTGCAGCGCGGCAAGGCGACTGCTGTCATAGAGTTGCTCGACCTTCAGTTCCAGGCTGCCTTCCAGGTTTATGGTGCCGGCGAATACCGCGTCACCGGGCGCGACCATCCGCGGGACATACTCGCCGTTGAAGGTGTCTTCGCGCACACTGCTGGTGCCCTGCTGCACGGTGCTGTCCACGGCGATGGTCTCACCGACAACCACCCGGACCGTATCGCCGGTCTGCAGAAGCCGTCGCGGCACCCGCTCCCAGCTTGCGTCTCGGCGCACGGACACGGTTAGCGGGAGGGCGCTCTCGGCGTCGTAGCAGGCGAGCATATGCCTGCGTCTCACCCGCTTCTCGAAGAACCGGCCCAGCAAGAGGAAGAAGGTGAACATCACCACGGAGTCGAAGTAGACCTCGCCGCCTCCGCTG
>JBFHFJ010000113.1:0-9350 GCA_041583655.1 Haliea sp. | reverse complement strand
GCGGATGCCAAGGCCCGCATGGTGCACCTGCGCAATCTGCTGGCCCGGCATGAAATCCTGGTCGCCAACTACTATTTCCGGCGCGGCGCCTATCTGGCCGCCGCCAACCGGGGGCGCTATGTGGTGGAGAACTTCCAGCGCACCCCGGCGGTGGCGGACGGGCTGGCGGTGATGGCCCAGGGCTATATCCTGCTGGGCATGAATGATCTCGCCCAGGATGCGATAGAGGTTCTCAAGCTGAACTACCCCGACTACCCCTCCCTCGGTCGTGACGGCAAGTTTATCAGCGATTACTCCCTGGACGGCCCCCAGCGGTCCATCGTCAATCGCGCCACATTCGGCCTGTTCGACCCGCCGGAAGTGCCCCAGTTCGACAGTCGCGAGCTCTACAAGTAGGGCCAGGGCGCCTCAGTCCCCCAGCGACCAGGCGGAGGTGATCGGGTAGCGCCTGTCGCGTCCAAAGCCGCGGCGGCTGATCCGCACACCGATCGGCGCCTGCCGGCGCTTGTACTCATTCATGTCCACCAGACGCAGCACGCGATGCACCTGCTCCGGGTCCAGCCCTGAGGCAATGATGGCTGACGCGCTAAGGTCCTGCTCCACATAGAGCTCCAGAATCCGGTCCAGAACCGGGTACGGCGGCAGGTTGTCTTCATCTTTCTGGTCCGGCGCCAGCTCGGCGGAGGGCGGGCGGTCGATCACCCGCTGGGGAACACATGGGCGCAGGCTGTTGCGATAGCGGGCCAGTTCAAACACCAGGGTCTTGGGCACATCCTTGAGGACGTCGAAGCCGCCGGCCATGTCGCCGTAGAGTGTGGAATAACCCACCGCCAGCTCGCTCTTGTTGCCGGTGGTCAATACCAACAGCCCTTTCTTGTTGGAGATGGACATCAACAGGACGCCGCGGCAGCGGGCCTGGAGATTCTGCTCAGTGGTGTCCACGCGGGTGCCGGCAAACTCCTCCTGCAGGCCCGCCATGAATGCCTCGTACATGGGCTCAATGGAGATCACCTTGTGCTTGACGCCGAGCATGCGCGATTGTTCGGCGGCGTCCTCCACACTCATCTGCGCGGTGTAGCGGAAGGGCATCATCACCGCCTCGACACGCTCCGGCCCCAGCGCCTCAACCGCCGCGACCAGGGTCAGGGCGGAGTCAATGCCACCGGACAGCCCCAGCACGACACCGCGGAATCGGTTCTTGTTGACGTAGTCCCGCAGCCCCAGTACCAGTGCCTGCCATACGGCCTCCAGCTCATCGAGAGGCGCCGCGACATCCAGGCCACTGAAACCGATACCTGCCTCGGTCTGCGAGGCCTGCAGCCAATATTCACCTTCGACGAAGTTGGGGGCAGCAGCCACCAGTTCGCCAGCGGCGTCGACAGCGAAAGATCCCCCGTCAAAAACCAGCTCGTCCTGCCCTCCCACCTGGTTCACATAGACGATAGGGCAGGAGTTGCTCCGGGCGCGCTCCGCCACCAACTCCCAGCGCTCGACCCGCTTGCCGCGGTGGTAGGGGGAGGAGTTGAGGTTCAGGATCAGTTCCGCGCCGGCCCGCGCGGCATCCCTGACCGGGCCGGTTTCCCAGATATCCTCGCAGATGGTCAGCCCCACGCGCACGCCGCCAATATCCACCACGCAGGGGCTGTCGCCGGGCTGGAAATAGCGCTTCTCGTCAAAAACCTGGTAGTTCGGCAGGCATTGCTTGTGGTATTCCGCCACAATCTCGCCGCGGTGCAACACGGCCGCAGCGTTGTACAGGGCAATACCCTCCCGTCGCGGGTAGCCCAGCACCAGCCAGGCATCGCCGGTCATGGCATCGCAGATGGTCCGCAGGGACTGGTTCACCCGTAATTCAACGCTGGGGCGCAACAGCAGGTCCTCCGGCGGATAGCCGCTGAGCGTCAGTTCCGGAAAGACCAGCACCGGCGATGCGGCCTGCTCCTGGGCGCGCTCCATCGCCGCAATCACCCGGGCGGTATTGCCCTCGAAATCGCCCACCTGGGTGTTCATCTGTACCATGAGGATGCTGAGACTGGTCATGCGGCTACCGCTTGCGCTAACAGTAAGGCGCCATTTTCCGGGAAACGCCGCGCCGCTGCCAGACCCGGTTTGCAATTACCCGCGATGAATCGCTGGCCCACCAGGGAATCAGGGCTGATACACTAGGCGCTCCAAGGCAACCAGGCCCTCTGCGCGAGTGAATCGACCCGCGATACTCACCAAGCCAGCACCCCAGGGTGCCAGCAAGCAGAATCTGCTGCTGTTTCGCATCTATGTTGGCTACCGGTCGCTGCTGTCGGTGGTGCTGCTGATCATGCTGGTCAGCCCGAACACCCGGCAGCTCGTCGGCGTACTCAACCCGACGCTCTATGTCACCGTCGCACTCGCCTACCTGGCCACCAGCGCAGTGCTGCTGGGCTCGCTGGCGGGTGAATGGCGCTACAACCAGCGCGCCCTGTTCGCCGTTTTCCTCGTCGACATCATTGCCATCGTCCTGATGACGGACTCCAGCGGCGGCATGGAGAGCGGCTTGCCGGTACTGCTGGTGATCACCGTGGCCGCCGCCGCGGTCATGATCCCCAACCGCACCCTGGCTACCCTGATCGCGGCCCTGAGCGTCCTGGCAACGCTCGCCGATACCGTCTGGCTATTGCTGCGGGGGGCGCTGGATATCAACGCGCTGTTTCCGGTGGGCCTGCTGGGACTGCTGATTTTCGGGGTCTCCCTGATGGTCCAGTTCATCGCCAGCCGCCTCGGCAAGGCGGAGGAGCTTGCCCGGTCTCGCGCCAGCGACCTCTATAACCTGCAGCGTCTGAACGAGCAGATCGTCCAGCACATGCAGACCGGGATCCTCTTGATCGGTGACACGGGCACCGTGCGGGTCATGAACAAGGCCGCAAGCCTGCTGCTGTCACCGGAACGGCCCATCACCATGGAGCAGGGGCGCAGGCTGGGAGACTACAGCGAGGAGTTGGCCCGCCAGTTCGAGAACTGGCGCGACAGTGGCCAGCACCGCGCACAACCGTTCAGGGTGGCAGAGTCCGCACCCTCGGTGATCGCCCATTTCCGCGAACTGCAGCCGGGGCCCGAGCGCGAGACCCTGGTCTTCATTGAGGACTATACGCCGGTGACCCAGTATGCCCAGTCCCTCAAGCTGAACTCGCTGGGGCGCCTGACCGCAAGCATCGCCCACGAGATCCGCAATCCGCTGGGAGCCATCAGCCACGCGGCCCAGCTGCTACTGGAATCCCGGGAGCTGGCAGAGTCCGACCGCCGCCTGGCGGACATCATCCAGCACCACAGCCGGCGGGTGAACCAGACCGTGGAAAGCGTGATGCAGATTTCCCGCCGCGAGCCCCCCAAGCCCGAATACATCCCCCTCTGCCAGTGGTTGCCGGACTTTGTCGGCAGGCACCTCGATGGCCTGCGGGATGAAGCCGAGATCACGGTTCACTGCAGCTACCCCGACCTGCTGGTGGAGTTCGACCAGGAAAACCTGCAGCGGGTGCTGGGCAACCTGCTGGACAACGCCCTGCGGCACAGTAAGATAGCCACAGGTCGCGAACGGGCGCGCATAGAAGTGGCGCTGGATTTCAGTAAAAACCAGTGCCTGATAGACGTCATTGACGAGGGCAGCGGCGTACCGCCGCAGGAACAGCCGAAACTGTTCGAGCCCTTCTATACCACCGTGCAGGAAGGCAGCGGCATGGGCCTTTTCCTGTGCAAGGAGCTCTGTGAGATCAACAACGCCGACCTGTACTATCGCACGACCAGCCAGGGCGAAAGCTGCTTCCGGGTGGCACTGAACCAGAGGGAACTGTAGCTATCGTGAGCTCCCAGACCGTACTGATCGTAGATGACGAGCCCGATATCCGTGAGCTGCTGGGTATAACCCTGAGCCGCATGGGCCTGAATTCACTCAGCGCCGCCACCCTCGGCGACGCCCGCGATAAAGTGGCGCAGCTGCGCCCCGACCTGTGCCTGACGGACATGCGACTGCCAGATGGCAACGGCATCAGCCTGGTCGAATATATTCAGCAGGAGTTCCCGGATATACCGGTGGCAATGATCACCGCCCACGGCAGTGTCGAAACCGCCATTGCCGCGCTCAAGGCAGGCGCATTCGACTTCATCAGCAAGCCCATAGAACTGGAGCGCCTGCGCAGCCTGGTCAGTTCCGCCCTGCGGCTCAATGACGCACCGGTACCAAGCACTGGAGATGACGAAGGCGGCAGCCGCCTGCTCGGCAATGCGCCACAGATTGTCGCCCTGCGCGCCAAGATCAGCAAGCTTGCCCGCAGCCAGGCGCCCGTCCATATTTACGGCGAATCGGGGGTTGGCAAGGAAGTGGTCGCTCGGCTGATTCACAGCAATGGCCCCCGCGCCGAGAAGCCGTTCATCGCGGTCAACTGCGGCGCCATTCCCCACGAGTTGATGGAGAGCGAATTCTTCGGTCACATCAAGGGCAGCTTTACCGGCGCCACCCGCGACAAGCTGGGCCTGTTCCAGGCCGCCGAGGGCGGCACCCTGTTCCTCGACGAGGTCGCAGACCTGCCCCTCGCCATGCAGGTCAAGCTACTGCGGGCGATTCAGGAAAAAGCGGTGCGCCCGGTAGGCGGCAGCGTGGAACTGGACACCGACGTCCGCCTTCTCAGCGCAACCCACAAGAATCTGGCGGCAGAGGTTGCGGCAGGCTACTTCCGCAATGACCTTTACTATCGCATCAACGTCATCGACCTGCAGGTACCCAGCCTGCGGGAACGACTGGAGGACCTGCCGGTACTGGTGCCGGCGCTGCTCTCGCGCATCTGTGCAGCCATGGACATCCCGCCGCCCACCATCGCACCCGCTGCCATGGCAGCCCTGCAGGCCTACCGGTTCCCCGGCAATGTGCGGGAACTGGAGAACATCCTGGAACGCGCAGTCGCCCTCGCCGAGGGCGACGAAATAAACGAAGGAGACCTGCAGTTCGCGCCCCAGCCTGTCCCCGCGCAGCGGGCTGGCGGGCGCAGCGAGGCGCTCGATGTCGAGGCCGCCTTCGGCAACCTGGAGGGCTACCTCGAGGACATCGAGCGGCAGGTCCTCAGCGCAGCCCTCGAGCAGTGCCGCTGGAACAAGACAGCGACCGCCAAATTACTGGGGGTCAGTTTCCGCAGCCTGCGCTATCGGCTGCAAAAGCTGCAGCTGGACGACTGAGGGGCTACCAGCACTCCCGCGCACCAGCGGGGCCTGATGCCGTTCTCACGCCGTCGGAGTCAATTCCCAGGGTGCCACAGCGCTCATCCCCCGCCTGAAGCCCAACCGGACGTGCCAGGGCTACAAAGCGATACTCACCCTCGTCCTGCAGGAAAATTTCGTACAGAGCACCCGTGGCAACCTCCCCGCCCTGGGCACCGATGCCAACGGCATTGGGCAGGGAATAACCCAGTGCTGTCAGGTCTTGCGCATAGTAACGATGATTGATGAAGAAGTGCTCCTGGCGCGCCGCCAATTGCAGCAACTCCGCAGTGGCAACCACGCGGCGCGCCTTGCGCACCTGTTCGCCATACACCGGCAAGACCAGTAGCAACAACACCCCGAGCAGCAACATGACCACCATTAGCTCGACCAGGGTTAAGCCCCGAGCGGGATAACGGCCACCCAGCGCTGTGGCGACGCTCACAGCCGGTCGATCCCGGGCTGACGCAGGTAGACCTGCAACAAGCGAGGGGCCAGCGCGCGCTGTAGTGGCCCTGGCAACAGGGCGCCATCGGGACCACCTTCCACCTCGGCACCGCCAGAGGGCAGCAGGATGTGGTCACCGACACGGAGCATCTCCGCGGGAACACCGTCACCCAGCGCGTGATCGCGACGATCGCCAGCAAGCGGGGCGGCGTCCGCGAGCGCCATGGCGTAGAGCGCCCCCTGCCCGGGTGTGCCCGCGCAGGGGTCGGTGGAGGGGGTAAAACTGGTCATGAATACCCTGCCCGCATCCACCACTGGCTTCGCCAGCCCTTTTTCACCCGGGGCCGGCAGGGTGACTCTCCAGCCCTGGGTCGGCATTGCGTCGCAGCGGGCCGGGGCGTCGCTCCCGCAACCGCTCCGGTCAGCGAGGTCCGCCAAAACCACCGGCTCGCGCTCATGTACCTTCGGGTCGCCACTGGTAGTCAGGTAGTCCCTGAGATAAAAGTGGTAGTTCTCGACCCCGGTCGCGGCAGGGTCCGCGCGATTGCCGCTGGAAATGAGAACACCGTCCACCGCCTGGGCCTGTTCGGTCCGGGTCTGCACCAGCTCGGCCGCATGGAAAAAGCGGCGGTCATCGGCACCGACCCCGCCGAGCCGGGCAAAGAGGCTGATCGACCAGTTTTCCGCACGATGGTCGGCGTCGTCGCCGTGTCCAGGGGGCAGGTCAACGCGCCAGACTCGGCCGCCGGTATCACCCACATAGAGTCGGTGCAGGTAGCCCCCGGCGTCGGTAAACCCGGCAACCTCGGCGGGAATACTGTGGGTGAGTTCCGCGTGGGAGAAATGCCTGTTGCTGCGGATACCTGTAGCACCCTGCACCGCCTTCCACACCAGCTCGCCGCTGCGCGCATCAACGATGTAGACGGCGTTGCCCAGCGCCTGTCCACCCGGCGAGCCGCGCTCGTCCCGATAACCGCCGCCGAACACCAGCACTTCACGGCTGCTGCCGCCGTACCTTACCCTGCCCAAAACGGGCGTGGAGAAGCTGAGGCCCAGGTCATCGAAGTCGCCCCCCTGTGTGCGGCGAATGACCCACTGCAGCAGCGGTGGCCGGAACGGGTCGCTGATATTGAGCGCATAATAGCTGGCCCCGCCGCCACGCAGGCCTACAAAAACCAGGGCCTCATCCCCGTCTTCCAGCAGCAGGTTACCATCCCCGTTGCGGTCCCGCAGGAGAGCCACCGGACTGCCGTCAAGGCCGTAGTGCAGCGCGGTTGACGGCAGTGCGTTCTCCCGTCGCAGGCGCAAATTGGCCAGCAGTTCACGGGGGATGAAACCGTAAAGTTCACGGCCACTCTCCTCGCCCCTGCCATCTGTATTCTCAAGTATGTGCAACAGTCCACTGCCGCTCCCGAACAGGATCCTGATGTTGGGATTGGCGGAACTGTAGCCCGGGCCGACGGCGCCATAGTTGATCGCCAGGGGGCGCGAGTGCAGCACTTCGCCCAACACCCAGTCCCGCGGCCGGAGCGGGTCCGCGCCCTCCTCCCAGCCCCGGGCCCAGCGCAGCAGCGCCAGCGCCTCCTCAGGGTCCTGCGTGCCCAGCCAGGGCCCCAGTTCGAGTGCGGTGTGCAGATCCGCATTCAGGGGCAGCAGGCCTGTGCCGACCGCGGCCTCGGTGAACAGCTGGCGGCTATCGGCGCTGTTGCGCTCGCCGGGGCTGTGCGGTCCCGGGGCCAGGCCGGGAATCCGCTGACCGGCGCCACCGCGAGCGACAGCCGGGCCGTCCGAGCCAGGCGCGGCTTGCACGCCCGGTGCCAGGGGAGGCAGGGCGCCGGCATCGGTCCAGAAGGTCAGGGCCCGGGCGCTGATCTGCCCGCGCTGCGGCCCTTCCAGCTCCAGGCCCGCCTCGCCGCGGCTGTCGACAACCGTCCCCCACGCCGAGGGTAATTCCGCCAGACCTGCGGACGCACCCGCCCCGGCACCAGCCACCAGCCTGAGCTTTTTCAGGTTTCCGCGCCAACCCATCCGCGGCCGCGCCTCGAACAGGCCAAAGTAGAGATCATGCTCTACCGCGCCGGAAGCTGCAGCGAGTCGCGGCCCCAGGCTGCTCACCAGGCTCGCGCCCCTGCTGACCGGGCCGAGCAGCGCCTCGGCCAGCTGTCGGCGCAGAGAAACGGGATCCGCCACCTGCACTGCAACCGCACCGGGCACATGCCTGGAGCTGAGCTGCAGCAGATGGAATTCAGCACAGCGCACTTGCCCGGGCGAACCCGCCTCGCGGCGCAGGAGCAAGTAGAGCGACTCGCCCACTGCGGGCTCCTCCCCGGGCTCCAGCTCCAGCGCAGCAGCAATTGCGGCGGCTACCACATCGCGCTGATCCCCGAGCCGAAAGTACTCTGGCCCCGCGCCGGCGTCAGCGGATGTCGCCAGGGCAAACTGGATATCATCCAGCTGGGGCGATGCCAGCAACTGCGGCAGAACCGTGGCAAGCGCAGGGGGCGCCGACCGGGGCTCAAGGTCAAGGCGCAGCAACAGGTGGACACGGGCCGGGTCCGGCACATGGATCGCCATTTCCGCCGCCTGCCCGTAAGACGACTGCATCAGCAGTACCCAGCACAAGCCATAGATCACCGCCCTCATATCGACCTCCCGTCTCATCAGGGTCAACGCTCCGGCACCAGCAGTGCCACCCCCAGGACCACCTCGGCACTGCCGAGGCCGGCCGGAGTCCCGTCAATGGCTACCTGTACTTCGTAGCTCGCCAGCCGCCAGCCAGTGGCGCCCGAAGCCTCCGCCTGTGGCAGGCGGAGTGGCGGCGCCGGTGCCAGCAGGGGCCCCAGGCGGGTGACCCGGTAATCACGCGAAACATTCCCGGGCAGCGTGTGAAGTGCCGCAGGGGTTGCCAACACGGGCCTTGGACAGGCTGCGGCCTCCCCGCACAGGCTGTCGCCGACGGCAAGGTCCAGGGGGAAATGCGCCGGATTCGCCGCCAGGGACTGGGCGACACCCCGAGCCTGCTGCAGGGCTTCCTCCCGAAACTGGTCGTTGCCGGCCATGCGAAATTCCAGTGCGCTGACCCGCAGCACCGTGCCGGCAATGACCGCCAGGAGCAGGAGGAAGAGCATAACCAGCAACAGGATATATCCGGGCTCACGCTGCACGACTACCCCACCTCCGGGCTTCCGCATCAGCTCCCGCAACACCGGGCTATCCCGCCACCGGCCAAACGGCCGCATTTCGCAGGTGCACGGTGGTACTGAACACCCGCCGCAGGTAGCCATCGCCCGGAATATCCAGGGTGACCTGCCCGAGCCGGTACTGCCGCCGGTCCCGGACCCCGGGGAGCGGCGTCAGCCCACGCTGCAGCAGATGGATTCTCGCGGTAACCGCCCATCGCACCTGGGTGGCGGTCGGGCGCCGCAGGTAGAAATCCGGCACACCATCGCCAGACTCATCAATACCAAGCTCCAGTACCAGGTATTCGACCCCTTCCACCAGGCACTGGGTCCGCAGGCCCGAGGGCGCCAGGCCCTCGGCGCAGAGTGTCGGCAGAGCGTCAGCAGGCTCCGCGGAATAGCGCCGGACATAGAAAATGTGCGGGTGCAGGCGCCAGTACCAGGAACCAGAGCCCGCAACCGTTTCCGCGGCGTCGACGCGACCCGCCTGCCACCAGTCGGCATCGC
>JBFHFJ010000112.1:0-9387 GCA_041583655.1 Haliea sp. | reverse complement strand
CCGGCTCAGGCGCTTGCCGGTGCGCAGGTAGAAGGGTACCCCGGCCCAGCGCCAGTTGTTGATGCTGGCCTTGAGCGCCACGAAGGTCTCGGTGCCGCCCGCATCCTTGTATTCGGCTTCTTCCAGGAAACCCTTCACCGCCTCGCCCTTGACCGCGCCGGCATCGTAGCGGCCGCGCACGGTGCGCTCCTTGGCGTTGGCGGCGGTGATCGGCTGCAGGCAGCGCAGGACCTTGACCTTTTCGTCGCGGATGTCGGTGGGGTCGAGGCTGGTGGGTGGCTCCATGGCCACCAGGGACAGCACCTGCAGCAGGTGGTTCTGTACCATGTCCCGCAGGGCACCGGTACGGGCGTAGTAGCCGCCGCGACCCTCGACCCCGATTTCCTCGGCCACGGTGATCTGTACGTTGTCGACGAAGGTGTTGTTCCACACCGGGTGCAGCAGCGGGTTGCCGAAGCACACCGCCATCACGTTCTGTACGGTTTCCTTGCCCAGGTAGTGGTCGATGCGGAAGGTGTCCTCCTCCCGGAATACGCCGGCGACCTGCAGGTTGATCTCGTGGCAGGAAGCGAGGTCGTGTCCCAGGGGTTTCTCCAGCACCACCCGGCTCTTGGTTTTCACTGCGCCCGCCTGCTGCAAATGGCTGCAGATGGTGCCGTAGAGGGCCGGCAGGGTGGCGAGATAGAACAGCCGGATGGGTGCCCCATCCGTGTCCAGCAGCCGGGTCAGGTTTTCGTAGTCGCCGCCATCGCCGGCGTCCACCCGGACATAGTGCAGGTGCCGGCAGCAGCGCTCCCAGACCGCTGTGTCCCAGTCCTTCTCCGCGACGTAAGTCTGCAGGTTGGTGTGGGCCTCGCTGCGAAATGTATCGGAGTCCATGTCACGGCGGCCGGTGGCAATGATGCGCTGCAGGCGGTCGGCGAGACCGTGGCGGTGAAGCTGGTACAGGGCGGGGAGCAGTTTGCGGGTGGAGAGATCCCCGGTGCCACCGAAGATTACCAGGTCGACCATGTCAGTCATTGCTGTCAGTCCTCAACAGTGCGCGGCAGCGTGCGTAACCAACCCGCTGTCAGCGCCAGGGCGTGGGCGAAATCCGGCGTGGGACCTTCGGAGCAGGCGAAGCCGTGTTCCGCATTGGGGTAGTGTTCGCTGGTGACAGCCACGCCTGCGGCGCGCAGCTGCTCCGCAAACTGCAAACCCTCGTCGCGCAGCGGGTCCCGCTCGGCGGTGATCACCAGGCTGGGAGGCAGCGTTGCCAGCCGCCGGTCGCGCTGGGGCAGGGCGCCTGCCGCGGCGGCCTGTTCCTCGCCCGCGCCGGCGAGCCAGGTATCCCAGAACCAGCGCATCAGCGCGCTGGTCAGGGTCTGGCCCCTGGCCCGCTCTACATACGAAGCATAGGGTGTGCTGTAGTGGTCTACAACCGGATAGATCAGCAGGGTGCCGGCCAGGCGGGCCCGGCTATCGGCGTCCAGGGCCAGGGCGGTACAGGCGGCGAGGTGGCCACCGGCGCTGTCGCCGGCGAGTACAATACTGCCGTTGTTGGGGCCGACGCTCTCCAGATGATGTGCCAGCCACTGTGACGCCTCCCGGCAGTCGTCCAGGGCGGCGGGGCAGGGATGCTCCGGTGCCAGCCGGTAATCCACCGCCACCACCGTGCAGCCGGCCTGCTGACGCAGGTTTTGGCAGTAGGGATGGTGCGTGTCCAGGCCACCCAGAACCCAGCCTCCACCGTGGAAATAGATCACCAGGGGCAGGTCCCGCCCCGTCGCGCTGCTGTACACCCGCGCTGCCAGCTGTCGGCCCGCCAGGGGCAGCTGCAGGGTGCTGAACGGGGCGTCGGTATACTGGCCGCGCCAGGTGCGGTCGCCCTTCCAGTTGAAATAGTGTCGCAGCAACCAGACCTTCAGCGATCGCAGCATTGTGGCGGGGCTCCCCTCAGTCGAAGGCTACGGATTCCGGTAGCTGGCGGTACCAGCGCACGCCGCGGTCATCGAGGTCGAAGTCGATCTGGCGCCGGCGCTGCAGGCAATTGAGGTGGGCGATGGTCTCGCCGGTGGCCAGGCTCAGGTGGTGCCCGGTGATCTCGCGCTTGAACAGGGCCGGGAAGCAGTCCACGACCCGCTTCGGTTCCGACAGATAGTTGTAGAGCTGGTTAAGCTCCTGCTTGTGGGCCTCGATCAGCTGGGTCAGGCGCACGTGCAGGCCGCGAAAGGGTGCCTCGTGGGCGGGCAGCACCAGCAGGTCGTCAGGCAGCAGCTCGCGGATTCGGGCGCAGGATTGCAGCCACTCCTGCAGCGGGTCGCTCTCCGGCTCGGTCGGGAAGACGCTGACATTCGGGGTGATCCGGGGCAGCACCTGGTCGCCGGAGATCAGTACTTTCAGTGCCGGGCAATACAGGCAGGCGTGCTCTGGTGAGTGTCCACTGCCGACGATAATCTGCCAGTAGCGGCCGCCGATGGTCAGTGTCTCCCGGTCCTTGAGCCGGCGGAAACTGTCGGGGAGCTTGTACACGGCCCTGCCGTAGCCACCAAAGGCCTCGCGGTAGTTGTCCAGCTGCTTGTCATCGTAGCCCGCCGCCTTATAGAAGCGAATCGCCACGTCCGGTGCCGGGCGACCGGTGTCACCGACCAGCGAGCGGCACATCAGGAACTCATCCCGGGTCATCAGCAACTGGCATTCGAAGCGCTCAGTGAGCCAGCCCGCGAGGCCGACGTGGTCGGGGTGCATGTGGGTGCAGATCACCCGGGTCACCTGCTGGCCCTTGAGGAAGCCGGCGAACAGCTGCTCCCAGATTTCCCTGGAGCGAGGCAGGTCCAGGCAGGTGTCAACCACCACCCAGCCTTCGCCGTCTTCCAATAGCCAGATATTGATATGGTCCAGCCCCATGGGCATGGGAAAGCGGACCCAGTAAATGCCCTCGGCGACCTTCTGCGGTTCCCCTGACGGCGGATTGATGCCTCGGGACCAGGGGTAGGTGAGGCCGGCGTAGACTTCCGGGTTGTCGACAAGCATGGGGCGGTTCCGGGACAAAGATGGAACTCGCTATGTTCGGCGCTGGCGCGGGGAATGTCCAGTGCGGCACTTCCGGCAACAGGCTTCCCTCACACCCGGGGCAGCTTCTGTTCTACTCTATGCATTTTCCATCGGCAGAAAGGCACAGGGGAGCGTGGTGTGGAGAGGTGCAGAAAGCAGCAGCGCATGGTGGATGTCCGGTGTGGGCGGTCGCGCACATGCTGAACCTCTTGCTCGTGGCCCTTGGAATCCTCCTGTTGACCTGTGGAGGTGAGGCTTTGATCAGGGGCTCACTGGCAGCGGCGACTCGAATGGGTGTTTCGCCCTTGCTGAGCGGCCTGCTGATCGTGGGCTTTGGCACTTCCGCTCCCGAGTTGGTCGTCTCTATCGACGCCGCCCTGAATGAGCGACCTGACATTGCGATCGGCAACGTTGTCGGTAGTAATATCGGCAATATCCTGCTGATACTCGGACTGTGTGCGGTGATTACCCCCCTGGCTGTCAAGCCGCTTGTTCTGCTCAGGGATGGCGTAACGGTGGTGGCGGCCAGTGCCCTGTTTCTGGTTCTGGTTGGCGGGAGTGCGCTCGCCAGGTACGACGCTGCAATTTTCCTTTTCGGGCTTGGCGCCTACCTGTTCTGGGCCTACAGGACAGAGCGATTTGGGGGCGCACCTTCCGCGGAACTGCATGTGGCAGAAGGTCAGGAGTTAACCGCGCTGCCAAGAACGCCCCTGTGGATCGTTATGGCGATCGCGATGGGTCTGGCGCTCCTGATCGCGGGTTCCCAGGTCTTGCTCAAGGGTGCCGTGGGCATAGCCGAGTCGCTCGGGCTTTCCGAGGCGGTGATAGGCCTGACTCTTGTGGCAGTAGGTACGTCGTTGCCGGAGCTTTCCATATCGGTAATTGCCGCGTTTCGTCGCCATGCCGATGTCGCCATAGGTAATGTATTGGGCAGCAATATTTTCAACCTGCTGGGCATACTCGGTATTTCAGCGCTGCTTCAGCCGCTTCCGGTACACGCGCGAATCCTGCAGTTTGACCAATGGGTTATGCTCGGCACCTCTCTGGTGCTGTTGTTTTTCCTCTACACGGGCAGTCGGCTGAGCCGCTTTGAGGGCGGGTTGCTGCTGGTCGGCTACGGCGTTTACGTGGGCCTGAGTTTCACCGTATTTGGTGGCTAGGGGCCAGCGCCTCGCTTACGCTGCCAGCCCCACCGGCATTGATTGCATGGCCGCGAAACCGGGCAGTTTCCGGATCCGGGTGAGCCAGGCGCGCATATTGCCATAGGCGTTCAATGACACACCACCTTCCGGGGCGTGGGCGATATAGCTGTAGTTGGCAGTGTCGGCAATAGTGGGGTGCTCGCCAACCAGCCAGTCGCGGCCGCTCAGGTGGTCTTCCCGTACTTGCAGTAGGTCATGGGCCGCCCGGATCGCGGCCTGCTGGTCCCTGTCGGCGCCGAAGACAGTACCCAGCCGGGCCCGCTCGTGTCTTTCAGCTGAAGCGCTCCAGGCGCAGCCGCTCGCCAGGGATGTCGAGCGCGTGGGCGGTCTGCAGTGCGCTGGCGATCAGCCGGTCCGGGCCGCAGATATAGGTCACGGTGTCCTCGCCAGCGGCGCGCAGCAGTGAATCGAGGTCGAGGCGCATGCCATCGGCAGCGCTGTAGATAAAAAGGTGTTCGCCGAGCGTGCGCTGCAGCCCTTCCCGATAGGGCATTTCGCCCAGTGACTTGCCGGCATAGTGCAGCTCGAAGCGGGCGCTGCGCCTGTTCAGCGCCAGCGCCATCGACCTGATGGCAGTGATCCCTATCCCGCCCGCTATTAACAGGGCGGATCGTGCATCCGCATGCAGCGGGAAGTGGTTCGCGGGCATTTCCGCGCGCAGGCGCAGACCGAGCCGGTAGCTACTGTGCAGGGCAGCGGAACCGCCACGGCCGCCGGTTTTGTTCAACACAGCGATTTCATAGGCGTCGCGCCGTGCCGGATTCGACGCGATGGAGTAGTGGCGGTCACTGAGTTCGCCGTTGTCGAGCAGCACCGGAATCACCAGGTGCGCGCCGGCCTCTATCTGCGGAAGCTCGCGTCCTCCGGGATCGCGCAGTTCGTAAGCGCGTACGCGGCGCGTCAGTTGCCGCATCCCGGTGATGACCAGTTCCAGAGGTCCATCGCCGATGATTGCCGGCGGCGGCGCGCTGCGGCCCCCAGCCTTCCTGGCAGTTTTTGGCCGGGGAGTGGTTTCCCCCGGCAGCGCCTTGATCGCGGCGCGCAATTCCACCTCGGTATAGCGCGGCGTGATGTGTTGCGGACAGTTCCAGTCGAATCCCTCAAGGTGAATCAGGAAGCCGCGCTCGACCTGTGCCGGATAGTCCCGATCCTCCAGGCGTGCCAGGATTTCGCCCTCGTCGGCACCAATGATACGAACGCGCCCCAGAATCTTCAGGCGCCGCCGGTTGGGGTAGTCCATGAAAAACAGGGATACGCGGTTGTTGCCGATGAAGTTGCCTGTACTTACATATTGGCGGTTGCCGGAATAATCGGCGAAACCCAGGGTGTGCTCGTCCAGCACCTTCATGAACCCGGGGGGGCCGCCTCTATGCTGCAGGTAGGGCCAGCCCGTCTCGCTCACGCTCGCGAGGTAAAAGCTGTCCCGCCGGGTGATGAAGTCCCTCTCGCGCGCACCAAGCAGGTGATTCCTCTGCCCATTGGCGCCCATGGCGGCGTAGCCCTCCCTGCTGCCCATGGCGGACTGGATGCCGGCCACGATTGGGGTAAAGGCGATGTCGTGATAGCTGTGTCCCATGCAGGTCCTCCCTGGTCGCAGGAGATGCGGCAGCGAAAGCTGCCTACATGCTCCATATCTGCGCAGTGAAGTTCAGGGCGATGGCGTCCAGCCCGGGATTGGTGCTGTCCAGTCCTCCGTTGGAGGTATGCTGGATCCGTAGCTCCACGCCGTACTCGTCGCGACTGCCGAAGCGCGTGCCGATGGTCGCTGACGACGTAAAATGCACGTTTCCGCCCAGCTGCTCGCCGCCCAGAGACGGGTCGCTGATCAGGGTCGGGCTGAAACCGAACTCCAGATACAGTGAGTGGGTTCCGGGGTGAAAGCGCCAGACCGGGCCCAGGGACAGGAAAGCGCTGGTATCACCGCCGCTATCCAGGGCGCCGACAGCAAGCTCCAGGTGTCTGGCGCCCGTCTTGCGGGGTGCGGCCAGGTGATAGATTGCCGCGTAGTGCTGCACGTCATGGAACTGGCCCACCGCCGTGCCATAGCGCAGTCCGGCAGGCTGATAGGTGTCGGCCATCAGGCCTTCGCTCAGGGTCCCGGCCAACAGCACCAGCGCTACCATGCCGGTGCGATACATACGCGTCATCAGCTCTTTGGCCCTTACAGTCTCTATTGAAGCCGCCACGGTCAGAACACCCGGCGGCGGTTCAGCCAGCGGTCCAGAGACAGGACTCCGCCACCCCAGACCACGATCTGGGCGAGGAGGATGCCCCAGATGTAATGCAGGTAGAGCGCGGCGGCTGGAATGTCTTCCAGGCTCATGACCGCAACCACATTGATGACGGAGAGGCCGGCCGCAGAGACCCGGCTTGCCAGGCCCGCGACAAGCAGAATTGGCAGCAATATCTCCCCGATTGTTGCCAGGTAGGCGGCCACTCCGGGGGACAGCAATGGCACGCTGTACTCGTATTCGAAGAGGAACAGGGTAGTCTCCCAGTCCCGCAGCTTGGTGAGCCCGGAGGCGAAAAATACCCAGGCGGTGTAACAGCGCGCTGCAGCCTGGGCGAGGAAAGACAGGTTCACAACCGGTTCGGAAACCCGGTAGTACCGTTCGCGAATTGAGTTGAGGGTCGTTTGCATAATGGTTCTCCGTTTAGAGTGGGTAGAGGTGCTGGATCAGGTTCTTTAACAGCGCCCTCTCCAGCCAGCGGGCGAAGTCGAAATCTGTTGTCGCGAGCTCCTCGAGCAGGCTCCCGACGGTACGGCCCGCCAGCAGGCCCTTGAGAAATACACTGTCCTCCGGGCTTATGTAGGTGTGCTCCACGCTGAATTGCTGGCGGTAGACCAGGATGGCGCGCGGCGCGCTGGCGACCACAAACTCTGCGCCTTGCGTCTCCTGGCCTTCACGCCAGTTTCTGATCTCCAGCAGCGGATACACTGACTCCAGCAGGCCCACATGAGCAGCCAGAGCAATACCCATCCGGTCTATCCCGGGCTCGGACAGGAGCTCGAGACTGGCCTGGTCGAACCGGTTGTCGGCGGCCCGCGCGGAGCGATGGGTCTGCCAGTCCAGGCTGGCGAGTGGGGCGAGGAATCCGAACTTGCTTCCCGCACTGCTCGCCTCAATCAGTTTCGGCAACTCCGCGCCCCACTCACCCCAGTCGCCTGCCGTGGGAGGATGGGCCCGCAATAGCGCGGTGCCCAGCGCGTGGAAATCGTGGCGCTCCATGATTCGGTACACGCTGGGAAAGCTGACCGCGAGGGCGGCCCCGGCAACCGCGGCCAGGTTCCTGCGATAGATGGCCATGCCCTGCTGATGCGGAGTCTTCGCCCTGGCGCCGGCGTCGCCGGTCGCGTAGACCGCGTCGACAAAGCGCGCCTGTTGTTGTGCGAGCGCGGCCATTGCCTAGGCCTCCGCCGCGAGCAGGCTGCGGTGGACCTGCCGGGCGCGCTCGGCTTCCCCGAGCAGGATCGGCCAGTCCGGCAGTTCGTTGTCCCACTCCACCAGGGTGGGCACGCTGCCCAGCCGTTGCAGCGCATGGGCGTAGGTCCGCCAGCCCGGGTCGGAGACCGGTGCGGCATGATCATCCACGGCGAGCTGTCCTGCCGGAGCCGGGGTATGGCCAGCTAGGTGTATCTCGGCAACCGCGTCGCCGGGAATCGCATCCAGCCAGGCCCTGGCGTAGTCTTCCGCTCCGGTCAGTCCGGCGTTGTGGGCATTGACCAGCAGGTTGTTGATATCCACGAGCAGCCCGCAGCCCGTGCGCTCAACCAGCTCGTGCAGGAACTCGGGCTCCGACCACTGGTGCCCGCCCACGTCGATGTAGCTACTGATGTTTTCGACCAACAGGGACCGGCCAATGGCCTGCTGTACGCGGTCGATATTCTCCGCGAGGACGGAGAGAGCCTGCGCATTGCGGGGCAGGGGCAGGAGGTCTCCTGCATGGATTCGCCTGTCGCCACGCTGGGCCCAGCAGAAACACAGGTGGTCGGAGACCAGCAGGGGGTTGAAGCGTTGCACCAGCTGCGCCAGCCTGGTTACCGCCTGCGTCGAGATGCCTGCGGCAGAGCCCAGACCCAGGGCAGTGCAGTGGAAGCTGAGTGCGTAGTGTTCACTTGCCTGTTCAAGAACAGCCAGCGAGGCTCCGCCCTCGCCAAAAAAGTTTTCCGTATGGACCTCGACGAACTCGATGTCGGCCGCAAGGGAGAGTGCCGCTGCGTAGTGTGCGTGTCGCAAACCGACCCCAACCGGGGGCTTTGTTGACAGGTCTACCCTGGCCACGGTCACTCTCCCGATTTCCGTTAGTCGGACTGCTTCTTGCTGGCTTCGTAACGCGCCTTGGCTTCTGCTTTCAGCATGCCGCCAATAGCTTCGCAGGTGCCCTTTTCTACCAACTTCCACTCACCAGGATCCTTGTCCACGGTGGATTGGCCTGCGCAGCTGTGTGTGCCCGCGAGGTTGCCGCAGTCGTTCTGGCCGATACCGGCCACGCCGTAGCACTTCTCCTTTCCTGCGGCACTCACGGGGGCGACGACGACGCTGGAGAGGGCTGCGGCGAGGGCCGCGCTTGCGATCAGTTTCTTGTTCATGTTTGCTAGCTCCTTTGCTTGCTGTGGGTTCTGGCTCGAAGGTGCGCCAGAGGCGCACTTGCGAGTCAGATAAGGTCTGCCTTACTCAGCCGCCAGTTGCGCTGCGGTCAGGTTGTGGATGCCATGCCAGTTGCGCTCGGCGGTGGCGATGTTGCCCGGGATGTCCTCCATCCACTTGCTCTGGACCTGCTTGTTCAGGTTCAGGTAAAGCTTGCCGTCGACCAGGCGGTAGGCCAGGGGGTCAACGTCCAGTTTCTGGTTGAGGACCACGCCCATGGCGCAGTAGCCGCCGAACTGGGGTGCGTACTTTTCCGGGGCGTTGCGGAACTTGTCGCGATTCTCGGCGCTGGCGAAACGGTAGATGGCGTCCTTGTAGGAGGCCGTGTACTCCGCGCTACCCCTGACCGGCCCGGATTTCGAAAAATAGGACACTGCGTCGTAGCCGTGTACCGCCAGGTCGTTGCTGTCAGCGTTGATCTGCAGATCCGCGGCAAAGCTGCCAGCGGAGAAGGTGATCGCGACCATCGCGGCGAAGCGTTTCAGTAAGGAAGAAAGTTTCAT
>JBFHFJ010000111.1:0-9548 GCA_041583655.1 Haliea sp. | reverse complement strand
TGGGCTATCGCACCCTGATGACCGGCAAGTGGCACCTGGGCCACGGGGAGGGGCAGCTTCCCAACCACCACGGCTTCGAGCGCTCCTTCGTGCTCGACGCCTCCGGTGCGGACAACTGGGAGCAGCGCCCCTACCTGCCCTTCTACCCGGAGGCGCCCTGGTTCGAGGACGGCGAGCCCGCGACCCTGCCCGCGGATTTCTACTCTTCGGCATTTATTGTCGACAAGATGCTGGAGTACCTCGACGAGGCTCCCGTCGGGGAGCAGCCTTTCCTCGCCTATCTCGCCTTCCAGGCGATTCACATCCCGGTGCAGGCCCCCAGGGAATTCACCGACAACTACCGCGGTGTTTATGATGCCGGCTGGGAGGCACTGCGCAGCGCCCGCTGGCAGCGCGCCCGGGACCGTGGCCTGGTACCCGCGGATGCACCGCTGGCGCCCATGCACCCGGCACTGGCGGACTGGGACACACTGGACGAGGACGAACGCCGGCTCTTCATCCGGCGCATGGAGGTCAATGCCGGCATGATCGAGGCCATGGATCACCATATCGGGCGCCTGGTCAGCCACCTCAGGGCAAGCGGCCAGTACGCCAACACCCTGTTTGTCGTCACCTCGGACAACGGGCCGGAGGCAGCCGACCCGCTTGACTCTGCCCTGATGCGCCTGTGGCTGCGACTGGTGGGCTACGATGCCACAACCCTCGAAACCCTTGGCGAACGGGGCAGCTTCGGCTTTATCGGCCCGGCCTGGGCCAGCGCTGCGGCCGGCCCCAGCCACCTGTTCAAGTTCTACAGCAGCCAGGGGGGGCTGCGGGTTCCGCTTATCATCTCCGGGCCGGGTATCACGCCCGACAGCCTGCAGCGGGCCTTTGCCGTCGCCAGCGACATCGCCCCCACCCTGCTGGACCTGCTGCAGCAACCGCCAGTGCAAGCCATGACCGGTCGCAGTCTCCTGCCCCTGCTGCGCGGTGAAGCGGACCGTGTCTATCCGCCGGATGCCGCTGTCGGCATCGAAACCGCGGGCAATGCCGCCCTGTTCCGGGGGGACTACAAGCTGGTACGCAACCTGCCGCCCTTCGGCGATGGCGCGTGGAAGCTGTATCACCTGGCAAGCGACCCCGGGGAAACGAGGGACCTGGCCCTCGAAGACCCCGCACTGTTCGCGCACATGCAGCAGGAGTACGCCGACTACGCGCGCAGGGTCGGGGTGCTGGAGATGCCGCCGGGCTACGAGGCCCTGCGGCAAGTGGAGATCAATTCGCTGCGCCTGCTGGCGGCCAGTTACTGGCCGTTTTTGCTGACCTGTGTCACAGTATTGCTGTTGTTGTTGACCCTGGTCTGGCGTATTCTCGCGCGTTTTCGCAAACGGCGGGGCTGAACTGAAACACCTGCATCTCCCAACCCTGGCCCGCGCCACCTGGCTGCTGCTCGCACTGCTCGCACTGCTCGCGGCCTGGCCGGCGGCTGGCCTGGATCCCGACCGCCTGCCCAGCCAGTACCTGTATGACCGCTTCGGGCGCGAGCACGGCCTGCCCTCGGACACCGTCTGGATCGCCCGCCAGGGTCCCGCGGGCTATCTCTGGCTGGGCACGAAAAACGGTCTCGCGCGCTTTGACGGCGTCCGCTTCACAATCTTCAACAAGCAGAACCAGACCGCCTTCCGTTCCAACGACATCCGCGATATCGAAGTCGCGGCGGACGGCAGCCTTTGGCTGGCCACCTACGGCGGCGGGGTGCTGCACTTCGTCGATGGCGAGTTCACCGCGCTGACCACCGCTGACGGACTCGCCGACGACATTGTCCACGATGTGTACCTGGGTGCCGACGGCGCCATCTGGTTTGCGACCGGCTTCGGCATATCGCGGCTGCGGGACGGCAAGCTGCAGAGCTGGGACATGGCGGACGGGCTCACGGATAACCGCACTTTCCGCATTCACGACGACGGCGCCGGCGGGGTCTGGATCGCCACCCTGACCAACGGTCTCAGCCACTTCGACGGCAAGGCTTTCAGGAACTTCAGCGAGGGCAGCGGTCTCGACTCCACCCAGGTTCACCTGCTGTTCAAGGACCCGGAATACGGGCTCATTGCCACCACGATCACCGGCACCACCTACCGACTGACGGATGGGGGCCCAGTGGTGCACGAGAGCAGCACCCTGCAGCAGAAGCTGCCGGTACACGCCGCCCTGCGCGACCGCGATGGCAGCCTGTGGCTGGGCACCTATGGCCAGGGCCTGTGGCGTCTCGGCAGGGACGGCGCACTGCAGCACTTCACCCTGACCACCGAACGGCCAGGCTATGTGTTTGAGTTGCTGGAAGACAGGGAGGGCAACCTCTGGGCCTCCACGATGCACGGCATCTACCGCCTGCGCGACAGCAACTTCCTGCACTACGGCCAGCCCGAGTGACTGGCCGAGGCGATATTCGTGGTCACCCAGAGCCCCGTGGACGACGCCATCTGGGCCGGCTCGGAAGGCAGTGGCCTGTTCCGCCTGGCCAGCGACGGCACGGTGACCCGCTTCGACATGGCGCGAGGACTGTCCAACAACAACGTATCGGCGCTACTGGCGGAAGATGATGGCACTGTCTGGGCCGGCACGTTCGGCGGCGGCCTCAACCGTATCGGCAGCGATGGCGATATCCGCCACTACACGGTGCAGCACGGGCTCCCCAACAACCACGTCATGGGCCTGCAGCGCGACCGCCAGGGCAGGTTGTGGGTGGTAACCGACGGCGGTATCGGCACTCTGGACGAGGCAACGGGTACGTTCCGGCTGCGCGAGGATCTGCCGGGCACCGTGCTCCGCGAAATCACCGAGGATCACACGGGGCGACTGTGGCTGACCAGCAACAGCGGTCTCATCCAGCTGGAGGAAGACGCCATCACCGTCTGGGACGAATCCAGCGGCCTGGGAAGCAACCTGGTCAGTACGACCTACG
The DNA here is from genome assembly GCA_041583655.1 of Haliea sp. Classification (GTDB taxonomy): domain Bacteria; phylum Pseudomonadota; class Gammaproteobacteria; order Pseudomonadales; family Halieaceae; genus Haliea. The sequence goes on along the minus strand of JBFHFJ010000111.1, from coordinate 6,607 downwards.
TAGACGCGCAGGGAGTAGCCTGGATAGGCAGTCGGGAGTCCGGCCTCGCCCGCCTGGAAGGCGGCGAACTGTTCCAGTTCTCCAGTGAGCACGGGCTGCCGCAGCTGTCAGTTCTGGCAATCCTGGAGGATGAGACAGGCAGGCTCTGGATGAGCGGCGCCGACGGCCTCGCCAGCGTTGCCCGCGCCGACCTGGACGCTGTTGCCCGGGGCAGCGCGACGCGAGTCAGCGCGCAGCTCTACACCGAGGCTGACGGCCTGCGTTCCGCACAGTTCCTGGGAGGGTTCCAGCCCGCAGGCTGGCTGGCGCGCGACGGCCGGCTCTGGTTCGCCTCCAATCGCGGCCTGGTTGCCCTGCAGCCCGGCACCTTCGAGCCGCGGGGAACACCCAGGCCTCCGGTCATCGAAGACGTCCGGGTCAACGGCAGGCCCGTTGCCCTGACCAACCCGCTGTACCTGCCGCCCGATGCCAGCGCTCTGGAAGTGGACTACACAGTGCCGCGGCTGGGCGCCCCGCACACGCTTCAGTTCCACTATTTCCTGGAGGGTTTCGACCAGGACTGGCACCGGGTGGGGGGCCGCCGGACCGCCTACTTCACCGGCCTCACAGCGGGCGTCAAGACCCTGCGCGTGGTCGCCACGGACAACCACGGTACCGGTGACCCCAAAGCGCAGGAGACCACCCTGGTCATCGTGCGCGCACCCTTCTGGTACCAGACCTGGTGGTTCCGGGTGCTGGCTGTGCTGGGAGCCATGCTGCTCGCCTGGGGCCTGTACTATTTTTCCAGCCGCCAGGCCCTGCGCCGCCAGCGCCGCCTGGAGCGCCTGGTGGACCGCCGCACCCGGGAACTGCAGATTGCGCTGGGCCGGGTGGAGGAGATCTCCCGGACCGACAGCCTGACCGGGGTCGCCAACCGGCGTTTCCTCGACGAGATCCTCGACAGCGCCTGGAGACAGTGCGCACAACAGCACGCACCGGTGAGCGTGCTCATGCTGGATATCGATTACTTCAAACAGTATAACGACAGCGCGGGCCACGTGGCAGGTGACGAGTGCCTGCGCCAGGTGGCCGAGGCCCTGCGCTCCGGCGTATTGCGGGATGAGGATGTTGTCGTGCGCTACGGCGGGGAGGAGTTCCTCGTCCTCCTCCCCGGCGCTGATACCCGCGCTGTCGCCAACGTGGCCGAGCGCATACAGCGCCTGCTGCGGGGCATGAGAATTGCCCACCCGAACAGCCCGGTTTCCCCCTTCCTCACCGCCAGCCTGGGTTGTGCCACGGTCTGGCCCGCAGAAGCTGGCACCCCTGACGACCTCATCCGCAGTGCCGACCAGGCCCTGTACCAGGCCAAGAGCGATGGCCGCGACCGCATCGCGGTCAGCGACAAGACCTGATTATTGCGCGTAGCCGGGCGGCGCGGTAAAGGCCCGGTGATGTCGCTCCAGCAGCCGCGCCACCGCCAGTGTCGTGCGATCGCCCAGATAGCGGGAAACCACCTGTACGCCCACCGGCAGCCCGTCAATGGTGAGCCCTGCCGGAACCACCGTGGCTGGCAGGTAGGCATTGATGGTGAGCCCCGCCCAGCGCAGGAGATCGGTATAGGGCCGGTTTGCGCCGTTGACCAACAGGGAGCGCTGGAGCATGTCCGGCGTGTGGTCGTGAGGGAATGCCGGCACGTGCACACAGGGGCACAGGAGGACATCGATCTCCTCGAAGAAGCGGGACCAGGCTGCCCGGGTACGCAGGCGGGTCTCGTGCTGCTCCTGCCAGGCGCTGTGGCTCAGCGCGATGCCTCGCAGCTGCAGCATCGCCTCGCTGTAGTCCGCCGGGTCGGCGGCGGCCACCAACTCCGCCGCCATATCCCGCACTGAGTCGGGCATGGTGCCGGCCATCACCGCCATCAATAACAGGACATAGTTGCGGTGGTTGGCCTCCGGATCGATGTCCGGTCGCGCCGCCAGGTCGACCCGGGCACCCAGGTGCTGCAGGGTGCCGGCCACACTGTTGATGCAGCGCTGCACTTCGCTGTCCACCGGACAGAAAGGATCATCCGCCCACACCGCGACCCGCAGCCCGCCGAGCTCGCTGAAACTGGGCGGGGGCAGGTCCACCCGCCAGGCCGGCGCGTCACCGGCATCGGGACCGAGCAGCAGGTCCAGGGCCTGCTCCAGATCATCGACACAGGTCGCCAGGGGGCCCGCCACCGTGATGTCGGGCTCCGCGAGCACACCCTCACCCGGGGGCAGGTGGCCGGCGTAGGGCACGATGCCGAAACTGCCCTTGTGCCCGAATACGCCATTGAAATGACTGGGCGTGCGGATAGAGCCGCCAATGTCACTGCCCAACTCCAGCGGGGTCAGGCCCGCCGCCAGCGCCGCGGCCGCGCCGCCGGAGGAACCGCCGCAGGTCCGCGCGGTATTCCAGGGGTTGTTGGTGACGCCATAGACGTCGTTGAAGGTCTGCAGGTCGGCGGTCATGTACGGCACATTGGTCTTGCCGAAGACGATGGCGCCGGCGTCAATGTAGCGCTGCACCGCGGCGGCGTTGGTCGCGGGAATATTGTCCCGGCACTCGGGGATGCCGCCGACAGTGACCAGGCCGGCAGTGCAGAAGGAGTCCTTGATGGTGAGCGGCACGCCGTGCAGTGCCCCCCAGTCCTCGCCCCGGGCGGCGGCGGCATCGGCTGCCTCGGTCCGCTCGCGGGCCCGCTCTGTATCCAGGGCCACCACTGCATTCAACCCGGGGTTGAAGCGCGCGATGCGGGCCAGGAAAAAGTCCAGAACCTGCACCGAGCTCAGATGCCCGGCCTTGATGTCCCGCGCCAGTTCAAAGGCGCTGCGATAGAGTATCTGCATATCGTCCTGCCTGGTTCCCATCGTAGGTTCAGATTCGGTAACAGGGACGGTAGTCGTGCTCGCCCTCACCCAGTTTCATGCGCTTCTGCTTCACCAGCATGTGCAGCAGTCGGTCCATGCTCTGCAGCAGGCGCGGCTCGCCGTGGAGCTGGTAGGGCCCGTGCTTGCGCACCTGCTCGATACCAAACGCCTTGACGTTGCCGGCGACCAGCCCGGAGAAGGTTCGGCGCAGTTGCGCGGCCAGCTCGTGTCGCGGCAGGTCGTCGCGCAGCTCCAGTGCGGCCATGTTGGCATGGGTGGGAACAAACGGCTGCTGCAGGTCGCTGGTGATAGACAGTTCCCAGTTGAAATAATACGCCTCCCGCGTCTTGCGTCGGCGGGAATGCTGCTCCTGCACCGCCTTGCGCACCGTGCGGCCAACCTCGTCAGGGTCACCCAGGATGACCTGGTAATACTGCCTGACCTGCTCGCCCAGGCAATCGACCAGGAAGCGCTCCAGCTCGGCAAAATACTGCCCGCACTGCGCGGGACCGGTGAGCACCAGCGGCAGGCTGGAATGATTGTCCGGATGCATGAGGATCGCCAGCAGGTACAGGACCTCCTCCACCGTGCCCACACCGCCGGGAAACACCACGATCGTGTGGGCGAGGCGAACAAAGGCCTCCAGCCGCTTCTCGATGTCCGGCATGATCACCAGCTCGTTGACAATGGCGTTGGGCGACTCGGAGGCGATAATGCCGGGCTCGCTGATGCCGATGTAGCGGCCGCTTTTCACCTGCTGCTTGGCATGACCCACCGCGGCGCCTTTCATCGGCCCTTTCATGGCGCCGATGCCGCAGCCGGTGACGATATCCAGCCCGCGCAGGCCCAGGGCGTAGCCCACGTCCTTGGCGTAGTCGTACTCTTCCCGGGGAATCGCGTGGCCGCCCCAGCACACCACCATCCGCGGCGGCTCGTCGGGGCGCACCACATGGGCATTGCGCAGGATCCGGAACACCAGGTCGGTCGCCGCCGAAGCCGATGCCGCCGAGTCCTCACCCAGCTTGATGTCGGTGTAGACGATGTCGCGCAGCGCCGAGAACAGATGTTCCTGGATACCGCGGATCATGCGTCCGTCGACAAAAGCCTGGGCGGGAGCATTGAACAGTTCCAGGCGCAGTCCGCGCGGCTGCGGTACAAGGTGCAGGTCGAAGTCGGAGAATTCCGCGTAGATTTTCGCGGCGTCGTCCTTGTTGCTGTCGGTGTTCAGGATCGCCAGCGCACAGCGCCGGTAGAGGTCGAACAGTTCACCCCGGGTGGTGGTAAAGGCCTCGATTTCCCCCTGCGACAGCAGGTTCAGGGAATTTATCGGATTGAGAACGGCGTGCGCGAGCTTGTCCATGTCAGGCGCTCTCCGGGAAATCGCCCCAGTCCCGGGACAGCGGTATCTCCAGTGTGTTGGTGCCAGCGCGGCCGGGCTGCCCGACCATCTCGTCATAGGCGCTCTGGTGGCGCAGGTACAGCTCGGGCGCGGCCACCGCTGCCAGTTGCTGCTTCATCGCTGTGAGATTGCGCGTACGCAAGGGCTTGCCATCCGCTTCCGTCACCAGGAAGGTTTCCTCGCCAAACGCCGCGTAGGCGATATAAATACTGAAATCCAGCGAGTGCACGATGACCCGGGTAAGGCCCACGCTGTTCTGTAGCTGTTGCAAAGTGATTTTCATCTCTTCCTCAAGATCCTTTTTCCTGTCAGTCGGCTGTGCCAATACTAACCCAATATACGGCGTTCGCCGTCTCCGGCCTGCAATCACCACTGCGACCGCCAGCCGCGCCGACAGGTGTTCCGGGCCGCGAGGCAGCCATTCTGCTACCATCCACAGACTGCTCACCGGAGAAGAGAGGCCCCCATGCCCAGAATCCTGCTCTACCTGATCGGCATCCCGCTGCTGCTGGTGGTTGCCGCCGTTCTGTTGCTGCCGATGTTGCTTGACGAGGACAAACTGGTTGAACTCGCCACGGACACCATTGAACAGCGCAGCGGCGCCCGGCTGGATGTGCGAGGCACAGCGGGCCTCAGCCTGTTTCCCCGCCTGGCGCTGCGCCTGACAGACACCGGGTTGCAGCTTCCCGGTGAGGGGCAGCCCGAGGTGAGTGTTCGCGAGCTGTCTGTCGAGGTATTCCTGCGCCCCCTGCTGTCGCGGGAGGTCGTGATCAAGGGACTGGAGCTTGACGGCCTGGTCCTGACCCTGCCGGCACGGGAGAACGACCCCGGTGCCGACCTGGCCAACCTCTCGGACGCGCAACTGGACGCCTTCTACGCGGCGCGGCGCAAGGCCCTGCGCGAGGCTGCGGAAAACGGCGCCGGAGCGGTCCTGGGCGCGCCGCTGGCCCTGAATGTCGCCAGCCTGCGGCTGACCGACGCACGCATCATCCTGCAACAGCCGGCCGGCGCGGAACCCGTGGTGCTGGAGCTGCCGGCCCTGATGGCTACTGACCTCAACCTGGACGGCAAGCCCGCCTCACTCAGGCTGCAACTGCGCGTTCCCGGTGACCAGGAGCTGACGCTGGACCTTGCCACCCTGTTCAGCGCCAGCGCTGACTCGCAGGTCCTCACCCTGCAGGAGCTGGAGGCGGGACTGAGCGGCGCGACGGCAGCACCGATAACCCTGCGGGCCAGCGGCAGCGTCAGGCTGGACCAGCAACTCGCCGACCTGGAGGTGGAGCTGGAGAGCGGGCCGACCGTGGGCAGTGGCACCGTGCGCTATGCAAGCCTGGAAAGCCCACAGGTGGACGCCACACTCAGCCTTAACCTGCTGGACCCGGCGCTCCTGCTGCTGGCGGGCCCGGAAGCGGCCACCAGCGCCGACAGTGCCGCCACCGACGGCGACGCCCCCCTGCCCCTGGACGCCCTGCGCCTGGCCGATACCCGGGCGGACCTGCGGATCGAGCGCGCCGTATTCGGCGCCCACACGGTAGAGGACCTGCGCCTGCGCCTGCGCGCTGTGGAGGGGGTGGCGAAATTCGACACCATTACCGGTTCCGTTCACGGCGGCAAGGTGAATGCCACGGCCACCCTCAACGCGCGACACAGCCAGCCCACCCTCAGCACCCGGGGCGAGCTGGCCGGGCTGGATACCGGCATCCTGCTGGCGGCCCTGGAGGCAAAGCCCGTGCTGTCCGGCAAGGCCAGCGCCAACTGGCAGCTCGAGAGCCGCGGCAACAGTCGCAACGCCCTGATCGCTGGCCTGGAGGGCGATATCCGGCTCGATACGGAAAGCCTCGCCCTGGAACAGCTGGGCGTAGAACGGATGCTCTGCAATGTGATCGCGCAGATCAACCAGCAGTCGCTGCAGACTGCACTGCCCGAGCGCAGCGACTTCGACAGCCTGAGCGCCCGCGTCCGGCTCGCCGGTGGCGAGGCCCTGCTGGAACCCCTGCAGGGAAGCCTGCCCCACATCGGCTTGCGCGGCGACGGCAAGATGGACCTGCTCAGCAATGATTTCGCGGCCAACTTCAAGGCCCGGCTGGCGCCGTCCCTTGGCGAGCTGGACCCGGCCTGCCGGGTCAACGAGCGGCTGACGGCGATCGACTGGCCGGTGAAATGCCGCGGCCAGCTGGGGGGCGACCCCGGCGACTGGTGCCGGGTGGACAGCGAGGCCATCATCGCCGACCTGGCCCGCAATGAGCTGGAAAGCAAGGTCAAGGAAAAAGGCGGGCGCCTGTTGGAGCGCCTGCTGAAACGCTGACAGCCAGAAGAGGAATAACCAATGGCTAGC
>JBFHFJ010000110.1:0-9629 GCA_041583655.1 Haliea sp. | reverse complement strand
GTCGGGGACGAACTACTGGTCAACAGCAAGGCTACCGGGACACTGGTCGTGGATAATCTGCTGCCGGGCAAGAACCTGTACCTGCTGGGCACGGGCACGGGACTTACCCCCTTCCTCAGCATCATCAAGGATCCGGCGATCTACGAGCGCTTCGACCGGGTGATCCTGGCCCATGGCTGCCGCCATGTCAGCGAACTGGCCTACCAGGACAGCATCACCCGGGAGTTGCCAGAGCATGAATTCCTCGGCGAGGAAATCCGGGAGAAACTGCGCTACTACCCCACGGTCACCCGCGAGGCTTTCCGCAACACAGGGCGCCTGACCGACCTGCTGAGCAGTGGCAAACTGCCCGCTGACCTGGGTCTCGAAGCCATTGATCCGCAGCGGGACCGCTTCATGATATGTGGCAGCCCCAGCATGCTCAAGGATATGACCCGGTTGCTGGACGAGCGCGGTTTCCACGAATCCCGCCACGGCAATGCGGCGCACTACGTGATTGAGCGCGCCTTCGTCGAGAGCTGATCAGAGAGCGTCAGCGACCCGCAGGGACTCGCGCAGCTCGCGCTTGAGAAACTTGCCGTTGGCGTTGCGCGGCAGGGGCTCCGGCAGCAGCCAGAAGTACCGCGGCACCTTGTAGGGCGCCAGCAGACCGGCGCAGTGGGCGCGCAGGTGGCTGGCGTCCACAGCCGCACCGGGACGCAGATAGACAGCGGCGCCCACTTCTTCTCCCAGCCGCTCGTCGGCAACTGCGAATACCACGCATTCAGCCACGCCCTCGTGGGCAAACAGCGCGTTCTCGACTTCCGCGCAATAGATATTCTCGCCCCCGCGCAGCACCATGTCCTTGGCCCGGTCCACCAGGAAGATGAAACCCTCGTCGTCGATGTAGGCGATATCGCCGGTATGCAGCCAGCCGTCGGTAATTGCCTCCGCGGTGGCATCGGGTCGATTCAGGTAACCCTTGATCACCGGCGCGCCGCGGACCCACAGCTCGCCTATTTCACCAGGCCCAAGATCCTCTCCGGAAGCGCCCACACACTTGGCCTCGAAAGTCGGCATTGCCGGGCCGACACTCGCCGGCTTGTCGACAAAAAAGTCCGCGGAGACGGCCGCGATAATGCCGCAGGTCTCGGTCATACCGTACCCGGTATTGGGCCGTGCGGATTGCGAACGCTGCTGGATCTTTGCCACCAGATCGGGCTGCAGCGCCGCGCCGCCCCCGCCGAGCACAGTCAGCGAGGAGGTGTCGCGCCGGGCAAAATCCGGATGCATGATGATCTCTCGCGCCATCATCGGCACCCCATTGAAGGTGCTGATCCGTTCTTCCTCAATCAGGCGCAGCGCCTCTGCCGGGTCCCACTTGTACATGTGCACCAGTTTGCCACCCGCGGCGGTAGTGGCCTGGGCAACACAATTATTGGCCGTGACATGAAACAGAGGCGTCGCAACCAGCGAATTCGGTGCCGGCGTCGAGCCCGGGGCCGGCGGCGCCACCCCGCGAGCCAGAGCCATGGCAATCGGCTGCACCGTGTTGATAAAGCCCACATTCATGATGTTGGCGACGCAGCCACGGTGAGTCAGGCGCGCGCCCTTGGGCCGGCCGGTTGTGCCGGAGGTATAGAAAATACAGGCATCAGCATCGGGGTCGATGCTGACTTCGGGCAACGCCGGCGGTGCATTGACCAGTTCTACCCAGTCGGTAGCCCAGTCCGGGGCCTCCTCCTGCAGGCGCACCGCCACTACCAACAGCTCGGGAAATTTGCCGCGCAGCTCCTCGAATCGCTGCAGGCGTTCGCGATCACAGAGCAGGGCAACCGGGGCCGAGTCCTGCAGCGCGAACTCCATTTCATGGGGTACCCACCAGGCATTCATGCCAACCACCACCGCGCCCATGGAGGTAATGGCCCAGTAGGCCAGCATCCATTCGGGGTAGTTGCGCATCGCAATGGCAACACGGTCACCTGGCTTCACTCCTTTCTCCTGCAGCCAGCACGCGATACTGGCGGTCAGGGTCTGGGCCTCGGCATATGTACAGCGCTCGGCGGCAAACACAAGGTATTCCCGGTCGCCGTATCCGGCGGTGCTCAACCAGATCTCGCGCAGGGAGGGGGGCGCGTGCCTGTAACTACGTATCGGCACGCCGCCGATATCGACGGTGGTAACCTCAAATGGCTGTCCGGGTGCCGTCAGCTGCTGCCAAGCCTGCTGTAATTGTTCGTACACTGCGCGACCTCTGTTAGTATTGTTTCTAGCGGAAGCGGCAGCATAACCCGAGCTGTCAATCCGCTCAACGCCGCGGCCGCCCTGGGCCCTGCGGTCAAGTTTTTTGTCGTGGCACGTCATTGCCTGCCCGCCACCCGGGCGACAGACTACCGCGACGATTCACTCTGAGAACAAGGATCCGCATGAGTGCGCAGCAATTAGACACAGAGCGGCTCGCCGCCTATCTCGCAGACCATATTCCCGGGATCGACAGTGGCCTGACGGCGGAGAAATTCCCCGGCGGCCAGTCCAACCCCACTTTCAAGCTCAACGCCAACGGGCAATCCTACGTCCTGCGCCGCAAGCCGCCGGGTGAGCTGCTGCCTTCCGCCCATGCAGTAGACCGCGAATACCGCGTCATCTCCGCCTTGCAGGGCACCGATGTGCCCGTGCCCCGCACTTATGTACTGTGCGAAGACGAATCTGTCATCGGCTCCATGTTCTATGTGATGGAGTACATGGAAGGGCGCATTCTCTGGGATCCGGTACTACCCGAAGCCGCCGACAACGCCGAGCGCAGCGCCATTTACGACTCGATGAACAAGACACTGGCAGCGCTGCACAGCGTGAATGTCGAGGCGGCAGGACTGTCGGACTATGGCAGACCGGGCAATTACTTCGAACGCCAGCTCGGGCGCTGGACCAAGCAGTACCGGGCATCGGAAACCGAAACCATGGCGGATATGGAGACCCTGCTGGAGTGGCTGCCCGCCAACATGCCGGAAGACGACGGCAGCGTCAGCCTGGTCCATGGGGACTACCGCCTGGACAACATGATGTTCCACGCCACCGAACCCAGGGTCATTGCCCTGCTGGACTGGGAGCTGTCCACCCTGGGGCACCCGCTGGCGGACCTCGCCAACCAGTGCATGGCGTGGATGCTGCCGCGCGACAGCAGCATGAAGGGCCTGGCGGGTGTCGATCGCAAGTCACTCGGCATCCCCAGCGATGAAGAGTACATTGCCCGCTACTGCGAGCGCACCGGGCGCGATGGTATCGACAACTGGAATTTCTATCTGGTGTTTTCCCTGTTCCGCCTTGCTGCCATTGTCCAGGGCATCAAGAAGCGGGCCCAGATCGGCACCGCCTCCAGCGCCGAGGCAGATGCCCGCGGCAACCTGGTGGGGCCGCTGTCACAGCTCGCGGTGCAGCTGATCGAATGACCCAGACCGCCGCAGACCCTGGTTTGCGGCGGTCATCCGTTTGCGTTATCGCTGCGTATTTTCCCCCATGAACGCTGCCAACAAGCAACCACTCGCTGACACCCTGTACTACGACGGTCTCTGCCCTCTGTGCACGACGGAAATGGCCCGCCTGGGCCAGCTCTGCGACAGCGGCCTCGAGCTGCGCGACATCCACGCACTGGCTCCCGACCCATCGCTTCCGGAGCGGGACACCCTGCTGCGCACCCTGCACCTGCGCACCGCCGACGGGCGCCTGCTGACCGGCCTGGACGCCAATGTGGCGGCCTGGCAACACACCCGCCTGGGGCCGTTGTGGCGCTGGCTGCGCTGGCCACTGGTGAGACCGATTGCCGACGCCGTCTATCGCCTGTGGGCGGAGCGCCGCTACCGCCGACTGTACCCATAATACGGAAACAGAATATGCTGCTAACCAGCACGGATCTCTCCGCCCTGGACTCGCGCTATCGCGCTGCCCTGGTCAATTCCCTGAGCGGTTTCAAACCGGCCAACCTGGTCGGCACCGCCGATCGCACGGGGGCCAGCAACCTCGCCATCATCAGCTCCGTGGTACATCTCGGCTCACACCCGCCGCTGCTGGCACTGGTCATCCGTCCCAGCCCGGTTGAGCGGCACACGCTGGAAAACATCCTCGATACCGGTTGCTACACCATCAATCACGTCAGCGACCAGATCATTGAAGCTGCCCACCAGACTGCCGCCCGCTACCCGCGCGACCAGTCGGAGTTTGCCGCTACCGGGCTGGGGGAACACTGGAAGGACGGCTTCGCCGCGCCTTTCGTCGCGGAAGCAACCATACGCATGGGAATGGAGCTGCGTGAGCACCAGCGGCTGGAAATCAATGCCACCCATTTACTGATCGGCGAAATCGTGCTGGCCGAGGTGCCCGGAGGCTGTGTTGGGGAAGACGGCGCGGTGGACATCTGTGCCGCGGGCACGGTCGCCCTCAGTGGCCTGGACAGCTACTACGGCACTCGGCGCCTGCGGCGCATGGCCTACGCCAAACCTGACCTGCCGCCCACTGCCATCAGCTGACGCGCTGGCGCGTCAGGCCGCTGCGGCACGGCCCTCTCCACCTGCCTCACCCTTGTCACTACCGCGCCCGGCAGCCGCTGACGCGGGCCGCTTGCGCGCGCTCTTGGTGCGACCGCGCGGCTTGGCGCTGGCACCGGTAACTCGCTGCCCCTCGCGATCCGCCTGCGTGGGCGGAGGCCGACGGCGCGATGCCCGCGGCCTCCGGTATTCCTCGGGGTCAGGCCGGAGATCCCCATACTCGAAGCGATGCAGAATCTCCTCCATGGTGCGACTGATCTTGGTGCAGATCCGGATGGTCTCGACATTGGGAAAGCAGGAGTGCGCCCCACCCTGCATCAGCGCCACCAGCTCCTTCTCGGACAGGTGCGACAGGATCTTCGCCGGGTTGTACCAGCGGAAGCTGGGAACAATATTGATGTCGCCGCTGTACTCCTGGTCCAGCAGGGAGTGGATACCGTTCATCAGCAGATTGAAGCGCGGCCAGTTGTCGCCCTTCTTCTGCACCATACCGCGATAGAAATTCAGCACCTCTCGGCCGACACCCACCCCGAGACTGCCCAGCGCCGCGGTCAGGCCGCTGGTCTTGCGATTGCCGCGCAGGAACGGAGTCGCAATCGGGTTCACCATGCTGACAATGTAGTGATTCGTGCTGTACAGGCGCGAAAGGCGCTTGGCGGGCAGATCGTCGGCGATGGAGCCGTCGACCCACTTGCGGGTGGGCAGGTAGGGCTGCGCCTCGCCGTGGGCGTTTTTTGCCATCAGCATCACCGGGGGAAAGACACCGGGCACCGCACAGGAGGCCATCACCGCCGAGCGCACATAGACGTTGGGCGAGGTGATCGCGTTCAGCAGCCGCGAGCGCTGGTGGGTCTCCGCCGGCGCCACGGTGACGCTGATTTGCCGACCGGTCTTTTCATAGGCCTCCTGGAAAGTCATTTCCGGGATCAGGCGGGCGATGATTTTCTCCAGGTCACGCACGTCGATGTGGGGGTTGCGGCCCAGGAACATGCGCGAGAACACGCTGGCTTCGCGCTCGGCCTCGAAATGAACATTATTGGGGTCAAAGAAGTGCTCCAGCTCGACGTCGGTGTGGGTGCCAACCACTCCCGCGACCAGCGAGCCGGCACTGGAACCGGAGATCACCCGCGGCAGCAGCCCCTGCTCCAGCAGCGTTTTCACCACACCAAGATGGTAGAAGCCGAGCACTCCGCCCCCACTCAACATCAGCGCGGAGCGACCGAAACAGATGTTCGCGCGATAGAAGAAATCCAGCTTTTGCTGCAGGGTAATCTCGTCGCTCTGCAGCTCGGCAAGAAAGCGCAGCGAGTCGTCCACCTCATCGATATACTGCTCAATCAGGTGCTTCGTGCCAAACTTGGCGCGCTGGTACAGGGTACTGCGCCCCATACCGCCCATATTGCCGTGGATACCTTCGTTGAGGGTAAACAGCAGGCCCTGGTAATCGTGGCGGGAGCGCAGGCTGCGCAGCCGGTCCAGGCGCAGGCGAATCTGGCTGTAGTCATACTGGCGGGTCTGGTCGACCTCGCGCCAGCGGCGCATGCCGGACAGTTCATCGTGTTGCAGCGCCGCCTCGCGCCATTCATCGTAGGAATTGCAACTCGCCATTTGCCGTTCCAAAAGTGCGAGTTTGCGGGATGTTCTCACGGGCTGACCTCTCTGCTACCACATATCAGGCCCAGCATACTGCAATCCAGACCCCGGGCACAGGTTCAATCAGGCCATTCCAACCAAACCAAACCAGCCTGCCAGAGCCCCGCTGGCAGCTATTGTGCGGCCGCTGGGCGGGCCAGCAGGCGTACAACCGACACCGGATCACCCGACCCGGGACTGCCGACACCCTGCCCCCGCAGGGGTACCGCGCCCTCAGCGCGCAAGCGTGCCAATAGCCCACGCTGCTCGACCAGCAGGGCCTGCCGCTCACCCAGCATCTGCTTGAATCCAGGTTCTTGCACCAGCAGCGCGAATCCGGGATGGTTGCCAATGATCCAGTGCCAGCCTGCAAAGACGCCGCCACTCTCAATTGCGTTTCGCAGTACGGCAAGTGACTCATCGACTCGTCCGAGCGTTACCGCGGCCAGGGCCTGCACCAGCGCCCGGTACTCGGGAATACAGCTGCGCGTCTCCTGGTGGGCCGCACTCAGGTCCCGCCACAAGCCGGCAATGAGGCCCTGCGCGCTGGCATCGTAATCCGGACCGTACCACACCAACAGCAGGTTCAGCAGATGGTAGCGGTCCTCAGGTGCGATGGTTGCCGGCAGGCCGCCAGCGTAGTCGAAGCGCTCGCCCAGATATCTGCGAGCGCGGGCGTAGTCACCACTGGTCATTGCCGCCACAAGGACCGAGTTGGTTTGCGCCCAGAGGCTCAAACCACCCTCAATCTGGGCAGGATCCATCGCGTAGATCATCTCGCCGGCCGCGGCGTGATTGCCAAGAAAGTGATGCTCCCGCCACTGGGCGACAAAGCTGCCGCCGCCCACTTCACGGGCCGCCGCCAGCTCTCCCAAATCCAGGTAGGTCATGTGCAGCCGTTCCCGCACCCAGACCGCACGCGGATCCAGGGACAGCGCCAGTTCCTGCAGCCGAGCCGCCTCGGCCAGCTCCCCCCGCGAGGCGACAATACTCCCCAGCATGACCAAACCGGAGCGAAAACGCGGGTTGACTCGCAGCGCCTCCCGGGCAAGCTCAGCCGCTTCCTCCTGCTCACAGCTGGAGAGCATCATCAGGGCCTTGACATAGTGGCCGCGGGGCCACAAAGGGTCGAGGGAACGAGCCTGGTCTATCAGTACCAGCCCTTCATCGCGGTGCCCACCCCAAAAAAGCAGCTGTGCAAGTAATTCATACGCGGTGGTGTAGCTTGGACTGAGCGCAATGCTCCTTCGCAAATCCTGCTCTGAAAGCGCAAGTTCCGCGTCTGGCCGCAACATGGCGCGCAGCGCATACGTTTCGCCCAGCTCGGGTTCTAGGGCCATTGACTTGTCAACCAGGGCGCTCACTGTGGCACTGACCCGGTCGCGCCGGGCAGAGCCAAGATCATTGGCCTGTATCAACATCGCCTCCGCCAGCCGGGTGTAGGCCGGAGCGAAATCCGGCGCCAGGGAAATCACGTTCTGCAGATGGGCAATGGCCAACTCCAGGTCCGCAGTTCGCCAGCTGGCCATCAACTGCCGCGCCCGCAGGTATTCCAGGTAGGCCTCAGCTCCGGCGGGCCCCGCACTCTCCAGCGCGCGGGCGGCCGGCCGTTCGGGCTCCACCAGAACTACCTGCAACGCGCGCGCCACCTGGGCGGCAATATCCGCCTGCAGCGTGAAAAGCTCTGCCAGGCTGCGGCTATAGCTTTGCGACCACAGCTGATACCCTGAGCTCGCCTCGACCAGTCTCACCTCGACGCGTACCCGGTCCGCGTCGCGCCGGACACTGCCTTCCACCAGATAACGCACCCCCAGTGCCGCCCCCACCTCCCTGGGACTGGCCTCCACATCGCGAAACTGGAAGGATGAGCTGCGGGCGGGGACGCGGAAGGCACTGAAGCGACCAAGCAACCCCAGCAGCTCCTCCGCCAGCCCGTCAGCGAGATAGGCCTGGTCAGCGTGCTCACTCAGATCCACAAATGGCATCACAGCAAGGGTATACGGCAGGCCGGTTGCTTCTTCATCCTCCGCCGGAGCAGCCGAACCCGGTCGCAGCCAGAACCAGGCCACCGCCAGCAGGGACACCAACAGCACTGACACCACCAGCAACCGCGGATTGCTGGCCCCCGGGAACGCTATTAAGGATTGGGAGCACACGGTGACGGGCTTCACCTCGATGACCGCAGGCAGATTGGCCAGATAGCCCTTCTTGTGGACAGTGGTGATCAATTTGTCACTACCGTCCACCGCGAGGGTGTGCCGCAGAGTCGACACTGCCCGCCGTATGGCATCGTCGGATACCACACGATCATCCCAGACCACCTCAATCAACTGTTCATGACTGAGAACTTCTCCCGGGTTGGCAAGAAAGTACTCCAGCAGTGTCGCAACGCGAGGCTCCAGGCTAAAACTTTGTCCGTCCAGCTCCAGCACCAGGGTATCGGGGCAAAAACTCCAGGCACCGAAGCGCAAATGCCGAGTCATTTCACCTGACCTGCCAAGAATCTGCAGAGGTGCAATTCAGCATAGCCGCAGGGGGAAGCTTCCGCCACTCGGCTTGCGCAACAGCCAGGGCCCGGACCCGGCCCTGCAACCTGCTGAATTCAAAGCCATCACATTTTCATCATGCGGGCATCACACATTTCTCCCGAGTAAATCACGACGCCGTCCGGCGCTCCGCCAGCGCTTGTGCTGAACTTGGTCCAGCGCGCGCAACCGGGCAACCGGACCGGCGAAAGTCGGCCGCTGAAAGCCAACACGCGAGGAAGATGCCATGAAAAATCCAGGACACGAAAAATCCAGAGAATTGCCACGGGTCGCCACGGCCCTCCTGTCACTGGCGCTAACCGTACCACTGGTGACCAACCACAGTGTGGCAGCAGACGACGCACGCTATCACATTGAAGAAACGACCACGCGGGAAGTCAGTCATGCTCTCCGCCATGAATTTCTTCGCTTCCCCGCTGCAGGGCGCTCTGAACGCTCAGTGACGGTGACCTGGGCGGATCTCGACCTTAGCAGGCCTGCGGGCGTGGAGCAGCTTTACACGCGCCTTACCCAGGCGACCACCACCGTATGCTCACCTCGGGCCGACATCCGCAATACCGCAATGAACCGGGATCGCAATGCCTGCCTGGAAACGGCAATGGATAACGCAGTGAGCAATGTGGGGCATCTGGGGCTGGAGGAGTTGCACGCCAGCAGGACGGGGCGCAGCCTGCCTTCCGGTCAGGAGATAGCCGGGCGTTGAGTGCTTTTACCTGCCTGCACCCTCGGTGACGCGGGGGTGCAGACCCTGCGGCTAGTCGTCGGATGCGCTCTTGCCGGTGGCTACCGTGTCACCTTTTTCATCCGTGCGGGTGGCACCCCGATAGGCATCGACCAGGTGCCGCTTGTACATTTTCCCGTTGTCCAGCCGCGGCAGCTGGCGATGGAAATCCAGCGACCGCGGCAGCTTGATATGGGAGATGCGCTCGCGCAG
>JBFHFJ010000109.1:0-9696 GCA_041583655.1 Haliea sp. | reverse complement strand
GGCCGCGGTGCATCGCCGCTGCCGGGGTGGTTATGCGGCGGTGGCGCTGGTAGTGGATTACGGTGTGGTTGGCTTCCGCGACCCCTTTGGCATCCGGCCGCTGGTGGTGGGAATGCGGGAGACTTCGGCAGGGACCGAGTACATGCTGGCCTCCGAGAGTGTGGCGCTGGATGTTCTTGGTTTTCGCCTGATCGATGATGTGGCACCCGGCGAGGCGGTATTCATTGACGCCGCAGGGCAGCTGCACCGGCGCCAGTGCGCATCCAATCCACAGTTGCGACCCTGTATCTTCGAGCATGTGTACTTTGCCCGCCC
This sequence comes from Haliea sp., assembly GCA_041583655.1. Classification (GTDB taxonomy): domain Bacteria; phylum Pseudomonadota; class Gammaproteobacteria; order Pseudomonadales; family Halieaceae; genus Haliea. Next base: position 9,381 of record JBFHFJ010000109.1, on the reverse strand, counting down.
GGACTCCCTGATGGACGGGATTTCCGTGTACAAGACCCGGATGCGGCAGGGCGAGGCCCTGGCCAGGAAGATCCTGCGCCTGCGTCCGGATCACGATATCGATGTGGTGATCCCCATCCCCGACACCAGCCGCATAGCAGGCCAGGCGCTGGCCTCGGAACTGGGTATAAAGTTCCGCGAAGGCTTTATGAAGAATCGCTACATCGGCCGCACATTTATCATGCCGGGCCAGAGCCAGCGCAAGAAGTCCGTGCGCCAGAAACTGAACCCGGTGCCGCTGGAGTTCGACGGCAAGAATGTCATGCTGGTGGATGACTCGATCGTGCGCGGTACCACCTGCCGCCAGATTATCCAGATGGCCAGGGATGCGGGTGCAGCCAAGGTCTACTTTGCCTCCGCCGCGCCGCCGGTGCGCTACCCGAATGTCTACGGTATCGATATGCCGTCGGCCAGCGAGCTGATCGCCTATAACCGCAGCGTCGAGGAAATATGCGAACTGATTGGTGCCGACTGGCTGGTGTTCCAGGACCTGGACGAGCTGGTGCAGTGCTCCCGCTCAGGCAACAGCAGCACCGCGGGTTTTGACTGCTCCGTGTTCAACGGCGAATACATCACCGGCGATGTGGATCGCGTGTACCTGGACCGCATTGAAGCCCTGCGCAACGACGACGCCCAGTCCCGTAACCGCGCCCAGTTGCTGGCCGACGGTACGGTGGTCGGCATTCACAACGATGCCAGCTGAGGCCTCATGAGCGACCATAGCGACGATCCGCTGGCGGACGCCAGGCTCGACACCCTTGCCATTCGCGCGGGAATCCACCGGACCGCCGAGGGCGAGCATTCGGAGCCCATTTTCGCGACTTCCAGCTACGTTTTTGATTCGGCCGCGGACGCCGCTGCGCGCTTTGCGGGGGACAGTCCCGGCAATGTCTATTCACGCTACACCAATCCCACAGTGCGCAGCTTCGAGGAGCGGCTGGCGGCGCTGGAAGGCGGCGAGGCCGCGGTAGGCACCGCCTCGGGCATGGCGGCCATTCTCAGCACCTGTATGGCGCTGCTCTCCGCCGGGGACCATGTGATCTGCTCCCGGGATGTTTTCGGTACCACGACCAACCTGTTCGCTCGCTATATGGCCAAATTTGGCGTGCATGTGGATTTCGTGCCCCTGCTGGCCCTGGACCAGTGGCAGGCGGCCATGCGCCCGGAAACAAAGCTGCTCTATATCGAGACACCCTCCAACCCGCTGTGTGAAGTCGCAGACATCCGGAAACTGGCGGATCTGGCCCACGCCGGCGGCGCCCTGCTGGTGGTGGACAACTGTTTCTGTACCCCGGCCCTGCAGCGGCCGCTGGAGTTTGGAGCGGATATCGTTATTCACTCGGCTACCAAGTACCTTGACGGGCAGGGCCGCTGTGTCGGTGGCGCGGTGGTGGGCTCGCAGGCGCTGATGAACGAAATCGTGGTGTTCCTGCGTACCTGCGGTCCCACGATGAGCGCATTCAACGCCTGGGTATTCCTCAAGGGGCTGGAAACGCTGCGCCTGCGCATGGAGGCACATTCGCGCTCGGCGCTGGAGCTGGCCCGGTGGCTGCAACAGCAGCCCCAGGTACGAAAAGTTCATTATGCGGGCCTGCCCGACCACCCCGGTCATGACCTCGCCTGCACCCAGCAGCGGGCATTTGGCGGGGTGTTGTCTTTCGAGGTCCACGGCGGCCGTGAAGCTGCCTGGCGCTGTATCGATGCGACCCGCATCCTGTCACTGACAGCCAACCTCGGTGATGCCAAGACCACGATCGTACACCCCGGGACCACGACACACGGTCGCCTGACTCCCGCCCAGCGCGGGGAGGCGGGGATCAGCGACAGCCTGATCCGCGTGGCGGTGGGCCTTGAGGATGTCGCCGACCTGCGTGCGGACCTGCAACGCGGGCTGGATGCGTCCGGCTGAGCTGACTGGCCGCGCCGCGAAGCCCGGGCCGCGCGTGAACGTCCATATTGAGCTGCGCCGCGTAAGTGACAACACTTGCAACGCGACTCCAGGGAGCTAGGCATGGAGATACAGGGCGCAATCGACAGCGCGGTGGCTGAAATCGGCACGGTGTTGCTGGGCAAGGAAACGCAGGTGCGCCTGGCGCTATGTTGCCTGCTGTCCCGCGGCCACCTGCTGATCGAAGACCTGCCAGGGATGGGCAAGACCACGCTTTCCCACGCGCTCGCCGAGGTGCTGGGCCTGTCCTACAAACGGGTCCAGTTCACCAGTGACCTGTTGCCCGCAGACATACTCGGCGTCTCCGTCTATGATCGCAACGATGCCAGCTTCAGCTTCCACCCCGGCCCCATCTTCACCCAGGTGCTGCTCGCCGATGAGATCAATCGCACCACCCCGCGTACCCAGAGTGCACTGCTGGAGGCCATGGCCGAGGGCCAGGTGACTGTCGAGGGAGAGACGCGTCCCTTGCCGGAACCCTTTTTCGTGATTGCCACCCAGAATCCGATTGACCAGTCCGGGACCTACCCCCTGCCTGAGAGCCAGCTCGACCGCTTCCTGATGCGGCTGCAGCTGGGTTATCCGGACCCCCGGGCCGAGCGGCAAATGTTCCTCAGCAAACACTCCGGCCAGATCAGCAACGGGGCACTGCGCCAATGCCTGTCGTCGCAGGAGCTGTCGGGCTTTCGCGCGGCGGTGGCGCAGGTGCATGTAGCGGATTCACTGCTGGACTACCTGCAGCGGCTGGTGGCGTTCACACGCCAGAGTCGTGAGTTCGCCGTCGGTTTGTCCCCGCGGGGTGCGCTGGCGCTGCTGGATTGCGCCCGCAGCTGGGCTCTCATGAACGGTCGCAGCCATGTGGTGCCAGAGGATCTGCAGGCCGTTCTGGCGCCTGTTGCCGGGCATCGCCTGGTACCCAGCGGGGATTACGCAGGTGACGGCCAGGCGCTGGTAGACCTGCTGCAGCGCAGTGTGGATGTGATAGGGCGCTGAGCCAGCCATGGGCGCAGCCGCCGAACTGACGCAGCGCACTCCCGCCAGCCCAGGAGGGCGCTTTGGCCGTTGGCTTGAGCGCCGCATACCGGCAGCGCGTTCCGTGACTCTGGACCAGCGCCGGATCTTCATCTTCCCATCCCTGCCGGGCCTGTTTTTCCTGTTGTTGCTGCTGTTGATCCTGCTCACGGCGATCAACTACCAGAACAACATGGCCTACGCCGTCGCTTTTCTGCTTGCCAACCTGTTCATCATTGCGATTCTCCACACCTACGCCAATCTGGCCGGTCTGAGCCTGCACGCGGTTACCGCCACATCCGCCTTCCCGGGGCAGCAAAGCGAGTTCGTTCTGCGCCTGGAGCGGGGACGGCGCTCCGCGCACTACGGGCTCCGCCTGGCCTGGCCCGGGGGCGGTGACACCCAGGTCAGCCTGGTCGATCGGGACAGCGCTGAACTGGCCCTGTTTGTCCCCGTGGGCAGGCGCGGCTGGTATCATCCCGGGCGCCTGTTGCTGGAGAGCACTTACCCGCTGGGTCTGCTGCGATGCTGGACCTGGGTGGATCTCGATCTGAAAGCGCTGGTGTACCCTCAGCCGGTGGCTTCGCCTGAACTGCCTGGCGCGGCCAGCGACAACCCCGACGGGGCGGCGGTGCCCAGCAGCGGCAGCGATGATTTCTATGGTTTCCGTGAATACCGCCGGGGTGATTCCCTGCGCCAGGTTCACTGGAAGGGCCTGGCCAAAGGGCAGGCCCTGCAGAGCAAGCACTACGCAGCCTTTGCCGACCGCAGCGCCTGGCTGGACTGGGAGGCGTTCCCGGGTATTCCCGTGGAACAGCGCCTGTCACACCTGTGCTACTGGGCGCTCCAGTGCGAGCGGGGCGGCGAGGACTACGGCCTGCGCCTGCCGGGTACGGAGATTTCGCCTGCGCGCGGCGAAGCGCAGCTGGAAAGGGTGCTGACAGCGCTGGCACTGTTCCGCAGCGGGGCGCAACGCCCGTGAGCGTTCCCTTTGGCGTCGCGAGCCTTATTCCGCGCAACGCACTGGTGTGGATCATTCTCAGCCAGTTCGCCCTTTTGCTACCCCACCTTGGTCGACTGCCGGTATGGGTGGTGCTGGTGTATCTGCTGACCGCCGTGTGGCGGCTTCTGGTATACCAGGGCCGGGTGTCATTTCCGGGACGCTGGGCCCGCATCGCCCTGATCGGAGCCGGCTTCGCCGCAGTGTACTTCAGCTACGGCAACCTGCTGGGGCTGGAGCCCACGGTGGCGCTGCTGCTGACGGCCTTCGCCCTCAAGTTGCTGGAACTGATCAGGCGCAAGGACGCCTACGTGGTGATTTTCCTTGGCTATTTCATTTGCGTGACCGCTTTTCTGTTCACCCAGGACCTGCTGCTGGTGCTCTATTCGCTGTTCACGCTGCTGCTGGTCACCACCTCCCTGGTCGCGCTGCACCGCCCGGGGGAACACCGCTTCAGAGTCGATACACTGCGCTTGCCGGCACTGATGCTGGCCCAGGCATTTCCGCTAATGCTGGTGTTGTTCTTTCTGTTTCCCCGGATCGGGCCGCTGTGGACAGTGCCGGTACAAAGCCACGCGGCCAGGACCGGGGTCAGCGACTTCATGAAGCCAGGTGACGTCTCCAGCCTTAGTCAGTCCGATGAGGTCGCATTCCGTGTGCAGTTTGACGGCGATATTCCTCCCCGCTCCGAGCTGTACTGGCGAGGGCTGGTGTTCAGCGTGCTGGATGCGGGTACCTGGCGCAGCCTGCGCTATCACGAATTGCCCGCGGAGGAGCTGCGGGCGCCGAAGCTGGACCCGGTAGGACCCGAACTGTCCTATTCGGTCCTGATGCTGCCCACCCAGCAGAACTGGCTCTACAGCTTGCGCTACGCGCGTTCACCACAATCGGGTGTGCTGGCCACGCCGGACTTTCGCCTTTACTCTCCCGTGGAGGTTGAGGACCAGCTTCGTTACACCGTCAGCAGCTGGCCTGAAACCCCGCTGGAAACAGAGCTCTCGGCCTGGCGTCGGCGCACGGAGCTGGCCCTGCCGGAGGCCAGCAATCCCCGCAGCCGCGAACTGGCGCAGGGGCTGCGGGCTGAAAGCCCTACGGACGAGGCCTTTGTCGAAGCGGTGCTGGCCCTCTTCAGCCGCGAAAACTTCGTTTACACCCTGCAGCCACCGCTCTTGTCAGGGCCACATCCGATGGACCGGTTCCTGTTCGAAACCCGGCGCGGATTTTGCGAGCACTATGCCTTTGCGTTCACTCTGATGATGCGTGCAGGGGGAGTGCCAGCCCGGGTGGTGGCGGGTTACCAGGGTGGCGAAATCAATCCGCTCAACCGGACCGTGATCGTGCACCAGTTTGACGCCCATGCCTGGGCTGAGGTGTGGCTGGAGGGACAGGGCTGGGTGCGGGTTGACCCCACTGGCGCCGTTTCCCCGGAACGTATCGAGTTGGGTCTGGAGCAGGCAGTCGCCGCAGAGGGTAGTTTCCTCGCCAACTCGCCATTGTCGCCCTTGAGGTACCGGGGCGTGAACTGGGTCAACATGCTAAGGCTGCGCTACGATGCGCTGACCTATCGCTGGCAGAGCTGGGTGGTCGGATTCAATAGCGATGAGCAGTACCGGCTGCTGCAGGAACTGTTCGGCACGGTCCGCGCGAGGACATTTGTCATCATTGTTCTCGCCAGTGGCGCGCTGGTCCTCGTGCCCGTGGCGTGGCTGCTGTTGGGGCGGAACAGGCGGCGCCCACTGGACCCCGCGCAGCGACTCTACCTGGCCTTCTGCGCCCGGCTGGCACGGCGCGGACTGACGCGCAGGCCTGGCGAGGGCCCACGGGATTTCTGCCGTCGGGTGGCGGACATTGACCCGGTGCTGGGCCGCTGGGCAGGGGAGTTCACCGCGGGCTTCGAGCAACTGGCCTATGCCGGCCATGCAGCTAATAGTGGAACCCGCAAGCGGGTGAAGGACCTTCAGCGATTGCTGCAGCAGATGCCGGGGCGGGCGGCAGGCTCGAAACCCATGGCCCGGAACTGAAGCCCGGGGAGCGCCTCGACAGGCTAGAGCAGGGCGCCGTAATCCGCCTGCAGCTGGTCGAAATTCAGCGAGGCGATGAAGCGCGAGAAGCTCATCCAGGTCGCCAGGCCCTGCAGGTCCGCGAAATGGGGAGGTACAAAGCGCGGGGCCTCGACGACGCCCTCGTCGATCAGCATACGCCAGGTCTGGATATCCTCCAGGGTAATCTTGCCGCAGAACAGCACGGGCAGGCTGTCAAGATGCCCCTCGCTCATTGCCAGCCGGAGAAAGTTATAGGTCTGGACAAAGCCGCGCATGTAGGCGAGATCCTTGGTAAACGGCCTGCCGTCCGGGGTACTGCCGCGGAACACGCGCATGGCGATGCCCCAGGCGTCATCCTCGCTCATGCCGTGCTCGCGCAGATACTGAAATACATCAACAAAACTGGCACCGTCCTCGGCCAGGGTCACCGCCCGTACCCGGTTGATAAGACGGTACAGGCGCGAGGGACTGGAGCGCAGGGTAAGGATTTCAGTAAGTACCGCCAGACCTTCCTGGGTCGTGGTGGCGGAGGGGGTACCCTTGCCGAGAAACGTGCAGGCCCGCTGGGCGCTGCCGTTCAGGGTTGTTCCCAGATGTACCCAACCCTCGTGGACCTCCAGAACATCAATGTCGAGGCGGTTGAAACGGGCGTCGCTGCGTATCTTCAGGTAGTCGGAACCGGCGGCGGCATCCGCCGTCATCTGGTCGTTGAGGAGGACCCGGATGCCGGCATCCGGGAATACCCGCAGGAGTCGCGCATTGAGTATTTCCACGGCCTCCCCGGCGTTAATGTCCTTGGCCGCCTCCTGCATGGAGCGGTTCTGCAGGAGGTTGGTGAGTGTGCCCTCCATGACCGTGCCGAGGTCCGCGAGGGTGGGGTCGCCGGCGTGGAAGACATCGGAGGCGGAGCCGTACAGGTCTACGGAGATGGTGCCGAAATCGGGTTCGCCCCGGGCTTCCAGCATCTGCACCACGCTGCGGTACTCCCGGCACATCCGCCGCATGATCTGGGCGAGGGGGTTGAGCTGCCCCAGTTTGCGGGCGATGTCGCGCTCTATATCCTGGAATTCCGCACGTTTGCTGGCCGGGTCGAAATCCAGGGGATTCTGCTCCCGGTAGTAGTCGCGGTCTATCCGCGGCAGTTCGCGACAGCCGCGGGCAAAGAAATCCCTGCGTACCGCGCCGCTCCACTTGATCGCGTCGAGGATGCGAATCGGGCGCTGGGCAGCCACCATGCGCTCGGAGAGCTCCCGCACCAGGGCGAGGTATTGTGGGTCGGCACTCACGGACTGGCCTCGCGCAGTCGCTTGTCCGGCTGAATCACCACTGCCGCCCGCAGTCGACTTCCGCCGAAGCGGCTCATGGCGGCAAAATCGGCGCGTGCTATGGGCAGGTGCTGGCAGTCCAGCGGGGCCTTGTTGGCGTCCCGGGCTGCGTTCGGTGTGCTCAGATCATCCAGCTCAGGGTCGTGTACATACAGGCAGCTGTCATCGTATCCGGACAGCACCACCCAATGGGGGGCTTTTTTGCTGTCCAGCCGATAGGTGGAGATCAAAATCAGGATATTGGCGCCAGCGTCAAACAACTCCACCAGTAACTGCTGGTCGACATCGCGGTAGTGAACGGGGATATTGTGGCGGTCGCATTGCACGACAAAGGCGTCGTGGACCAGGCTCATGACCCGCTTCTTGTTCTCGTCCCGTACACCCTCGAGGAACAGCGGTCCCACTGTGTTCACCCACACTTCGCTGCGGAAACCGCGGGCGTTTGCGGCCAGGGCAAGGCCAAGAGGGTGGCAGCCGCCGTGTCCGGAAGTCATGAAGATGGTCGTCGCCTGGCGCCATATCTCGATCTCTTCCAGCGGCGTGGGCTCGTAGCTGCGGTCCAGCCCGGCCATAGCCATCATCAGCGCAGCGGGGCCGCAGGTGAAAGGTGTAGTCTGCGCCAGCCAGGGAATGGAGTGGGAGTCACCGCCGGGTTCATAGGGGCGGATGCACTTCTCCATGCGCAGGGCGTCGCCGTGATCCTCGTAATAGTCGTGGTAGAGGCCGAACTGGGTGTAACCCAGCTCCTGATACAGCGCAATGGCCGCCTGGTTGGTGCTGGCTACTTCCAGGCGCAGGTACAGGGCACCTGTGGCGCGGGTGTCGCGCTCTACCTGTTGCAGCAGGCGCCGGGCCAGCCCCTGCCCCTGAAAACCCGGTGCCACGGCAAGGGAGTAGAGCCGCGCCAGTCGCGTACCCTGGCGTAGCAGTACCAGGCTGTAGCCGGCGAGTTTCTCGCCTGCGCGGGCCACCAGGAATACACAGTCAGCGCGGCGCAGCCAGCGCTTGAAGCTGCGCCGGGACAGGCGATCACTGCTGAAACAGGCTTCTTCTATCGCCAGCAGGGCATCCAGATCGGAGGGCAAAGCGCGCTCTATGCTGATTTCCGGGCGCGGCTCGGTTCGGGCTGGGGCTGGCGGTTTGGCGGGCTGGGCAGGCATGGAGCGTCCAACTGCGGATTCACTGTAATATAGTGCCTGTGGACGGTGCCTGTCATGGGCTGCGGACTCGCAGGTTGAAAACTACCAAAGTGACGGGGTAGGCTGTCAGGCTGTTCCGGCCGGTAGGGATTTAGCGCTTGCGTTTGCGCCGTAGCGGCCTAAAATCGGCGCCATTTCCACTACCCACACGACTGTATGCCAGTTGCCAGCAGCAGCCGCACCTGAGGGCGTCAAGTCCCTCGTGTGCATCAGACATTGAACACGGGAGGAGCATGACAGACTCAGCGCAGCCCACAGAGGGCTGGAGCGTCGCCGATAGCGCCGAACTCTACGGTATCAACGCCTGGGGCGCGGGATACTACAGCATTGCAGACAATGGCCATGCCCAGGTGACGGTCAACCCCGGCGAGGGCGAGGTCAGTGTCTCATTGATGGACATCGTCGCCGGGATGCGGGCGCGTAATCTGGAAATGCCGGCAGTGCTGCGTATCCGCAACGTGCTGGACCACCGGATCAAGGTGCTCAACGAGGCCTTTGCGGATGCCATAGCCAGTGGTGGCTACAACAACGTGTACCGCGGTGTGTTCCCGATCAAGGTCAACCAGCAGTGCCACGTGATCGAGGAGATTGCCGATTACGGCACCCGCTTCCATCACGGTTTCGAAGCCGGCAGCAAGGCGGAACTCACTATCGCCCTGAGCCAGCTGCGCGACACCGAGAGCCTGGTGGTGTGCAACGGCTACAAGGACTCCGAGTTCATTGACCTGGGGCTGTATGCCCGGCGCATGGGCTACCCCTGCTTTTTCGTGCTGGAATCCGTGAGCGAACTGCGCATGATCATTGAGCGGAGCAGGGC
>JBFHFJ010000108.1:0-9898 GCA_041583655.1 Haliea sp. | reverse complement strand
ACCGCATTGTGGATGTGATGGAGGAGCTGGTTAAGTTCACGCTCCTGACACGCGGATGCAGCGACTATCTCACCGATCGCTACTCGGAGCGTACGGAAAGTGCGGAACAGCTATCCGCTCGCGTCAATCAGCGCTCGATATAAGGGGAAACAGAGCAGGATGGGTATTTTCGAACGCTACATGACGCTCTGGGTAGCGCTGTGTATTTTCGCTGGGGTAATACTGGGAATCCTGGTGCCGAATGGATTCGGCGCTATCGCGGGATTGGAATTCGCCCATGTCAACCTGGTGGTCGCGGTGTTCATCTGGGTGATGATCTACCCGATGATGGTGCAGATTGATTTCAGCTCGATCAAGGAAGTGGGCAAGAAGCCGAAAGGCCTGGTGCTGACCTTGATCATCAACTGGCTGATCAAGCCCTTTTCCATGGCTGCCTTGGGTTGGCTGTTCTTCCGTGTGGTCTTTGTCGACTGGGTCGATCCACTGAATGCCGGTGAATACATCGCCGGTATGATCTTGCTCGGTGTGGCGCCTTGTACCGCGATGGTGTTTGTGTGGAGCCAGCTGACCAAAGGTGACGCCAATTACACGCTGGTTCAGGTGTCGGTCAACGACATCATCATGATTTTTGCCTTTGCCCCGCTCACCGCATTTCTATTGGGCGTCAGCGACATCCACGTTCCCTGGGAAACCCTCCTGCTGTCGGTGGTGCTGTACGTGGTGCTGCCACTGGTCGCCGGCGCCTGGACCCGGCACTGGTTGGAGCGGCAGGGGGATGGACAGGGTCTGGACCGGTTTCTGCACAGCCTCAAACCATGGTCAATTCTGGGCCTCCTGGCGACGGTGGTGCTGCTGTTTGGCTTCCAGGCGGAAACCATAATCGCCCAGCCACAGACCATCGGTTTGATTGCAATTCCCCTGTTGATCCAGACCTACGGCATTTTCATGATTGCCTATGCCGCAGCCTACTGGTTGCGGCTGCCGCACAATATCGCGGCGCCGGCCTGCATGATTGGAACGTCCAACTTCTTTGAGCTGGCTGTTGCCGTGGCGATCTCCCTGTTCGGTTTGCACTCGGGCGCTGCCCTGGCCACGGTGGTGGGCGTGCTGGTGGAAGTGCCGGTCATGCTGTCCCTGGTCGCCATTGCCAACAGAACGCATCACTGGTTTCCACATTCACAATCTGGGTAACGGCAATGTCTATCAAGATCGGCATTAACGGTTTCGGGCGCATGGGGCGCCTGACCATGCGCGCACTTTTCGACCAGGTCGGTGTGGAAATCGTGCGGATCAACGATCCCGCTGGTGATGCGGCGACACTGGCGCACCTGATGAACTTCGATTCTGTCCACGGTCGCTGGCACCACGAGGCAGCCGCTGCGGGCGGTAGCCTGATCATAGGGGATCGGCATGTTGCAGTAACGCCGAACAGGGCGATCAGCGACACCGACTGGTCCGGCTGCGATCTGGTGATAGAGGCATCCGGGAAGATGAAAACGAAAGCGCTGCTGCAGGCGTACCTGGATCAGGGCGTACAGCGTGTCGTCGTCACTGCCCCGGTGAAGGAAGCCGGCGTGCTGAATGTCGTCATGGGCGTCAATGATCATCTCTACGATCCGACTGAACACCGGGTTGTGACTGCTGCCTCCTGTACCACCAACTGCCTGGCACCGGTGGTGAAGGTGATCCATGAACAGCTCGGCATCAGGCACGGTTCAATAACCACGATTCACAATCTCACCAACACCCAGACAATACTGGATGCTCCGCACAAGGATCTGCGCCGTGCCCGTGCCTGTGGCATGAGCCTGATTCCCACCACGACGGGCTCTGCCACGGCGATCACCCACATCTTCCCGGAGCTCAAGGGCAAGCTGAACGGCCATGCCATCCGTGTGCCGCTGGCCAATGCCTCGATCACGGACTGCGTTTTCGAGGTCGCGCGGGAAACAACGGCGGAAGAGGTCAATGCCCTGTTGAAACAGGCGGCCGAGGGCGAGCTGCAGGGTATTCTGGGCTATGAGGAGCGTCCGCTGGTGTCGATCGACTACAAGACTGACCCGCGCTCGAGCATCATCGACGCCCTGTCCACCATGGTGGTGGACGGCACCCAGGTGAAAATCTACGCCTGGTACGACAATGAATGGGGCTATGCCAACCGGACCGCTGAGCTGGTATTGAAGGTAGGTCGCACCTGAATGGTGAACCGGCTCTCTCCTGCCCTGCGCCAGTACCTGGTAGTCACCGGCAATTATTGGGCTTTCACTCTGACAGACGGCGCCCTGCGCATGCTGGTGGTGTTGCACTTTCATGGCCTGGGCTATTCGCCGCTGGAAATCGCCCTGCTGTTTCTGTTCTACGAAATCTTTGGGGTGCTCACCAACCTGGTGGGAGGCTGGCTAGGAGCACAGTGGGGCCTCAATCGCACCATGCACATCGGCCTTGCCCTGCAAGTGGTTGCGCTTTCGATGCTGCTGGTACCAGCGGCGTGGCTGACGGTTCCCTGGGTGATGGCGGCGCAGGCGCTGTCGGGGATCGCCAAGGATCTCAATAAAATGAGTGCCAAAAGCTCGATCAAGCTGCTGCTGCCGGCAGATGCCCGGGGCACGCTCTACACCTGGGTGGCGGTTCTTACCGGATCCAAGAACGCACTCAAGGGGGTGGGCTTTTTCCTGGGCGGTGGGCTGCTGATGTGGCTTGGGTTCGCCGGCGCAGTGGCGGCGATGGCGCTGGTGTTGGCACTGGTCTGGTTGCTGAGCCTGTTGTTGTTGAAACAGGATCTTGGCAAGGCCAGCAACAAGCCGCGATTCCGCGATATTTTTTCCAAAAGTCGCGCCATCAATATTCTCTCCGCGGCGCGCATGTTCCTGTTTGGTGCGCGCGATGTCTGGTTTGTAGTGGCCCTGCCCGTGTTTCTGTCACAGACACTGGGCTGGAGCCACACCCAGACCGGTGGATTTCTCGCTCTTTGGGTGATGGGCTATGGCCTGGTCCAGGCACTCGCGCCGCGCATCACCGGCAAGGTATCGGGTACAGTGCCGGATGGCCGTGCGGCCACCGGCTGGGCGGCCCTGCTGACAGTGCTGCCGGGCTTGATTGCCCTGGGACTTCTGTGTGAACTGGATCCGGCCACCGTACTCGTAAGCGGCCTGCTGTTGTTCGGAGTGGTGTTTGCCGTCAACTCCTCGCTGCACAGCTATCTGATCGTGAGCTATGCGGGTAGTGACGGCGTGTCGCTGGACGTGGGCTTCTATTACATGTCCAACGCCCTGGGTCGGCTGCTCGGCACACTGTTGTCCGGTTGGGTATTCCAACTTGCCGGCCAGGGCAGCAGCGGGCTGCAGGCCTGCCTGTGGATCTCCCAGGCGTTCCTGCTGTTGGCCACAGTGATTTCACTCAAGCTGCCGCAATTTCAGCGGCAAGTCTGATGGAGCCCTGTGCTGTCTGAATTGTTGCAGGACCAGACTGGCCTGTTCAGCTATCACCAGCCGGGCGGGCTCCATGGACTGAACTGGAGAAACACATCTAATGATCTCATTGAAACAACTTACCTACGCCCTCGCGGTTGCCCACACCCGCCATTTCAAAAAGGCGGCGGAGCAGTGCTCCATTTCCCAGTCGGCACTGAGCACCGCGATTTCCGAACTGGAATCCCAGCTCGGTATCCAGCTGTTCGAGCGGGACAACAAGAAAGTGCTGGTGACCCCGGTGGGGCAGCAGGTCCTGGCGCGGGCAGCGGCAATCCAGGTCGAGCTGGAAGACATCTATCGCCTGGCCCAGAACAGCAAGGATCCGCTGAGCTATCCCCTGAGCATGGGAGTCATCCCCACCATCGGCCCGTATCTGTTGCCCAAGGTGCTGCCTACCGTCCGGCGCGATTACCCGAATTTTCGCCTTAGCATTGTTGAAGAACAGTCCCATGTGCTGGTAGAAAAGGTGCGCAAGGGGGAACTGGATACGGCGGTACTGGCACTGCCCTATAGTCACGAGGGCCTGTTGGCGTTTCCTTTCTGGGAGGAGGACCTTTTTCTGGTGACCCATCGGGACAGCCCGCTGGGCAAGAGGACGCGGATCAAGGCGGACGACCTGCGTGAACTGAGCCTGATGCTGCTCAAGGATGGCCACTGCCTGAAGGACCATGCCCTGGCGGTTTGCCACCTGCAGTCCTCCAGTCTTGATGAGACCCTGGAGGGAGCCAGCCTCTATACCCTGATCCAGATGGTGGCCGGGCACATGGGTTCCACCCTGGTGCCGGAGATGGCGCTCGATCAACTGCTCTCAGGCAGCTCTGAACTCAATGCCCTGCACCTGGATGAGCCCGGCCCGCACCGCACTATTGCCTTTATTGTGCGGCCGAATTTCGGCGGCGTGGCGAACATAGAAGTGCTGAAGCAGCTGTTCAAAATGGAGCTGGCTGCCCACGCTGCGGCTGCAGCGCGGTAGCCAAAAAGGTGGGGTGGGTCGGGAAGGCGTCCAAGCCGACCCGACCAGCGGCTCAGCTCGGGTTGGCGGCCCGGTACTCGCGGATTTCGGTATTGAACTGGCCGGCAACTTCCTCCTCGGTGGAGACGGCGGCGTTATAGGCGTCAATAGACTGCTCATAGGCCGCCTGCAGCGCCTTCGGATCTTCCGCCTTGCCGCTCTCAATTTCGGTCTTCGCCGCGGTGAATTTACCCTCCAGGCAGCCCATGTACTCAAGGTTTGCAGCCTGGAAGGTCTTCACGGCCTGCTGGCCTGCAATCATTTCATCCATGGTGGCAGAGGCACCGTCAGGCAGGGAAGGGGTCTCAGGCTGGACACATTCCGCCATTGCCATGGAACTGCCCAGAGCCAGTACTGCCAGCAGGGAATTTACAACTTTCATGGTGGTGCTCCTCAGTGTGTTTGGGTGAACCTTAGCAGCCCGGGGGGACGCTGCCAAGCAGGTGCGGGGGCCGCTTACTCGCGGCCAACCCAGAGTTTGGGCAGCCCGTATTCCTGTTCCAGTTTCCGGGCCACGGTCTGTGCCTGGCTGTCCGAGGCCAGGCCGGTAACCCGTACGCGGTACAGCGTCGCGCCATTGCTCTGTGTCGCGGTGACCGTCACCTTGCCTGTGCCCGGCTTCAGGCGCGCGGCCCAGCTCTCGGCCACGCTGCGGTCGCTGTAGCTGCTGAAATTGACGAACCAGTCGCCGCCGCTCACGGTAGCGGGTTGCGCCCTGGCGGGTGCCGCCTGCGCGGCAGTCTGTTGTGGCCTGGCGGGCGTTGCAGCCGGCGCCGCGCGGGCCGTGGCGTCGCGCTGGGCGACCAGCTGTTGCTCCAGCCCCGCGAGTGTGTCGCTGAGCTGGCGGTTTTCATCCCGCAGCGCGGCGAGGGTTGCGCGCAGCTCCCGGTTGTCTTCCTCCAGGCTGCCGAGACTGGCGCGGGTGCTGCTGATTTCCTCGGGCTTCGCTGCTACCGCCAGCAATGCCTGCAGGTCGCGAATTTCCTGCTCCATTGCCGCGCGCTGCTTCATGACTCCGTAGCCGCCCGCCGCCAGCAGCACCAGCGCCAGCGCGGCGACGGCGATCAGACCGACAGGCCAGGTGTCGGTGAATCGGGACGCCTCGGTCGGCTGGTAGTCATCATCGGGCAGCCCCGCTTCATCCCAGGAGTCGACATCGTCGTAATCGTCCGCGTCTTCCTCGGAGGAAAACGCCTCTTCCCGCGGTTTGTAGGCGGGCGGTGCAGACTTCACCTGGCCTGCCGGGGGTACGACAACCGGCGGTTCGCTGTCTGCAGGAGAGCCGCCGCTCTCGTCGTCCGCGTCTTCCTCATCCATGTCGTCCAGCGGGTCGCGGACGCTGGCCTCGTCATAGCGGCGAAAGTCCGCCTCTTCCTCGTCACTGTTGTGACTGAAGCTGGGCAGGTCATCTTCGCTGGCATCCTCGTCGAGCCAGGGGTTCCAGTCCTCCGCGGAGTTGTCCTGGTCCCGATCATCGCGCCTGTCGTTGCTCATCCTGTTACTCCGGTCCGCCCCTGTGGCCACCGCGAATCTTAACAGAGGGCCGCGGCCATTGCTCTGTGGCCATGCCAATTGGACAGCAGGGGAGCGCAAATGCTCGCTCGCCTGCGCCGGAATTTGGGTAGAATGCGGCAATGGACGTTTCTGATATTCTCTCGCCCCTCAACGATGCCCAGCGCGAGGCCGTCGCCGATGACAGCCCGAACCTGCTGGTCCTTGCCGGTGCCGGTAGTGGCAAAACCCGGGTGCTGGTGCACCGTATCGCCTGGCTGATTCGGGCCCAGGACGTATCCCCCTGGGCGATACTCGCCGTGACCTTCACCAACAAGGCGGCAAAGGAGATGCGCTCGCGCATCGAGGAGATGCTGCATATCCCCGCCCATGGCATGTGGGTCGGAACCTTTCACGGTCTTGCCCATCGCTTGCTGAAGGCCCATTGGAAAGAGGCCAGGCTTCCGCAGAATTTCCAGATCCTGGACAGCGACGACCAGCTGCGCCTGGTAAAGCGCGTGTGCCGGGAACTGGAGCTGGACGAATCCCGTTGGCCACCGCGCCAGGCCCAGTGGTACATCAATGCACAGAAGGACGAGGGCCTCCGCTCCGCCCATATCAATCCGCCCCCGGGCGACCTGTTTGCCCAGACCATGCTGCAGGTCTACCGCGCCTATGAGGCCGCCTGTGAGCGCGGCGGGCTGGTAGATTTCGCCGAGCTGCTGCTGCGCGCCCATGAGCTGTGGCTGCACAGCCCGGCCGTGCTGAAGCATTACCGCGACCGCTTCCGCCAGATCCTGGTCGACGAGTTCCAGGATACCAATACTATCCAATACGCCTGGCTGCGCGTGCTGGCGGGTAACCACATCCCGGTGGTCGCCGTGGGCGACGACGACCAGTCCATCTACGGCTGGCGCGGCGCCAAGATCGAGAATATCCAGCGTTTCGGCGAGGATTTCAGCGGCACCCGCACTGTGCGACTGGAGCAGAACTACCGCTCCACCCAGACCATCCTGCAGGCCGCCAACGGGGTTATCGCCCACAATTTTGGTCGCCTGGGCAAGGAGCTGTGGACCGAGGGTGAGTCCGGCGAGCCCATTGCCCTCTACGCCGGGTTTAACGAACAGGACGAGGCCCGATTTATCGTCGAGCAGGCGGAGGCCTGGATCAATGAAGGCAATGAGCGCGCATCGGTGGCCATTCTGTACCGCTCCAATGCCCAGTCCCGGGTGCTGGAAGAGGCGCTCATCCGCAGCGGTATTCCCTATCGGATCTACGGCGGGCAGCGATTCTATGAGCGCCTCGAGATCCGCAACGCCCTGGCCTATATGCGATTGCTTACTAACCGTGGAGACGACGCAGCCATTGAGCGCGTCATTAACACGCCGCCTCGTGGCATCGGCAGCAAGACCCTGGAAACCCTGCGCGAGCTGGCCCGGGAGCGGGGTGTCCCGATGTGGCAGGCCATCAACGGAGCCCGCGAGGAGAAGCTCCTGCCAGCCCGTGCCCTGAGCGCGCTGGAAGGTTTCCAGGTCCTGATCAATGAGCTCGACTCAGGCACTGATGAGCTTGCCCTGGAGGAGCTGGTGGAGCACGTGATCGAGGGTTCGGGGCTGGTGGATTTTCACCGCAACGAGAAAGGGGAGAAGGGCCAGGCCCGGGTGGAGAACCTGGAGGAACTGGTCAGTGCTGCCAAGCAGTTCAGCCCGGAGGGAGAGGAGCTGTCGCCCCTGCAGCAGTTTCTCGACAACGCCGCCCTGGATGCCGGCGACGCCCAGGCGGACGCCTTCGAGGACAGTGTGCAGCTGATGACCCTGCACTCGGCCAAAGGGCTGGAGTTTCCGCTGGTATTCCTGGCCGGGATGGAGGAGAACCTGTTTCCCCATCGCATGTCCATGGAGGAACCCGGCCGGCTGGAGGAGGAGCGGCGCCTGGCCTATGTCGGCATCACCCGGGCCATGCAGCGGCTGGTCATTACCTACGCCGAGTCCCGCCGCATCCACGGCAGCGAGAGCTACAACACGCCAAGCCGTTTCATTCGGGAAATTCCTGCGGAGCTGTTGCGCGAGGTGCGCCTGCACACGGCCATCAGCCGGCCGGTCAGCAGCCTGTCCCAGGCGGCGGTGCCGGATACCGGTATTGCCCTGGGCCAGCGGGTCTACCACCAGGTCTTCGGCGAGGGGGTGGTGCTCAATTTCGAAGGCCGCGGCAACAACGCGCGGGTTGAGGTCAACTTTGACTTCGAGGGCAGCAAGTGGCTGGTGGTGCAGTACGCGAAGCTGCAGTTGCTGTGACCGGGACCACCTGTCGCCGGCCGCGCTCAGCCGGTTGACAACCGCTTCCGCGGGGGCGCGTTCGCTGGCCAACCCCTCACCCTCGGGGTAGACTGCGGTCATTGTCAGGCAACTGAATTTTCACCTCCAAGTAGAATAACCATGGCCCTGTCACCGTTTGAACTTCGCTACACCCCCGCCCTTATCCTGTAGCTGCTGGCCGCGCTGGTGGTTGTCATTGCGCTCTGGGCCAGCGAGCGCAGCGGCGGCATCGGCGCCCTGGCGGGGCGCGACGGGGTGCAGGCGGGCAGCGGCGACCAGGCCCGCTATACCTGGAAGATCGTCACCACCTGGCCCAAGAACCTGCCGGGCCTGGGCTCCGGGCCAGAGAACTTTGCCCGTATGGTCGGTGAAATGAGCAATGGCCGGCTGACGGCCCGGGTCTACGGCGCCGGCGAGATGGTTCCCGCTTTCGAGGTATTCGACGCGGTGCGCCAGGGTGTGGCGGATGCGGGCCACGGCGCCGCCTATTACTGGAAGGGCAAGGTGCCGTCCTCGGTGTTCTTCACCGCCATTCCCTTCGGCATGACAGCCCAGGAAATCAATGCCTGGCTGCATTACGGCGGCGGTCTGGAGCTGTGGCGGGAGGCCTACGCGCCCTCCAACATCATTCCCTTCGCCGGCGGCAATTCCGGGGTGCAGATGGCGGGATGGTTCCGCAAGGAAATCAACTCCCTCGCCGACCTGCAGGGCCTGAAGATGCGCATCCCGGGGCTGGCTGGCGAGGTGTTCAGCGCAGCCGGGGGTACTTCGGTGCGCATTTCAGGCGGCGAGCTGTATACCTCGCTGCAGACCGGGGTGATTGACGCTGCCGAGTGGGTGGGGCCCTACAACGACCTGGCCCTGGGCCTGCATGAGGTGGCCAAGTACTACTACTATCCCGGCTGGCACGAACCCGGCGCCATGCTCGAGTTTATCGTCAACAAGGATTCCTACGAAGCCCTGCCGCCGGATCTGCAGGCCATTGTCACCGCCGCGGCCCGCGCCGCCAACCAGGACATGCTCGACGAGTTCACCGCTCGCAACAATGCCGCCCTGCGGGAGCTGGTGGAGAAACACGGGGTACAACTGCGAAAGCTGCCGGACGATGTGATGCAGGCCTTCCACACAGCGGGCGAGCAGGCGATGCGGGATCTGGTCGCCGCGGACCCGATGGCGGCAAAGGTCTACGCCTCGTTTATCGAGTTCTATGCGGGGGTCCGGGGCTACCACCACATTTCCGAGCAGGCCTACATCAACGCCCGGGATGAGGTGCTGGGCAGGGACTGATCAGTTGCTGATGGCGCGGGTCCTGCCCTTCTCGTCGATCGCGACGAACACGAACTCCCCCTCGGTGACCTTGATCGGCTCGCCGTCGTGCTTGGAGTTGATCCAGACTTCGACCACGATGCGCACGGAGCTGCGGCCCACTTCCAGGACGTCGCAATAGCAGGCCACGACCGCGCCCACATGTACCGGGGTCAGGAAGACCATGCCTTCAATGGCCACGGTGGCGACGCGCCCTCCCGCCACGTCCGTGGCGGTAACTGAACCGGCCATGTCCATCTGCGAGACCAGCCAGCCGCCGAAAATGTCCCCGCTGGCATTGGTGT
>JBFHFJ010000107.1:0-9962 GCA_041583655.1 Haliea sp. | reverse complement strand
GCGCGATGACCGCGCGCTGCAGGTTTTCTACTTCTCGCTGGCGCTGATCGTGATCGGTGTGGGCTTCCTCAAACCCAATATCTCGACCATCGTCGGGCGGCTTTATGCGCAGGACGACCCGCGCCGGGACGCGGGGTTTACCATTTTCTACATGGGCATCAACCTCGGCGCGTTTGTCGCCACCCTGCTCTGCGGCTATCTGGGCGTTACCTATGGCTGGGGCTACGGTTTCGGTGTCGCCGGTATCGGCATGCTGATCGGCCTGGCAAGTTTTCTCCTCGGCCAGAAACATCTGCACGGACTGGCCGAGCCAGCGCGGCCGGACACGCTGCGGGAAAAGTCGCCCCTGGGCATCAACAAGGAGCTGACCATTTATCTCGGCGGGTTCGCCGGTGTCCTCGCCGCCTGGCAGATGCTGCAGTTCCACGGCGCTGTCGGTACGCTGCTCAACGTGCTGGCCCTGGTCGTGGCCCTGGCGCTGGCCTGGTTCATCACCTTCCGCTGCAACGCCGTGGAGCGCAGCCGGATGATCGTGCTGGTCGTCCTCACCATTTCCAGCGTCGTATTCTGGTCCCTGTTCGAGCAGAGCTCGGCGTCCATGACCCTGTATGCCGACCGGGTCATGGATCGCCGTGTCTTTGGCATCAACTTTACCGCGGCCCAGTACGGATTCTTCAACTCCTTTTTCATCTTCCTGCTCGCGCCGGTTTTCGCCTGGCTGTGGACCGCGCTCGGCCGCCGTGGCGTTGAGCCCAGCACCCCGGTCAAGTTTGCCCTGGGCGTAGCCCTCGCGGGGCTGGGCTTCGGGGCGCTGGTGCTGGGGGCTGCGACGCCCAATGAGGCCGGCCTGGTGCTGGGGTACTGGATGGTGCTCGCCTACCTGCTGCACACTGCGGGAGAGCTCTGCCTGTCCCCGGTCGGTCTCTCCGCCGTGACCAAGCTTGCGGTCCCCAGCATCGTGGGTGTAATGATGGGCGCCTGGTTCCTGGCAACCGCCTATTCCCAGCACCTGGCGGCCCAGCTGTCCAAGCTGGCCGCGCTGGATGCCCAGTCCGGCCTCGCCGACGTCGGCACGGCACTCGCCAGCTACACGGAGCTGTTCACCACCCTGTTCTATGTAGGACTGGGTATAGCGGCACTGCAGTTGCTGATCGCCCCGCTGCTGCGGAAAATGATGCACGGGATCCACTGAACGCACCACTCGCCAGAGGGCTGAGAGCATGAGCAGGAAGCAGCGGGAATACGAAGTAATCATCTGGGGCGCAACCGGCTTTACCGGCCAGCTGGTGGCGGAGTACCTGGCACAGACCTATGGCACGGGGGACACCCTGCGCTGGGCCCTGGGAGGGCGCAGCAGGGACAAGCTGGAGGCCCTGCAAGCGACGCTCCAGGCTCGCCACGGCGGCACGCCGCTGCCACTCGTTGTGGCCGACAGCAGCGATCCCGCTTCCCTGCAGGAGATGGTCCAGCGCACACGGGTGGTATGCACGACCGTCGGGCCCTACGCCCGCTATGGCACCGAACTGGTAGCCGCCTGCGCCGGTTCCGGCACCCACTACTGCGATCTCACCGGTGAAGTGCAGTGGATGGCAAAGGTCATTCCCGAGTACCAGGGAGCTGCCGAGGACAGCGGCGCACGCCTGGTTCACACCTGCGGCTTCGATTCCATTCCTTCCGACATGGGAACCTGGTTCCTGCAACAGCGCATGCTGGAACGCCACGGGGTGCCGGCGCACTACGTCAAGGGCCGGGTCGGGCGCAACAAGGGCGCGGCCAGTGGCGGCACCATTGCCAGCATGCTCGAGCTGCTCGATGAAGCCAAGCGCGACCGCGCGGTGCG
This sequence comes from Haliea sp., assembly GCA_041583655.1. GTDB lineage: Bacteria > Pseudomonadota > Gammaproteobacteria > Pseudomonadales > Halieaceae > Haliea. Next base: position 8,122 of record JBFHFJ010000107.1, on the reverse strand, counting down.
CAAGCTGCTCACCAACCCCTACGCCCTCTGCCCACCCGGTACCACGGGCCTTGACGGCCCCGACCAGGCGGGCCCCCGCTATGACAGCGATTTCGAACGCTGGACCTGCCCCTTCATCATGGCGGCGATCAATGGCCGGGTGGTTCGGCGCAGCCACTGCCTGCTGGGCAAACCCTGGGGCGAGGACTTCCAGTACGATGAAGCGCAACTGTGCAGTTCCCGTGCCCAGGCACTGCGCAACACCCTGGCCATCGCTGGTGCCATGGCCGCACTGGCGACCGCACCCGGGCGCAAACTCCTGGGGCGCTTCCTGCCCAGGCCCGGGGAGGGCCCCAGCCGCGAAGAGCGCGAGGCGGGGCACTACGAACTGTTCTTCCACGGCGCGCACCCCCGGGACCAGGCACTGGATATGCGAGTTCGGGTGGCGGCACAGCTGGACCCGGGCTATGGCTCGACATCGCGCATGCTGGCCGAAGCGGCGGTATGCCTGGCCAGGGACCCGCTGACCGTAGGCGGGGGTTTCTGGACACCGGCCTCCGCTATGGGCGAGCACCTGCTGACACGCCTGGTCGACAACGCCGGCCTGACCTTCGAGGAGGTGGCTGTCGCCTAGGCAGCGCCCTGTCACTGGCAAACCGAGGATAAAGGCCGTACATTGCCGGTCAACAACATTAACAAACAGGGGCGCAGGCGCGGGGTGAATCGTTTCAACCTCTCGTTCCAGGGAGATATCCTGCCGGGCCACGACCCGGACACCGCAAGGCGCAACTTCGCCCGACTGTTTGCGATCCGCGACCCCCAACGCGTCGAGCAATTCTTCTCCGGCACACCCGTGGTACTGCGCCGCAACCTGGATCCGACCCGGGCAGCGTCCTGGCAACTGCGCATGCGCGGCCTGGGTTTGCAGGCGGAGCTGGTCAAGCAGGGCGAAGAAACTGTAGCTCCAGTGGTGCAGTCCCCGCGGGTATCCACCCCGCCCGCCACCCGGCCAACTCCACCCGCGGCGCCAGCAACCCGTCCGGCGCCAGCCACTCGTCCGGGGGCAGCGCAATTGCCCCTGAGCCCGCCCCGGACCGGCGCACGCTGGGCGCCCAACCCCTACACCCTGCGTCCCTACCTGGCAGGCCCTGCCAAGCGCCAGCGTCCGCTGCGGGCAGCGCAGTTAAAACGGGCCGGAGCAGCGGTGACCGTTGCCGCATTGCTCGCGCTGGGGCTGGTTATTGCGAGCCTGCGGATGCTTCCCGCGCCGGCGCCCGTACCCCAGCTTGTGGCTGCCGCCAGTCAGCACAGCGCCGGGGACCTGATGCTCGCAACCGGCGACCGCCTCCTGCGCCATGATCGCTCCGGGGCCGAACAGGACACCTTCGTGCTGCGCGAATTGGGCTTTACCGGGAGGCTGGCGGGACTGGTCTGGGAGGGCCCGGAGACCCTCCTGGCCCTCGCCGACAACAGCGACGGGGGCAATCTTTACCGCTGCCAGCTGCAGCAGCGCCAGTGCCGGCTGCTGGCGGATGAGTGGGGCCCGCTGCAGGCCGATGCGGTGACCGTAATTCCGGCCAGTGGCCGCCTGGTGCTGGCGGACAGCGCCCGTTCACTGTTGTCGCTGCATAACGCCCGGGGGCGGCGGCTCGCCAGCAGTGAACGCCCTCTGCCGGCGCGACCGGTACTGCAGACCCGGGACGGTCTTTTGCTGGTCAATAGCACGGAGGGTCCGGGGATCAGTGTCCTGCGCTATGAGACCCAGGCTTTCGGCCAGCAGCTGGATGAAATCCTGTTGCTGCCTCCCGCAGCGCTCGCCGCCGGCCTCGAAGTCACCCGGGATTTCGCCTGGAGCGGAGAACAGTGGTGGGTCACCCTGGCCCACCCGGAAACCGGGTCCGCTGCCGTGTTCCGTTTCGATGCCCTGTGGAATACGCTGGGGGACGTCGCGCTGCCAGCGGAGCACAGCCCCGATGCGCTCGTGCCCTGGGGGACGCGCATGCTGGTGCTGGACCGGAACCAGCGCCAGCTGCTGCGCTTCAGTGCCCGGGGTGAACCGGGTGTCGCCCTGCCATCACAGCACCTCCAGGGGCTGGCAGATGCCCAAGCCCGGACCCTGCAACTGCGCTCCCGCCTTGGACAGGCGACAAAAGCACTGCTCGCACTGCTGGCGCTGGCCGCGGCCGTTTTTACCCTGTGGCAGCACCTGCGCCAGGGCGCATTCGCCGCCGATCGCCAGCGCTCGGCCCCGGCGCTGGGAAAGCGGGCCGGCGACATATTCTGGCTGCCACCGCGGCGGGAACGGCCCGGACGCCTGGCCACGCTGCTGCGCAACCTGGGGATCCAGCAGCAATATGTCGGTGTACTGGGTAACAGCCTGATCCTGGTGGACCACAGAGGCGTCTACCATGTCGGCAATGGCATCCAGCTGCAGCAGCATCCGTGGTTCCTGCGGGCGGAGGAAGTCATCGTCTATACAGGACCGGGGCGCCGCGCCTTCGCTGGCGATGCCTGGCCGTTGCTCCGGCCTGCACTTGCGGCAGCGGGCAAGGCGAACACCGTGACAATGATGATAGGGCTGCTGGAAAGTCGCCACCCGCTGGCTCTTCTCGGCTCGCTGCTGCTGATCCTGCTGTTGGGGACAGGCGTTACCCTGTTAATCTGACGGGACGGCAGTGCCGCAATTTCGCTATACTCCCGGGCTTGCAGATGCCGCAGCCCCCGGTGTGGCACACCTGGCAAGGAGCTCTGGTCCCGCATGGAAAACCAAAAACCCAAACGCAGGCGTACCCGGCCGCGGCGCGACGTTGCCCTGATGGTGACCTGCCTGGCGGATTTGATGCGTCCTTCGGTAGGCTTCGCTGCGGTGCGGCTGCTGGAGCGGGCCGGTTGCCGGGTCACGGTACCGGACCGGCAGACCTGCTGCGGCCAGCCTGCCTACAACAGCGGCGATGTCAACGCTGCGGTGCCGGTAGCGCGCGCGGTGATCGAAATGTTCGAACCCTACGATTACGTGGTGATCCCATCGGGTTCCTGCGCCGGCATGCTGTCCCGGCACTACCCGGCGCTGTTCGAGGGAGAGTGGCGTGAACGCGCCCTGGCGCTGGCGGCAAAAACCTGGGAGCTGACCCGGTTCCTCACCGAAGTGGCTCCACTGCCCCCGGCCAAAAGGCCTCCCCTGAACACCGCCATCACCTACCACGACGGTTGCGCAGGCCTGCGCGAACAGGACGTCAAGGAGCAGCCGCGCCAGCTGCTTCTGCAGCAGTGCGGTGTAGAGGTCAGCGAGCTTTCCCAGACCGAGGTCTGCTGCGGCTTCGGCGGAACTTTCTGCGCAAAAATGCCGGCCATATCGACCAAGATGGCGGACGACAAGCTTAACAGCGCGGTCGCCACCGGCGCCGACCTGTTACTGGGCGGCGATCTGGGCTGCCTGCTGCACATCGCGGGGCGCGCCAGGCGAAGGGGACTGCCACTGGAGGTGCGTCACGTGGCGGAGATACTGGCGGGCACCCCCCCGGGGCCGGCCATCGGGGACCCCGGCGGGTGAAACACACCAGCGGCGAATTCATGCAGCACGCTGAGGCGGCGCTGGCAGACCCCGGCAAGGTACAGCGACGGGACCTGCTGGGTTTGTTCATGCCCCTGGCCCGCGATGCCGCCGCCGAGCGCTACGGTGATTTCGGGGCCCTGCGCGCACACCTGAAACGGGTGCGAACCCACACGATGGAGAACCTGGAACACTATCTCACCCGCTTCGAGGAGGCCGCCCTGCGCAATGGCAACCAGGTCCATTTCGCCGCCACCGCCGAACAGCTGAACAACACCGTGCTGTCCATCTGCCAGGCGCACGGCGCGCGTCGGGTTGCCAAGGGCAAGTCGATGGTCACCGAGGAAACCGCCCTCAACGAGCAGCTGCTGAAGTCGGGCCTGGAGGTCATTGAAACCGACCTCGGCGAGTACATCATCCAGCAGGCTGGCGAAACGCCCAGCCACATCGTCGGCCCGGCCCTGCACAAGTCACTGCCGGAGATCCGCCAGCTGTTTCTTGACCGGCACAAACTCGGCGAGCGCACACTGGAGCAGGCCGAGGACATTGTCGCCGAGGCCAGAAGTATCCTCCGCGAGCAGTTCCTCCAGGCCGATGTGGGCATCATCGGGGCCAACGCGCTGATTGCCGAGAACGGCTCCACCATGCTGGTTACCAACGAGGGCAATGGTGACCTGTGCGCCAACCTGCCACCGGTACTGATCGTCTGCACCACGCTTGAACGGATTCTGCCGCGGGCGGAGGACGCGATGGCCTTGCAGCGCCTGCTGGTGCGCTCGGCCACCGGCCAGGCGCAAACCTGTTACACCAGCTTTTATTCGGGACCGCAGCGTGAGGACGATGTCGACGGGCCGCTGGCAACCCACATCATCCTGCTCGACAACAAGCGCACGGATATTCTCGCCAGCGATTACAGCGAAATCCTCGACTGCATCCGCTGCGGCGCCTGCCTGAATCACTGCCCGATCTACGTCGGCGTAGGCGGCCATGCCTACGGCTGGGTCTACCCCGGGCCGATGGGGTCGGTGCTGACCCCGCTGCTCAGCTCACTGGAACAGAGCAACGCCCTGCCCAATGCCTGCACCAGCTGCGGGCGCTGTGCGGAGGTCTGTCCGGCAAATATACCCCTGCCCGACCTGCTGCGCGATCTGCGCCAGGAGGAAAACCGGCGCCAGCTTGATTCCCCGCGCTGGCGCAGGGGGATGCGCCTGCACGCATGGTTCCTGCGGCATCCCGCCCTGTACCGTCGCCTCGGCGGTTGGACGATGTCGTTCCTGGCCCTGTTGGGCAGGCGCCGCGGGGGCTTTCGCAGGCTGCCCTTCGCCGCGGGGTGGACCGGAACCCGGGATTTTCCCGCCCCCGAAGGCGGCACCTTCATGCAGCAATACCGCAGCCGGGTTAAAGGGAGAAAGCACCGTGGCTGAATCGGCTCGCAGTGAAATCATGGCGCGCCTGCGTGCGAATTCCCGCCCGGAAACCGCGGAACAGATTGGGCAGGAGCTGGCGGCGCTGGGATTTGCCAGCCCCGCCGCCCCGCCTGCGGCAGATCACTGCATCAGTTTCATGGCCAACGTTCTTGCCAACCGGGGCACCGTGGCGCTGGCGGCAGATCGTGCTGAAGCGGTGCGTGTCGTGGGGCGGTATCTCTACAACCGCTTCCGCACCCACAAACTGGTCGCGGGCAACGATCCCCGCATCGCCGCCATGCCCTGGCGCGATGCGGGCGTCCTGCCGCGGTTTGGCACAGCGGAGAATGGTGACAGTGCGGCGCTGAGCTACGCGCGCCTGGGGGTTGCCGAAACCGGCGCGATCGTCACCTGGACCGGCCGTGCCAATCCGGGGCGCAACAATCTGCTGCCAGAGGATCACCTGGTGCTGGTCAATCGCGAAGATGTGGTGGCCACCCTGGAAGACGCCTGGCAGCGCATTCGGCGGGATTTGCCCGCTGGCAGCTGGCCGCGCGGAATCAATTTCATCGCCGGCCCCTCGAGCACGGCAGATGTAGAGGCGCAGCTGATCATGGGTGCGCACGGCCCCCGTCGCTGGCATGTCATCCTGGTCGGTGACACACCGGCGCAGGCGCTGGAGGAGGCAACAGGACTCAGCCGCGCAGGCGGGTAGCGACCCGCAGGCCACGCCCGGCCGCGGGCCCCCTCAACCGGTATTGCGCATGCCCGCCGCGATGCCCGCGAAGGTAACCATGATCGCCTGTTCCAGCAATGGCTGGGCCTGTTGCCGCTGCCGCTGCAGCAATTCCGCCTGCAGGACATTCAAGGGGTCGGTGTAGATATTGCGCAACTGGATGGACTCCCGGATCCAGGGGGAATCGGCCAGCAGTGTGGTGTTGCCCACGATCTCGAGCACCGTGGCAACGTCCTGCTGCAGGCTCTCGCGCAGGGCCTTGCCGAGGTGCTGCAGGGGTTCCGGCACCAGGCAGGCGTCATAATGCGCCGACAGGCCACTGTCCGCCTTGGCGTAGACCATTTCCAGCATCGACAGGCGCGTGGCAAAGAACGGCCACCCCGACGCCATTTCCCGCAGCAGGTCCGCGTGGCCAGCATCCAGGGCACGCTGCAGGGCTGCGCCCGCCCCCAGCCAGGCCGGCAGCATCAACCGGTTCTGGGACCAGGCGAAAATCCAGGGAATGGCCCGCAGGCTCTCGATCCCGCCACCACCGCGGCGCCGGGCCGGGCGGGAACCCAGCGGCAGGCCCGCCAACTCCTGTTCCGGCGTGGCGTGGCGGAAATAGTCGATGAAATCGGGCTCTTCCCGGATCATTCCCCGGTACACGGCGCAGGAATCGGCGGCCAGGGACTCCATCAGGTCGCGCCAGGCCTGGCGAGGGGCAGGCGGATTCTGCAGGTTGGCCCGACAGATGGCACTGGTATACAGGGCCAGGGTCTTGATCGCCAGTGAAGTCCAGCCGAGCTTGGTGCGGATCATCTCGCCCTGCTCGGTCACTCGCAGCCCCTGCTGCAGCGAACCGGGCGGCTGTGAGAGCAGGGCCGCCTGGGCAGGTGCCCCGCCTCGGCCGATGGTGCCACCGCGACCGTGAAACAGGGTCAGCTTGACGCCGTGTTCCTGGCATATACCCAGCAACTCTTCCTGGGCCCGGTACTGGGCCCAGGCGGCCGCCAGGACGCCGGCGTCCTTGGCCGAATCCGAATAGCCAATCATGACCATCATCCGACCCTGGATATGACCCCGGTACCAACTGTCATCCAGCAGTGAGGAAACCACTTCCCGGGCCCGGGACAGGTCATCCAGGGTTTCAAACAGGGGCGCCACCGGCAGGTCGAAGGGGCAACCCGCCTCGCGCAGCAGCAGGTGTACCGCGAGCACATCGGACGCCTGCCGCGCCATGGAGATCACATAGGCGCCCAGGGCCTCCCGTGGCTGGCGGGCAATCACGGCAAACGTGGCCAGTACCTCCGCCACATCCGGCGTCGGCGACCAGCGTGGCGGAATCAACGGCCGGCGACTTGCCAGCTCCTGGCGCAGGAAGGCACAGCGCGCGGCCTCATCCCACTCCGCGTAGTCGCCGATGCCCAGCCAGGCTGTCAGTTCGGACAACACCTCGGTGTGCCGCGCACTGTCCTGGCGCACATCGTGGCGCACCAGGTGAACCCCGAAACAGCGCACCCGGCGCAGGAGATCGAGCAGGGCCCCATCCGCGATGGCTGCCATCCCGCAGTCGCGCAGGGACTGGTAGCACAGTTCCAGTGGCTGCCACAGGTCCGCCTGGGACAGCAGGGCCGGTTCCGGCGCAGCGCCGGCGGCCCTTGTTCCCGCTGGCCGTCCCCCGGACTTCAGGGCAAGCTCTATCGCTTCGAGGTCGCCCTTCAGGCGGTCACGCAGCTGCCGCAACACCGTGCGGTACGGCTCATGCGAGCCTGCGGCGGCGCCTGCCAGAGCCTCGTTGCAGACCGTCATGGACAGCTCTTCGACCAGGCGGGTCACATCCTGCAGGTACAGCTCGGTCGCCTGCCAGCGGCTCAGCCAGAGCACCTCTTCTGTCACCGCGGCAGTGACATTGGGGTTGCCGTCGCGATCGCTGCCCATCCAGGAGCCGAAACTCACCGGCGCCGCATCCAGCGGCAGCCTGGCGCCACAGCACTCGAACAGGGCGGTATCCAGTCGCCGCAGGAACTCCGGCACCGCGCGCCAGAGGGAATCTTCAACCACCGCGAAGCCCCACTTGGCTTCATCCACCGGCGAGGGACGCTCACTGCGAAAGTCGTCGCCGTACCAGATCTGGGTAATCAGTTCGCGGAGCCGGGCCTGGAGCTGCTCCTGCTCCCGGGGAGTGAGCCCCGACAACTCCAGCTGGGACAGGCAGCGGCCTATCTCGGTGTGCTTGTGGATCAGGGTGCGGCGCATGATCTCGGTGGGATGCGCTGTAAGCACCAGGTCGATACTGAGCTGGTTGACTGCAGCCACGATGGACTCGGCGGCAACACCCTCCTCCAGCAGGGCATTGAAATTACCCGTCAGGTTGCGCGACGCCGAGAACAGGGGGTCCATCTGCCGGGAAACCGTGTGATGCTGGTCGGCGATATTGGCCAGGTTGAGGAACTGGCTGAAGGCGCGGGC
>JBFHFJ010000106.1:0-9995 GCA_041583655.1 Haliea sp. | reverse complement strand
CATGGGTTCAGGTTGCCGGGTGAGGTCGCTGCCCATGTGATTGTTCACGCCCTGCACGTGCGGCACCGTGGCCAATGCTGCCCCCAACGTGGCCCGGAATTCGGCCTCGGACAGCTCAGCCGTCAGGCCGCCCGGCCCCAGCGGCCTGCGGTCCAGTGCACTCATGGGCGCATGCAGCATCACTTCCTTGCCTGCGCGGTGGGCCTCCTCCGCGAGGCGTGCACCATGGGGAGTGTGGGGCAGCACTGCGACGCTGATGCGGCCGGGCAGCCGCACGGTATCCTGGCCTTCCTTCAGGCGGTTGCCGAGGTCGTCAATGATGATGACCAGCGTGGCGGGGCCACCCGCCGGCAGGGTGAAGGCAGGCGCCGGCGCCGGCAGTGATTCCATGTAGGGGGCGCCCATTGGGGCGTTGCTATCGGGGCTTGCCTGGCGAACCTCCAGCGGGCGCATCGCCCAGGCCGAGAGAGGCAGCAGCAGCGCCAGCAGCAGGCCCGGCCGCATGGCTCAGCCGTCGCCGGCCGCCGGGGTTTTTTTTGCCGGGGCGGCGCGCATGCCGAGGATATTCACCCCCTTGAGCAGGGTAAGCGCTTCGTAGAGCTGGTTGTCTGTGCCGAGCAGTCCATCGGAAGCCCGTGGCGCCCGCCGGTTGTCGCCATTGACGTTGTCGAGGCGCCGGCTCAGGTCGGCTTCGCTGAGCTGGTTCGAGGTGTCGTAGGCGGTGACCTGGGCCCGCTCGACCACGATGTCCGGGGCAATGCCCGCGGCCTGGATGGAGCGACCGCCGGGGGTGAAATACAGCGCTGTCGTCAGTTTGACCGCCCGGGACTCGGAAATCGGCATCACGGTTTGCACGGAACCCTTGCCAAAGCTGTCGGTCCCCATGATCACGGCGCGCTTGTGGTCCTGCAGCGCGCCGGCAACGATTTCCGAGGCGCTGGCGGAGCCGCCGTTGATCAGCACGACGACGGGCGTGCCGTTGCTGGCGTCCCCGGGCTCCGCGGAATAGCGCATGTCAGAGTTGGCCAGCCGGCCCTCGGTATACACCACCAGCTCGCCATCCAGGAACAGCCCCGCGACATCGACGCTGGCGCCGAGCACCCCGCCCGGGTTGTTGCGCAGGTCGAGGACCAGGCCCTTCAGCTCCTGTTTGTCCATCAGGCGCCTGAGGGCGGACTTGACGTCGCGGCCGGTACGGCTCTGGAACTGGGCGATACGGATGTAGCCGTAGCCGGGCTCCAGGAAGCGCTCGCGCACGCTGGCCACGGTGATGGTGTCGCGCTTGAGGGTTATGTCGAAGGGCTGGGGATTGCCCGGGCGGCCGATTTGCAGCTCAATGGAGCTGCCCTTGGGGCCGCGCATCAGTTCGATAGCCTGGTTCAGGGACATCCCCTTGACCGGCTGGCCGTCGAGTTTGAGGATCACATCCCCGGTGAGCAGCCCCGCCTCCGCGGCGGGCGAGCCGTCAATGGGCGCGACGATCTTGACGTAGCCGTCCTCCATGCCGACCTCCAGGCCGAGACCGCTGAACTCACCGGAAGTGTTGGACTGCAGGTCCTCGAAGGCGTCCTTGGTCAGGTACGCGGAGTGGGGATCGAGGTTCATCAGCATGCCCTGAATGGCGTATTCCAGCAGGGTACTGTCGTCTATCTCCTCCACGTAGCCGATGCGGATCTGGTTGAACACGTCGGCGAAGGTGCGCAGCTCGTCCAGCGGCAGACGCCCCGCATCGTCCTCCTGCGCGTGCGTCACCGGCGCGATCAGGGCGATAGCCAGCAGGGCCGCTTGCAGGCCCGCGATGGGGGAGGAAACTGTGTGCATGAATACCGCCGTTGGCGCTGTCGCCATTGCCAGGTTAAGTGCGCAAGTGTAACCGTCTCAGCGGCACCAGACCACTGGATCCACCGGTTTGCCGTCCTTGCGGATCTCGAAATACAGCCCGGGCTGGTCGAGTCCGCCGCTGTTGCCGACGGTACTGATCGGCGTGCCCGGGGCGACCCACTCGCCCACTTCCTTGAGCAGGCTCTGGTTGTGGGCGTACAGGCTCATATAGCCGTCGCCGTGGTCCACAATCAGCAGCAGGCCAGAGCCGCGCAGCCAGTCGGCAAAGACCACCCGGCCGTGGTGAATGGCGCGCACGGTGGCCCCTTCATCCGCGACCAGGTTGATGCCGTGCCAGCGCATGCCCCCGGCACCGCGGCTGGCGCCGAAGCTGTTGCCCCGGCGGCCGTTGACCGGCCAGTCCAGCGTCCCGCGCGCCTTCGCAAATGGCTGGTAGTCATCCGGTAGCGCCAGTTCGAGCACGGATTTCGCCAGCGCCTCGAGCAGGTCTTCCAGCTCCTTGCGGTCGCGCTCCAGCTGCCGCAACTCCCCGTCCCGGCTGGTCACGGTGGCGGCGAGGGCGGCAACGAGTTGCGCGCGCTCCTCGCGGGAGGCCATGACTTCCTCCCGCTGTGCTTCCAGGGTGGCCTGCCGTTGCAGCAGCTCGGTGGCGGCTGCCTCACTGCGGGCACGAACCGCAGCCAGCTCCGCCAGTGTGGCGCGATACTCGGTAACCAGCGCATTGCGGGCGTTGAAGAAGTAGCGGTAGTAGGCCATCGCCCGGGCCACGGTGTGCGGGCTCTCCTGGCTAAGCAGGACCTTCAGGGTACCCTGCTGGCCCATCTGCCAGGCAGCACGCAGTTCAGTGCCGATGCGCACCCGCTGGGCGTCGCGGGCTTTTTCCAGCCGCTCCTCGCGCTCGCTCAGGGCCGCAATTTCGGACTCGGTGGCGGCAATTGCCGCAAGATTTTCGCTGGTCTCCCGCTGCAGTTGGCCAAGGCGCAGCTCGGCGGCCCGCAATTGTTCCTGCTGGGCGCTCAGCCGGGTGCGGGCACTGGCCAGCTCCTGGCTGACCATCTCGATCTGCTGCTGCAATTGCTCCAGCTCTGCCCGCGCCTGCTCCTCCTCGGTCTGGGCGTGGCTGCCGATGGCCACCAGCAGGCTGGCCCAGAGCAACAGTCCTGTCGGGCCTGCGGGGGTGGCGCGCGGAGGCGGCATGGACTTCAGTCCCGGCAGCTGACCAGGCTGTGGCCGGTCATTTCCGGCGGCTGTGGCAGCTGCATGAGGGTCAGCAGGCTGGGGGCGATGTCGGCGAGGATGCCGCCCGCGGGATCAAGCCGGCTGTCGCCCCGGCCGATGTAGACCAGCGGTACGTGCTCGGTGGTGTGCTGGGTGTGGCGCTGGCCGGACTCGTAGTCCAGCATCTGCTCGCAGTTGCCGTGATCCGCAGTGACCAGGGCGTGGCCGCCGACCTGAAGCAGAGCTTCCTCCACCCGGCCGAGGCAGGTGTCGAGAGTCTCCACGGCCTTCACTGCCGCGGCGAATATGCCGGTGTGCCCTACCATGTCGCCGTTGGCGTAGTTGCAGACGATCAGGTCGTAGTCGCGGGAGAGGATGGCCGCGACCAGCTCATCGGTGACCTCGGGTGCGCTCATCTCGGGCTTGAGGTCGTATGTGGGCACGTCCGGGGAAGGCACCATGATGCGTTTCTCTCCGGGGAAAGTATCTTCCCGGCCGCCGCTGAAGAAGAAGGTGACATGGGCGTATTTCTCGGTCTCCGCCAGGCGCAGCTGGGTCTTGCCGTGCTGTGCCAGCCAGTCACCGAGCACATTGTCGAGACTGTCCGGGGGGAAGGCGCAGGCCGCGTCGATATCGGCAGCGTATTCGGTGGTGGTCACGAACCCGGCCAGGGCCGGGCGCCGGCGCCGCTGGAACCCGCTGAACTCGGGCTCGGTAAAGGCGCGGGTCAGTTGCCGGGCGCGGTCGGCGCGGAAGTTCATGAACAGGACAGCGTCCCCGTCGCCAACAATGGCGGGTTCCTGGCCGTTGGCACCGATGATGGTGGGCAGCACGAACTCGTCATTCTCGTCGCGGGCGTAAGCGGCTTCAAGGGCCTCACTCGAGCTCGCGGCGCGGTAATCCGCCTCGCCCTCGGTCAGCATGCGCCAGGCGCGTTCGACGCGGTCCCAGCGGTTGTCCCGGTCCATGGCGTAGTAGCGGCCAACAATGCTGGCGACGCGGCCACAGCCGAGCTCGGCAAACAGCGCATCGGCCCGGCGCAGCGACTCGGCGGCGCTCCGCGGCGGGGTGTCGCGGCCGTCGAGGAAGGCGTGCAGGTAGACCCGGCTCGCGCCCCGCCCAGCGGCCAGCCGCAGCGCGGCGAAGATCTGGTCCTCGTGACTGTGGACCCCGCCCGGAGAGAGCAGCCCGAACACGTGCACGGCACCGCCCCCGGCGACCGCCCTGTCGATGGCTGTGGTATACGCGGGGTTGCGGTTGAAGCTGCCGTCGGCGATGGCCTTGTCGATCTTGGTGATGCTCTGGTAGACGACCCGGCCCGAGCCGAGGCTCATGTGCCCCACCTCGGAATTGCCCATCTGCCCCGCCGGCAGGCCTACATCCAGCCCGGAGCCGGACACCAGGGTGTGCGGCGCCTTCGCCCAGAGCCGGTCCCAGACCGGTGTGTTGGCCAGGGCAATGGCGTTGTCGCGGGTGTCCTCGCGATGGCCCCAGCCGTCCAGGATAATCAGCACGGTGGGTGTCTTGGGCGTGTCGCTCATGGGGTATCCAGCAGTCTGCAGATTGGTGTTTGGGCGCAATCGGCCATTTTACCCCTTCCGGGGGCTGTGCGCATCGTTGCCTCCGCGGACTGGTTGCCCGTGGTGATAGCCTGTATACTTGCGCCCTTTTCTGCGCTGCCTCCGGCCGCAGGGTAGCGGCCCTGCGCCGGTCGTCGTACCGACCCAATTCGCGAAGGTGAGAGCAAAGCCGAATCATGGCCCTGTTTCTGGAATTTTTTCTGCAGCAGTGGGTGCTGTTTGCCGCCCTGCTGGCAGTCGTGGTGATGCTGGTGGTGCACGAGACGCGCAAGTCCGGCCCCTCCCTGACGCCGCAGCAGGCGATAAACCTGGTGAACGCGGAAGAGGGCGTGTTTGTCGATCTGCGTGACGCCGCCGAATACAAGGCGGGACACATAGTGGACGCAGTGCATATCCCCGCCGCCAAGCTGGCCGCGCGGATGGATGAACTGGGCAAGTTCAAGCAGCGCCCGGTGGTCCTGGTCTGCAAGATGGGCCAGAGTGCGGGTGCCGCTGGCAAGCAGCTCAAGGCCGCCGGGTTCGAGAAAGTCTACAAGATGGGCGGCGGTATGATGGAGTGGGGCAACCTGCAGCTGCCCACGGTCAAATAAGTCTCACGGGATTATGAAAGCAGCCGTCACCCTCTATACGACCCGGTTTTGTCCCTACTGCGTGGCGGCGAAGCAGTTGCTGAACAGCAAGCGGGTCGAATTCACGGAAATACCGGTTGATGGCGACCGCGAGAAACGCGCCGAAATGACGCGACTCAGCGGCCGGCAGACTGTTCCCCAGATCTGGATTGGCGATGTCCATGTAGGTGGCTTCGACGATCTGGCGGCGCTGGAGCGCCAGGGGCGGCTCGATGCATTACTGACAGAGGCGCAACAGGCGCCGACCCGATAACACACACCAATGGAGGACGGCTCGATGGCCGACGAACAAGCACAAGCAGCAGGATCCGCCCCGGAACAGCCGCAGCAGCAGTTTTCACTGCAGCGCATCTACACCAAGGACCTGTCTTTCGAATCTCCCGCCAGCCCCGGCGTTTTCCGCAAGCAGTGGCAGCCCAAGGTCAATGTGGACCTGAATACCAAGAGTGACCGGTTCGACGAGCAGGGCAACTTCGAAGTGGTGCTGACCATTACCGTGACCGCCAAGCTGGAAGAGGAAACCGCCTTCGTCGCAGAGGTGCAGCAGGCCGGTATTTTCATGATTACCGGTATCGAAGGCGACAATCTGCGCCGCGTGCTGGCGACTGCCGCCCCCAACATCCTCTTCCCCTATGCCCGCGAGAATCTCGACTCCCTGTGCGTCAAGGGTGGCTTCCCGCCGATCATGCTGGCCCCGGTCAACTTTGACGGGCTCTACCTGCAGGCGCTGGCCAAGTCCCAGGAAGAGGCTGCCGCCGGCAAGCAGGACGTCAGTCACTGAGGAGCACTCCCAGGCTGTTAATAAAGGGGCTGCGGCCCCTTTTTCGCTTTCTGCGCCTGCGCTACGCCAACCCCGGGAATCCAAGCTGGCGCAGTGCTTCATAGCACAGGATCGCCGCCGCATTGCTCAGGTTAAGGCTGCGGCTGTCCGGCTGCATGGGAATGCGTATCCTCTGCTCCGGCGGCAGTGATGCCAGCAGCGATGCCGGCAGGCCGCGGGTCTCCGGGCCCAGCAGGATGGCATCGTCCGCGCGATAGGATACCTCGTGATAGGGTGTCTGCCCCCGGGTTGTGATCGCCAGCAGTCTCGATGCGGGCAGTGCTGCCAGCAGGCTTGCCAGGTCCGGATGCACCCGCAGCTGGGCAAATTCACGGTAGTCCAGCCCGGCCCGGCGCAGGCGCTTGTCGTCCAGGGTAAACCCCAGCGGTTCAATGAGGTGGAGACGGCAGCCGGTGTTCGCGCACAGGCGGATGATATTGCCGGTGTTGGGGGGAATCTCCGGCTGGTAGAGGACAATGTTCAGCATGGGTGGATTATCGGGCCATCCACCTCCCGGGGGAAGCGCGCCGGACTCCTCAGCCCGGCATGTCCAGGTCTTTCATCTTCCGGGTCAGGGTGTTGCGCCCCCAACCCAGCAGTTCCGCCGCGTCCCGTTTGCGGCCCTGGGTGTGCGCTAGGGCCACCTCAATCAATGCACGCTCGAACATCGGTACCGCCTGGCGCAGGATGTGATGCTTGCCCTGGTTCAGCTCATTGCGCGCCCAGAGGCCAAGCAACTCGTTCCACTGGGTGGCGCCTCCGGTCGCGGCCGGAGTGGCTACCTTGCCGAGTTCCGGGGGCAGGTCCCGCAGGTGGATTTCCCGTCCCGATGCCATCACCGTGAGCCAGCGGCAGGTATTTTCCAGCTGTCGCACGTTGCCCGGCCAGGTCAGGGTGGTGAGGAAGCGTTCAGTCTCCGGGAGCAGGATCTTGGGCTCGCCCCCCAGTTCCTCGGCGGCCTTGCGGAAGAAAAATTTCATCAGCCGGGGAATATCCTCGCGGCGCTCTGCCAGGCGCGGTATGTGAATACGGATGACGTTGAGGCGGTGGAACAGGTCCTCGCGGAAGTCCCCGCTCTGGACCCGCTCCTCCAGGTCCTGGTGCGTGGCTGCGATGATCCGCACATCGACCTTCACCGGGGTGTGGCCGCCGACCCGGTAAAACTCGCCGTCGGCCAGTACCCGCAGCAGCCGGGTCTGGGTTTCCGCGGGCATGTCGCCGATTTCGTCCAGGAACAAGGTGCCGCCGTTGGCCTGTTCAAAGCGGCCCTCGCGCTTGCTGTTGGCCCCGGTAAAGGCGCCCTTTTCATGGCCGAACAGCTCGGATTCCATCAGGTCGCGGGGAATGGCCGCCATGTTGAGTGCGATGAAAGGCCGCTGGGCGCGTGGGCTGTGCCGGTGCAGGGCTCTTGCGACGAGCTCTTTGCCGGTACCGGACTCGCCGTTGATGAGTACCGTGATATTGCTCTGGGCCAGCCTGCCTATTGCCCGGAATACCTCCTGCATGGCGGGCGCCTCGCCGATGATCTCGGTTTCCGGCAGGGATTCCGGCAGGGCCAGTTCACCGCGTTTTTCCCGGGCCTGGGCCAGCGCCCGTTCGGTAATGGCCACCACTTCGTCTATATCGAACGGTTTGGGCAGGTACTCGAAGGCGCCGCGCTGGTAGGAGGCGACCGCGCTGTCGAGGTCGGAGTGGGCGGTGGTGATGATCACCGGCAGTTCGGGATGCTCCTCGTTGATGCGCGAGAGCAGGTCGAGACCATCGATACCGGGCATGCGGATATCGCTGATAATCACGTCGGGCTGCTCGGACTGCATCCGCTCCAGCAGCTGGTCGCCATCGGCGAAACTTTCGTTCTCGATGCCGGCCTGGCTGAGGGCGCGTTCCAGCACCCAGCGAATAGAGCTGTCGTCATCGACGACCCAGACTCTAGCGTGTCTCTGCATTACTGTGTTCCATGGGTAGGTAGAGGGTGAAACGGGTGTTGCCGGGTTCACTGGCGCACTCCAGCAGGCCGTTGTGCCGATTGACGATGGACTGGGCGATGGACAGGCCCAGTCCGGTGCCGTCCGCGCGACCGGTCACCATCGGCATGAATATCGCCTGCTGTAGTTCATGGGGAATGCCGGGGCCGTTGTCGATAATATCCACCCGGCAGACCAGCCGGTGGCGCAGGCCGCCTATGGTGAATTGGCGCTGTGAGCGGGTGCGCACCAGGATTTCGCAGGCTTCGGGTTCCGCGGCGGCCTGCAGGGCATTGCGCATGATGTTGAGGACGGCCTGGATCAGCTGGGCGCGGTCCGCGGGCAGTGTCGGCAGGCTGGGGTCGTAGTCGCGGCTGATGCTGACCTTGTTGTCGACCTCGGCGGAAATCAGGTTGCGCACATGCTCGAGGATTTCGTGGATATTGATCTGCTCGATAACCAGGCGCTGGTTGGGTCCCAGCAGGCGATCCACCAGATCGCGCAGCCGGTCCGCCTCGCGGATGATGATGCGGGTGTATTCAACCAGTTCCTCGTCGGGCAACTCCTTGGCCAGCAATTGCGCCGCCCCGCGGACGCCGCCGAGGGGGTTCTTGATCTCGTGGGCGAGGCCGCGGATCACCGCGCGGGTGGTTTCCTGGGCGTACAGCATGTTTTCCTCGCGGCTGATTCGCTGCAGCCGGTCCACCGGAATCAGTTCCAGCAGCAGGGAGTCGCCGGTCTCCCCGGCCATTGCAGTGACGATAAGGTCCAGCTGGATCTCCTGGCCCGAGTGCGAGGTCAGGGTCAGGCCGCGGCGAGCCAGAGTGGCGCGAGTGTCCCGGGCCTGCTCCAGGGTCTGCAGGAACTCCCGCGACTGCAGGACCAGCTGGCTTGCATGCGCGCCCATGGCGCGGGTAGCCGATGCCTCCAGCAGCACCTCCGCCGCGGAATTGATGGCGGTCACGCGGAGTTGGTCATCCAGCGCGATGATGCCGGTGCTGATGTGGTCCAGAATATCCGGTTTGTGCAGCATTCCTGCCCCATGATCGACCGCGGTGTTGCGGTATGCCCTGAGTGGTAGCAAGAACCAAGCCAGATCGGGCTTAATCCTGCCGCTCGCTCAGAGCCCAATGGTCAAGGGTCTTTCCGGGTTGGTGTGCACATACTTTATGGGCCACTCAGGCCGGCAGGCATGAACCTGGGCCGCGAGGGCCTGAAAGCGGCCGGACCCGGGCCCTGCGCGCACCATCATGGTGCACAGGCGGAGGACCGCTGTCCAGCCCGGTGTGAGGCGTCAGTTGCGGTTCTGGATGTTGAAGGGGCGCATGACCTGGACGTGGACGGGGTCGGACTGCGCGACCATCCTGCCATCGGCGTCCAGGCGCTCGACGCTGAGGTTGTGGCCGCCGCGCAGTACATTGCGCAGTGACCAGCTGGTGCCGGACTGGGGTTCACCGCTGGCGGTGCCGTCAATGCGCAGCTGCAGTTGCTCGCCGGGTGCGAGTGGCGGAGAGACGCTGGCCCGGACATTGAAATCACCGCCGCCCATGGGTATGACGGTCTGGTCCGTCGGCTCGACTATGCTCACCGTGGGCTGGACCTGTTCTTCGGCGCCCGCCTCCGGCTGCGGGGCTGACCGCACCTCTGGCGCCGGGGAGGTGTTCAGCCGCTTCAGCTTGACCTCTTCGCCGGTTGTACCCTCGGCGGGTGGCCGGTCGGTGTACACCACGTTGCCTTCGGCATCGGTGGATTTGTAGATGGTCTGTGCCTGCACGGCCCAGGGCACAAGCAGGAGCAACAGCAGCAGACAATGCCTCATGAGGTCAGTCCTCCGTCCCACCGCGGGAGAAGCCAAGAAGATAGCAGAAAAGTGCCCGGTAGCCTAAATCGTGCCCCTGGCGCCGGGGCAAAAAAAAGGCCCGCACAGGGCGGGCCGTAAACT
>JBFHFJ010000105.1:0-10007 GCA_041583655.1 Haliea sp. | reverse complement strand
CGGCACTGGGCGTGGGCGTGGGCAACGCCGTGATCACGGTGGACGACAGCGCGGACCTGGACGAGGCGGCCGAGAAGATCCGCATCTCCAAGACCCTGGACCTGGCGGCGTCCTGCTCATCGGACAACTCGGTGCTGGTGTTTGAATCCATCTACGACGAGTTCCTGGAGAAGCTGAAGCGCGAAGGCGGCTACATCATCGAGGGTGAGGACAAGCAAAAGCTGCAGGATGTGATCTGGGTGGACGGGCACCTCAATGCCAGTATCGTCGCCCAGCACGCTACCACCATCACCGGTCGGGCCGGGATCGACCTGCCGGAAGGCAAGCAGTTCCTGATCGTGCCGGAAGTCGGCGCAGGTCCGGACTATCCCTTCTCCGGTGAGAAGCTGACCGTGACCATGGCCCTGTACAAGGTCAAGGACATCGACGAGGCCATCGACCTGACCAACCGCATCCAGGCCTACCAGGGCCAGGGTCACAGCTGTGGCATCTACTCCAACAACGACGACAACATCCTCAAGCTGGCCCTGGCTACACGCACCTCGCGGGTGATGGTGAACCAGCCCCAGTCGGCGTCCAACAGCGGCAACCTGTGGAACGGCATGCGCCAGACTTTCTCTTTGGGTTGTGGCTCCTGGGGTGGCAACAGCATCAACCACAACATTACCTGGCGCGACCTGATCAATGAGACCTGGGTGTCGAAGCCGCTGGCCCAGACCAAAGTGCTTCCCAGTGACGAGGAGTTGTTCGGCACAATAATGAACCGCTTCTAAGGGGGCTGAGCCATGGATTTTTCGGTTTCCGAGGAGCAGCAGGCGTTCATCGAAAGTGCGCGCGCCTTTGCCGAGGGTGCGCTGGCGCCGAACGCCGCCAGGTGGGATGAGGAATCAATCTTTCCCAAGGACGCGTTGCGCCAGGCTGGCGAGCTGGGATTTATGGGCATGTACACCCCCGAGCGTGCCGGCGGCCTTGCCCTGGGGCGGCTCGACGCCAGCCTGATCGTGGAAGAACTGGCGCGCGGCTGCACGACTACCGCCGCGTTCCTCACCATTCACAACATGGCCACCAGCATGATCGGCAATTACTGCGGTGATGCCGTGATCGACACCTGGTGTCCGGCGCTGGTTAGCGGCGAAAAACTGGCGTCCTATTGCCTGACCGAGCCCGGCGCCGGCTCCGACGCCGCTTCCCTGCGCAGCACGGCGAAGCGCGACGGCGACGACTACGTAGTCAACGGCAGCAAGGTGTTCATCTCCGGCGCGGGCGACACCGATGTACTGGTGGTGATGTTGCGCACCAGCGACAACGGCGCTCGCGGCATCACCGCGCTGCTGGTGCCGGCGGATGCCGAGGGCATCAGCTATGGCAAGAAAGAGGCGAAGATGGGCTGGAACGCCCAGCCCACGCGCATGGTCACCTTTGACAATGTGCGGGTGCCGGTAGCCAACCGCCTGGGCGAGGAGGGGCAGGGCTTCGCCATCGCCATGATGGGGCTGGACGGCGGGCGCATCAACATTGCCACCTGCAGCGTGGGTACCGCCCAGCAGGCGCTGGAGGAGGCTGCTGCCTATGTGCAGGAGCGGCGCCAGTTCGACACCGCCATCGCCGATTTCCAGCACACCCAGTTCAAGCTCGCGGACATGCTCACCGAGCTGGTCGCGGCCCGGCAGATGGTGCGCCTCGCGGCCAGCAAGCTGGACAACAAGGACCCGCAGGCCTCTACCTACTGTGCCATGGCGAAGCGTTTCGCCACCGACGTCGGTTTCAATGTCTGCAACGATGCCCTGCAGCTGTTCGGCGGCTACGGCTATATCCGTGAGTACCCGATGGAGCGCCATGTGCGTGATACCCGGGTGCACCAGATTCTCGAAGGCACCAACGAAATCATGCGGGTCATCGTGGCCCGGAAAATGCTAATGGACGGCGCACTGGAGGTAATAAAATGAGCCTGAGCACATCCGATAAACTCAAGGTCGAAGTCCGCGGCCACACCGCCCTGGTCACTATCGACAACCCGGCCGCCAATACCTGGGACACCGAGAGCCTGCCCGCCCTGCGCGAGCTGGTCAACAAGCTCAACCAGGAGGACGCTATTTTTGCCCTGGTCATGACCGGTGCCGGCGACAAGTTTTTCTCTGCCGGCGCGGACCTGAAGCTGTTCGCCGATGGCGACCCGAAAACCGCCCGCACCATGGCCGAGTATTTCGGCGAAGCTTTCGAGACCCTGGCGGATTTCCGCGGCGTCTCCATCGCAGCGGTCAACGGCTTCGCCATGGGTGGCGGCCTGGAAGTGGCCATGGCCTGTGATATCCGCATCGCCGAAGAGCAGGCACAGATGGCCCTGCCGGAAGCCAAGGTCGGCCTGCTGCCCTGTGCCGGCGGCACCCAGCGCCTGGCGCGGCTGGTGGGCGAGGGCTGGGCCAAGCGCATCATTCTTTGCGGCGAGCGCGTTGACGCCGCCACTGCCCTGCGCATCGGCCTGGTGGAAGAGGTGGTCCCCAAAGGCGAAGCCCTGGACCGGGCGCTGGCCCTGGCCGAGCAGGTGGGTGGCCAGAGCCCCGGCGCTGTAGCCTCCTGCAAGAAGTTGATCCACAGCGGCCGGGATATCGAGATCAGCAGCGGCCTGGCGCTGGAGCGTGACCTGTTCGTGGACCTGTTTTCCACCGAGGACCAGCGCGAGGGTGTCAATGCCTTCCTGGAAAAGCGCAAGCCCGAGTGGAAGAACCGTTAAGGACCGAACCATGTCAGACGCAGCTGTAATTATCGAGGAGCTTGAGTGCGCCCACCTGAAAGTCGGGCGCCTGACCCTCAATGTCCCGAAAACCCTGAATTCCCTCACCCTGCCGATGGTGGATGCGCTGCAGCAGCAGCTGGACGCCTGGCGCGATGACCCGACGATCGCCGCGGTATTCATCGACGGCAGCGGCGAGAAGGCATTCTGCGCCGGCGGCGACGTGCAGGCCCTGCACCGCTCCGCCACCGCAACCCCGGGCGGTCCCTGTGAGGAGGCGGAAGCCTTCTTTGCCCGCGAATACCGCATGAACTACACCCTGCACACCTGGCCCAAGCCCATCATCTGCTGGGGTCACGGGATAGTCATGGGCGGCGGTCTCGGGGTCATGGCCGGCTGTTCGCACCGGGTGGTGACCGAGGCCACCCGCATCGCCATGCCCGAGGTCACCATTGCCCTGTTTCCCGATGTGGGCGGCAGCTGGTTCCTCAATCACATGCCCGGCAAGTCGGGCCAGTTCCTGGCCCTGACCGGGGCCTCAATCAACGCCGCTGACGCCGTGTTTACCGGCATTGCCGACCGCTTCATCGGCAGTGAACACAAGGCCACCGTGCTGGAGCAGCTGCGCCGCAGCCGCTGGAGCGAAGACACCGTGGCCAACCACGCCCAGGTGCGCCACATCCTGCGCCCGCTGACCGAGCAGAGCGTGGGCAGCATGCCCGGTGGCCAGGTGGAGCCGCACCTGCGGCTGATCAACGCCCTCTGTGACGGCGATGACGTGCACCAGGTGGTGGACAACATCACCGGGCAGCAGACCGACGACCCCTGGCTGGCCAGGGCCCGCGACGGCCTCGCCCACGGCTCGCCCCTGGCGGCCCTGTGGATCAGCCGCCAGCTGCAGGAAACCCGCCACGCCTCCCTGCGCGAGGTGTTCCAGGCCGAGCTCCTGCTCGCCACCAACGTCGTGCGCTACCCGGAGTTTGCCGAGGGCGTACGTGCACTGTTGCTGGACAAGGACCGCAATCCCGCCTGGGCCTTCCCGCGTACCCGGGATGTGCCCCAGGACCTGCTCGACTCATTCTTCCGGGCGCCGTGGGACAAGAACCCGCTGGCGGACCTCTAACAGGACAGGAGCTTCCAATCATGGCGCAAGTCGCATTTATCGGGCTCGGCAATATGGGCGGCCCCATGGCCGCCAATCTGGTCAAGGCCGGCCATGCCGTGCAGGTGTTTGATCTCTCCGAAGCTGCCTGCCGGCAGCTGGCGGATGCCGGGGCCACAGTCGCCGCCTCCACCAGCGAGGCCGTGGTGGGCGCCGAGTACGTTATCTCCATGCTGCCGGCGGGCAAGCACGTGGCCGGCATTTACCTGGGTGACGACGGCCTGCTGGCAAAACTGGACCGCGGCACCACCGTGCTGGACTGCAGCACCATCGACGCCCCCACCTCCCGCGAGGTCGGCAAAGCCGCGGCGGCACTGGGCATCGGCTTCATGGATGCGCCGGTCTCCGGCGGCGTCGCCGCGGCGGCCGCGGGCACCCTGGCCTTCATGTGCGGCGGCGAGGCAGAGACCTTCGAGAAAGCGAAGATCATTCTCGCCGACATGGGCAAGAACATCTTCCACGCCGGCCCCGCCGGCGCCGGCCAGGTCGCCAAGGGCTGCAACAACATGCTGCTGGCCATCCACATGATTGGCACCTGTGAAGCACTGGAAATGGGTGTCCGCAACGGCCTGGACCCCAAGGTCCTGTCCGAGATCATGCTCGCCAGTTCCGGCCGCAACTGGTCGCTGGAAGTCTACAACCCCTATCCCGGGGTGA
Source organism: Haliea sp. (assembly GCA_041583655.1). Classification (GTDB taxonomy): domain Bacteria; phylum Pseudomonadota; class Gammaproteobacteria; order Pseudomonadales; family Halieaceae; genus Haliea. The sequence continues at coordinate 5,457 of JBFHFJ010000105.1, read as the reverse complement.
TGGAAAAGGCGCCTGCCAGCAACGCCTACAAGCCCGGATTCATGGTCGACCTGATGGCCAAGGATCTGGGCCTGGCCATGGCCATTGCCGAGCAGAGCGGGGTGGAAAACCGCATGGGCCAGCTGGCCCGGGAGCTGTACACCCGCCTGCAGGAAGAGGGCCTCGGCCAGAAGGACTTCTCGGTTATCATGGAAAGCCTGGGCAAGGGCGCCTGAAGGGCTCTCAGCCGGGAGTCTCGTTGCCGCTGCCGGTCGTCCGGTAGTCCTTCCAGTTTGCCAGCGCCTCCGGGAAGTCGGCCGGGCGCTGGTCGCCGTAGGCGCGCTGGCGCAGGGCGCTGCCCAGAGCCTCTGGGTACTCGGCAACCGGCACGTAGTAGAGGAAGGCGAGTTCCCGCTCGCCGAAGCGCCACTGGCTCTCCTCCACCACGTACTCATCCCGGTAGCGCAGTGCTGCGATGTACGCCTGCCCGTTGCGCCACAGCTCCGCGTGGGCGGTGAGCAGGCCCCGCGCACGCATTGGGTCGTCCTCGTCCAGGGTAATGATGTGGTCGTGGCTGACGTGGTTGCTGATGCCCAGCACAGCGAAACGGGCGACGAACTGGTCTACGATCCGGTCCCTGCCGTGCGCTTCCATCACGCCATCCCGGGACCGGAATACTGCCTCCCTGGCGAACAGTTCTGCGATGTCGCCGAGGTTGTGATCGTCAACCGCGATCCCATAGCGTGCGACCAGGGTGCGAATATTGTCCCGCGCTTCCAGTTGCAACAGGCGCCTTTCAAATGCATTCGCGTCCATCCGCAGTTCCCCGATGTTTGAATTATATTAAAAATCTGTGGCGCCGATCCTAGGCGCTGTCCGCGGTGCTGTCAAACCCGGCCCGATGCCGTCGACTCGATTCTGTCCGAAAAATATTGACATGCTTGCCGCAAGCAACTATGTTCCTTTTTGAATAAAGTTTAAGAATAGTATTGAGGCTTCCGGATCCAGCGTCGGAGTCGATTTTTTAAGTTTATATTCAATTAAATCAATAAGTTATAAGAAGGTGTCACTATGCGTACAACTATCAGCAATGCAGGTGGAAGAAAGACCTCACTGGCTCTCGGCGTCGCGGCCGCCTCGGCCTTTATGGCGGCCCTGCTGCCTGTGGGACAGGCTCAGGCCAAGGTTCTTGAAGAGGTGGTGGTGACCTCCCAGAAGCGAGCGACCAGCCTGGATGTGCAGGAAGTCCCGACCGCCATTTCGGTCTACAGCGGCGAAGCCATAGAGCAGTCTTTTGCCGTGGACCTGACGGATATCGGCCGCATGGCGCCGAACGTCCAGTTGAATTCGGCAGGCACGTTTCCGGGGTTTGCCAACTTCTTCATTCGCGGGATCGGGGTGAGCAACACCACCCGCTCCCAGGACCCCGCGGTGGGCACGTTCTTTGACGGTATCTACGTGGGCTTTGGCCCCAGCTCCATCGCCTCCGCTTTCGACTTCCAGTCTGTAGAGGTTCTGCGCGGTCCCCAGGGTACCCTGTTCGGGAAGAACGTGACCGGCGGCGCGGTGTCGGTGACCAGCCGGCGCCCGGGAAGCGAGTTTGGTGGCTATGCCAAGTTCCAGCTCGGCAACTACGACACGATGCAGCTCACCGGCGCAGTGGATCTCCCGGTCAGCGACAACCTGAACATGCGTGTGGCTGGTATGAGCCGGTCGGCAGACGGTTACTACAACAACCTGTTCAACGGGCAAAGCAAGCCGGAGGATGATGTCAATATCATCCGGCCGTCACTGCTCTGGACGCCGACCGAGCGTACCTCGGTCGCGGTGATTGGCGAGTACTACCGCGGGCGTGGCGGCTCATCCGCGGCGCAGAACCTGGACAGCCGAATTGACCCGCGGGTCGCCGGGCCTGCCACAGTACAGCGGGTGTTCGAGTATACGCCCCCCTCGGACAAGTACGATATTCGTCACAACAATCAGGGTTACATCGACAGCGAGACGAAAATGCTGGTTGTGGATGCCAGTTACGAGGCAGACCACGGCATCTTCACGGTGATCACCGGGGGGCGCGAGGTCAGCTACGATTCCTCGACAGACTTTGACGGCTCTCCCTTTACCGTGTTCTCGTTCCCCGACAATGAAGAGTCCCAGGAGCAGTTTTCCATCGAGGCCCGTTATGCCTCCAGCTTCTCCGATGTTATCGAATTCACCGCAGGGGCGTTCTACTTCACCCAGGAATATGATATCGGCGAGCGCCGGGAATTCTTTATCGGCGGCACTCCCGCGCAACCGACGATTTTCCAGCAGGTCGGGCTGGCGCTGACCGACGACACGTCCTACGCGCTGTTCGGTGAAGCCAACTGGAACCTGAATGACAGCTGGTCGCTGCTGTTTGGCGGGCGGGTGACGCACGAGGAGAAGGAGGTGGTGTTCTGTCCCTTCAGTGGCAATGCCACAGTGTTCGCCTCGCTGTCCATGGCCGACTGCCCGAATACGGTAACCGATGACGAGACCTGGACCAGCTTCTCGCCCAAGGTGGGCGTGAACTGGCGGATCACCGATGACGTGTTTGGCTACGCCACCTGGTCGACCGGCTTCCGCTCAGGCTCCTACAACATCAGGGCGTCTATCCCCGAAACGCTCGGCCCCGTTGACGAAGAGGAAGTGGTGACCTGGGAAGCCGGTGTCAAATCCACGCTGATGGATGGCCGCTTGCGGTTCAACGTGGCGCTGTTCCACAGCAGCTACGACGATATCCAGCGGACCATCTCCGACACGGTGCTCGTGAATGGTGTTCCGCAGGTGGCGCAGGTGCTGCGCAATGCCGCCGAGGCGACCATCACGGGTATTGAAGTGGAAAGCTCGGTCATGCTGACGGAGACACTCTCCGCCGACTTCTCCCTCGGCTACCTGGACGCCAAGTATGACCGCTTCCCCGGCATCGACGCAGATCGCAACGGCGTGTATGAACCTGCGATAGATGACCCGGCAGCCGAGCGGCTGGAGTTCGAGCGGGTCCCCGAGTTTGAATTCACCGCCGGCCTGCAGCACCGGATGCCGCTCGGTGACAGCGCCGAACTGTTCTCCCGCGTGTCCTACCAGTGGCGGGATGACCATTTCGTTGACACCCTCAACAGCCCCAGCATCGCCGTGGACTCCTACGGCCTGCTCGACGCGAGCATCACCTATGATCGGTTCGGCGACGGCTGGTCGGTGGCGATTTTCGGTCGCAACCTGACCGATGAGGACTTCCACGACTTCGGCTTTGACGGGGGAACCCACCGGGCGGTGTGGGGCGGTGTGCCGCGTACCTACGGCATCGAGCTGACCACGCGCTTCTAAGAAGCCCTGGCGCAGGGGAGGGGGTCTGCAACGCGCCCCTCCCACGCGCCGACTGGAGTGCTGCCATGCAACGTATTTTGGTCGTGGGTGCCACCGGTGACCAGGGTTACGCCCAGGCGGCAGCCCTGGCCGGGGCGGGCCATGCGGTACTGGGTGCCGCGCGCAAACCCGATCCGGCAAGGCTGCCCCGCGGTGTGGAGCCGGTGGCGCTGGATCTCCTGACACCGTCCACCCTGCCCGCGGTGCTGGGGCGGGTGGACACAGTGTTTCTCAATCTCCCGTCGGCATCGTTCAATGACCCGGGGGACATACTCCGGGGTTTTGAGAATTTTCTCCATGGCGCTGAACAGGCCGGTATCCGCCGCATCGTGTTCAATGCCAGCCTCTACGTGGGCGAGCGTCCCGCAGGCCACGTTGCCCACGATGTCCGCCACGCGATCATCCAGGGCCTGATGCAGTCACCGGTCCCGGCGACCGCCGTCTGCCCCGTCATTTTCATGGAGAACATGCTCCGGGGGTGGGCGCTGCCAGCGCTGCGCGAGCGCCAGGTGTTGAGCTATCCTCACGGCGAGGACCTGCCGGTCAGCTGGATCAGCCTGGATGACGTCGCCAGGGTCATGATCGTCCTTGCCGAGGACCCCGGCGCGGTTGACCGCCGCTATGTCATCGGCGGGCCCGAAGCCTTGCGCGGAGCTGAAACCGCCGCCGCCCTGGGCAGGGCCTGGGGCAGGGAGATACGCTTTGAGAGCCTGGCGGTCGAGGAGTTCGCCCGCCGCATGGGGGCACTGTTCGGCGGCGGCGATCGCGCCACGGAAGAGCGCATAGCGCGTGATCTCCACGCTATCTACAGTTGGTACAACACCTGTCGCCCCTCGCCATTCAATGTCGACATGTCGGACTTCCAGGAACGGCATGCTGTGTCTTTGCTGCGCGTTGAGGATTGGGCCAGGCGACACCCCATTTTCTCCACTTGAGCGGCGTGGTCCGGTTAAGGTACTTCGTGAAAATTCTAATGCAGAGGTGATTGATGAACAGTGACAACCCGGAAGCAGTGTATCCATCCTCCAGGCTCGCCTGGCGGGTGACGCTGCTGCTGACGTTCGCCTACATGCTGTCCTTTGTCGATCGCCAGATAGTGAATCTGCTGGTCGAGCCGATTCAGCAGGACCTCCAGATCAGTGACACCCAGGTCAGCCTGCTGCAGGGGTTCGCTTTCATCATCACCTATATCCTGTTCAGTATTCCCCTGGGGCGCCTGGCGGATACGCATTCTCGCAAGCTGATTGTGGCCGGGGGAGTGCTCTTCTGGAGCCTGGCCACCGCCGCCTGTGGTCTCGCCAACAGCTTCCGGCAACTGTTCGCGGCGCGCGCCGCGGTGGGCATGGGCGAGGCGGCGCTGACGCCGGCGGCCTGGTCCATGATGGCGGACTACTTCCCGCCGGAGCGGCGCGGCTTTCCGATCAGCGTTTTCCTCATGGGGCCCTACCTCGGGGCGGGGTTCTCGATGATTCTGGGCGGCGCCCTGATGGGAATGATGGCGGATGTCGCGGTTGTCAGCCTGCCGCTGGTCGGGGACCTGAAGCCCTGGCAGGTGACCTTTATGGTGGTGGGTGCGCCGGGCGTGCTGGTCGCACTGCTGTTTTTGCGGGTCATGGAACCTGCGCGCATGCAGTCATCGCTGCATCCTGCCGCTGCCGCCGCGGGGGAGACCGGCCAGGCGCCGGTCGGGATCGTCCAGGTCCTGATGAGCCAGGCCAGCATCTACGCCGCGCTCCTCGTCGGTGTTCCCCTGCTGGTGATCGTGCTCTACGGCCTGCAGGCCTGGGTGCCGAGTTACCTGGTGCGGACCTTCGATCTCAGTGTACAGGAAGCAGGCCTGCGCTACGGTTTCATCGCGCTGCTGTCGGGGTCTGCGGGCGTGCTCAGCGGGCCGGTGATCGGGCGCTGGATGGCTGCGCGCGGGATGGTGGATTACCCCCTGCGCCTGGCCTGCTACGCGAGCCTGGGCGTGTGCCCTTTCCTGCTGGTCCTGCCGCTGACCTCCAGTGTCAATATCGCGCTGGCCGCCATCGTTGCCGCCAGCGTGCTGGTAACCCTGCCGCTGGCGCTGGCCGCCAGCACGCTGCAGAACAT